>NZ_LMOE01000001.1:2296752-2297034 GCF_001423205.1 Acinetobacter sp. Leaf130
CCACGTTACCTTGTGCATCTACAGCCTCAGCRTGAATCACAATCTGACCAGTCACAGGATCTGCCGCTGTTGCCGCAAGAGTTGCTGTGATAAAGCCGTTGGTCAGGTCAGCTGCTGTTACGGTGTAGTTWGTACCGTTAACATTGACYACTGTGCCRTCGATTGCATCTGGTCCCAATGCCACTTGTGCATTGAAAGTACCGTCTGTACCAAGTTCCGCAGCGTTTAAGATACCGTCGCCATTTAAGTCTTCAGGAACCGTAATTGCTGTAATCAGGTCTT
>NZ_LMOE01000001.1:2297076-2297303 GCF_001423205.1 Acinetobacter sp. Leaf130
CCGTCTGTACCAAGTTCCGCAGCGTTTAAGATACCGTCGCCATTTAAGTCTTCAGGAACCGTAATTGCTGTAATCAGGTCTTGTGGAGTTGTGTCGATGGTTAAGGTCACRTCTGCATCTGCAACATCYACGTTACCTTGTGCATCTACWGCCTCAGCRTGAATCACAATCTGACCAGTCACAGGATCTGCCGCTGTTGCCGCAAGAGTTGCTGTGATAAAGCCRTT
>NZ_LMOE01000002.1:0-28091 GCF_001423205.1 Acinetobacter sp. Leaf130
TAACTGTTTTTCAACAAGTTTCTATCTGCATCACCGCCGATGGATGTGCATTATAGAGGATTAAGATCCCTTTGCAAGGGGTATTTCAGCCTTTTTCTTTTGAATGCCGCTTTTTTCTACTATTTTGTGAAAAAAGTGATATATATGCCTTTTTTTTAGGCATTTCAGTCAACGTTAGATGAGATATTAAACTTTTTTTACTTTATCAACTTCATGTAGAATAGATTATTCGTGCAATAGTTTGGCATTAACTCACCATGTGGCAGTTCGCTAAGAAAGTATTTGTTTGCATACTTGTAGTGTTTGCTACGAGTGGGCCTTGTTATGCCAATTCAAAACATAACTTTTATGTGCTTACTTTATCTATTCTAAGCTACAGTAAATGGGAGAATGTAAATACTCCTACTCTTTGTGTTATTGATAATCCCTCTATTACATCTACCTTTCAATCTTATATCCAGCAAATGTCTTATAATTATCGTGTTCAAACTGTAAACGCGAAAGATTTTGCACGGTCACATTGTCAGGCTGTTTATTTTTCTACTACTTCTCCCCAGCAACAACAAAATCTTATTCAGAATTATCCTTATCGTTCTTTACTTTCTTTAAGCATCAATAATTCAGACTGTGAAATAGGAAGTATCTTTTGTTTATATAATCAAAATAATTACACTACCTTTAAAGTTAACTTAGATGCTTTAAGTCACTCCAAAGTTCATATCGATCCGAGAGTATTGCTCTTGGCTAAGAATGCGGAGTAAGGATTATGATATCTAAGTTGTATCAGTCCACGTCTCTGCATGCTTTATTTAGAAAGTCTCAATTTACGATTTTTGCAATTACGTTCTTTATTTGTTCTTTTACCTTTGTATCGATTTCTGTTTTTACAATGGAAACCTATGCCAAGCAAAATTTACAATTGCTCAGCCATACCCTGCTCGAACGTATTCAGCCAGCAGTTGTATTTAATGACAAAATTACGATAGAGCAAATTTTGAATGAATATACGAATGATCATTCAATCCGTACTATTCATATTTATGATTCAGAACATCACCTTATTGCGCAAAGTTTTAAATTATCAAGTCAGACTTCAATTTTAGAGGGCTGGTTTGATCATTGGTTTTTAAATGAACCTGTTCATCTTACAATTTATCATCACGAACAAAATGTAGGTGAATTAACCCTGTTTGGTAGTTCAGAAAAAATATTGCAGTTCCTAAAAATGATTATGGTAGGGCTCGCAATTGCGATGTTGTTTATTGTTTGCGCTTTGTGGTGGTCAGTAAATCTAACTTATCGCCAAATTATGCAGGCTATTTATCCACTTACGAATATTGCTCAAATTGTAAGTGAGCAAAAAGCTTATAATCTTCGGTTTCCTTATAATCGAATTAAAGAATTTCAAGATTTAAATACTGTTTTTAATGAGTTACTTGAAGAAATTCAGATATGGGATAATCAATTACAAAAAGAAAATCGTAAATTGTCATTTCAGGCTCATCACGATCAGCTCACCTTATTACCTAATAGACATTATTTTTATCAAATTCTTTTAGATATGTTTGAAGATAAGGGGTTCGATAACAAATCTGCTTTATTATTTATAGATAATAATAACTTCAAAGCGATTAATGACCAGTTTGGACATTTGGCTGGAGATGAAGTTTTGAAAGAAATGGCGAATCGCTTGCAAACCCGTTTACGTCATCAAGATTTTATCGCACGTTTAGGCGGCGACGAATTTGCTGTTATTTTGCATTCCATTAGTCATGCTGATCATTTAATATCTATTGCTGAAAATTTACTCGAAAGCTGCAAAGAACCTTTGCATCTGAATGGTCAAACCATTTACTTCAGTTTTAGTGTAGGTATTGCTTTATCACAATTTGCATCTAGCCCCGAAGATTTCATTATGCAAGCAGATCAGGCAATGTATAAGGCTAAAAATTCGGATGAACGCTGGTTTATCTATAAACCTGAAAATTAAATTTAGGCTAATCTATGAATACAAGATCTTTAAAACTCTCCTTTATTGCATTGCTATGCATTACTCTTGCAGGGTGCCTGAGTTTTGGGCCATTAAAATATCGTCAGGTAAAATTGCTCAAAAAAGAAGGTTTTGTGCTTACAAATGAAGGATGGACTTTAGGTTTACCAGAACGTTTGTTGTTTGACTTTAATAATGCAGAGTTAAAACAGAGTCATGAAGCTGAGTTAGTACGTCTAGCATCTCAATTGAATAAATATGATCTTAATAAATTGAAAATTGTTGGTCATACTGATGATGTTGGCGATGCTGCTTATAATCAAAAGCTGTCTGAAGAGCGAGCACAAAGTGTGGCAAACCTTTTCTTAGCTCGCGGGTTTAAGCAAGAAAATATCTATGTGATTGGTCGCGGTTCAACGCAGCCCTATGTTCCAAATACAACCAATGAAAATCGTGCGATTAACCGACGTGTTGCCATTGTTGTTATTCCATAATTTTTAATTTATAAAAAAGCCAATCCTCTGTGATTGGCTTTTTTATTTTAAACTAACTCAATAATATCAATTGTTGGCGGCACTCTAAAACGTAAAGGGATTCCGACCATTCCTGTACCAACTGTCACAAAAACATCGGCATGTTCGTGAGAGTAAAATCCACGCTTATGACCTAAAATTGACACTTTTTTCATAATATAGGTAGTAAGCCATGGAAGCTCAACCTGCCCCCCATGTGTATGCCCAGATAACATTAATGGTCGATTCGGCAATTTAGGTACCATATCTACCGTATCGGGATTATGGGAAAGAATTAACCAAGGCTTGTCTTGTGGTAAATCTGGCATCGAACGCATATCGGTTTTTCCAGCCCAGAGATCACCAATACCAATCAAACGAAATTCTTCAAAATCAACTATTTTGCCTTCAATATCGACAACTTCATTATAAAACAAGGCATCTTTTAATAATTGTTGGATAGGTGGTCCTGGATATTGCTCATCATGGTTTCCAGGAACAGAGTAAACAGGTGCCTGAATTTCTTTTAAAACACTCAATTCTTGAATTAGTCTATTTTCCGGCTCATATGTCCAGTCACCCGCCACAACCACTAAATCAGGTTGCTGTTCATTTAATTTTTTAACTATTGTTTTTAGTTGGCGCTCATGTCCTGAAAATAAACCAATATGTAAATCAGCAATTAATGCTACTTTTACAGGTTTATTAAAACTTCGATCTGGATTTAACCGATATTGATGTGTATCGACACGCACTAGATGAGGTTCAATAAATCGGGCATAAATTAAAATGCCACTTAAGAAAAAGATGAAAATACCTTGATGAATTGAATAGTAACCAATCCAAGCAGCGTATAAGTTAAAAAACCAGAGAGGAATAAGTAGATAAGAAAGATAAAATGCGAGTAAATGGACAAAAGCTTTAAATGGATGAATAGTCTCAGTTCGAGATTGATGAATCCAAGCTTCAGAAATCCCCCATAAAGCAAGTATTGAAAATATAAAGTAAAAACAAAAAATAATTGAATTTGGATTCCACATTACGACTCTCGACTTATCTTATATTGATTGCTAGTAATCAAATTCAATATTTATCTTTCAATATGCACGAATTATACTCTAGCTCACGTTATCGTATGTACTGATTATGGCACAATCCATTCATTCCAAACAGCTTCAAACGAATCAACAAGCTAAAGGCTTTTTGATAAAAGCCTCTATAGTCCTATGTTCTAGTTTTGCTGTGGGTTTGACGGGATGCAGTACTCTGCCAAAACATGGTGTTGAACCAGTACAATATGCAAAAGATATTGATACCTCTGAGACCTCACTTGCCAAACTGATTACTCCATTACGTCAGCAAAACCCAAAGCTAACGGGTTATCACGTATTAAATGATCCGTTGGAGGCTCTAGCAGCCCGCCTAAGATTAATTGATAAAGCCGAAAAGACTTTAGATTTACAATATTACATTTGGGACAATGACAAAGTTGGTGCTTTAGCTTTGCACGCGCTTATTCGGGCAGCTGATCGCGGGGTAAAAGTCCGACTTCTTATTGATGACAATAATGCAAAAAAAATAGAAGGGATTTTGCTTGCCCTTTCTCAGCATAAAAATATTGAAGTTAAGCTTTTTAATCCCTACCGTTTTCGTAAATATCGTGCGATGGATATGGTGCTTGATTTAAAACGTATCAATCGTCGTATGCATAATAAAAGTTTTATTGCCGACAATGAGGTTGCTCTTATTGGCGGACGAAACATGACAAATCAATATTACAATGTAAGTGATAGTTATCAATTCTCTGATGTCGATGTGATGTTAGTTGGTGCTGCTGTTGATGATATTGTGAATTCGTTTGATGACTACTGGAATCATGAATATGCATATTCAGTTCAAAGTATCGTAAGTCCTGAACAGCACCGTTTACGCTATGAAGGATTAAAAGAACAACTTGAAGCTCACTACCAACAAGCAACTGTTCAGAACTTTCTAAACTTAACTGCAAAATCACATGCATTTGATGAATGGTTAAATCGTAATATTCAATTCGACTGGGTCAAAGCCGAAGTCGTAAAAGACTCACCGGATAAAATCAAATCAAAGGCTAAAAAAGAAGAGCACCTTAATTTCCAGTTAATTAACCACCTAGAAAAACCGGAAAGTAATGTTGATTTAATTTCAGCTTATTTTATTCCTGAAAAACAAGGTGCCAAGATTTTAAGTACTCTTGCTAAAGAAGGCGTTGAAGTCCGAGTCTTAACCAACTCGTTTAAAGCGAATGACGTTGCTGTCGTTCATGCCTTTTATGGAAAGTACCGTAAAGAACTTCTTAAAAACGGCGTACAACTTTATGAATTTTTACCGACACCAGATAAAAGAGATTTAAATAAAAATACAGATGAGCTGGCAACTAAAGCGAAAGTGAATATGAAAGGATTAAGCCGTTCAAGTTTACATACAAAACTTATGGCTTTAGATGAGCAGGTTTTTATTGGCTCTTTTAATTTTGATCCACGTTCAGCTTATTTAAACACTGAGATTGGCGTGATATTAGATAGTCCATCATTGGCTAAAACCATTCACCACACGATGGATGAAAATTTGAACAAATTTGCTTATAAGCTAAAGCTTGACGCTAATAATCATATTTATTGGCAGCAAGAGACTTCACATGGTCCTTTAATTTATAAACAAGAGCCCGAGATGAAATGGTGGCAAAAAGCAGGCATGAAGTTTCTTTCATGGCTGCCAATCGAAGGATTCATGTAATTAATTTTTTGGCTTAAGTACTTTTTGATGTAGTTGAGCCAAGCCTTCTACCATTTTTTCTTGAACTTCATTCGTTAAACTTTTCACATCATGCCCTTCCACAGAAATTGGTGGCAAAGTTAACAAATGAGCTGTTACTTTTGGCATTTCAAGTACGCGTTGAATATGTTCTGCAAACGACATCTCACCAATGAATGGAGCAACTGTATCTAATTGTCCATAACGGTTTACATAACAAATTAAACATACCTGTACTGGACGTTGAGCCTCAATAGCAGCCCCGAGTAAACGGCCATGTACTTTCTTAACAGAATGCCCATCGGTGGTAGTCGCTTCAGGGAAAAATAGTACAGGAATATTTTGTTTTAAAAATTCGGTAATTTGCTCACGGATTCTAACGGAGTCCCCAGACCCACGCTTAATAAATAAAGTTCCACCACCTTTAGCTAAATTCCCGAAAATGGGCCAATTTTCAATTTCAGCTTTAGCAAGGAAGAAAACACGAGCTCCTGAACCTAAAACAGCAACATCTAGCCAGGAAATATGATTACTTACCCAAAGAGCAGGTTCTCTAGGAATTGTTCCGTGTACTTCTACATCTAAGTTAAAAACCTGACATAAACGGCGGCAAAAATATTGAACATAGCGTGTATTGACCGGATTATTAGGATCTTTATAAAGGCCATGTCGATAAACTAAATAAAAACCTTCACTAATTGCAGCCGTGGCAGAAGTGACTTTTTTTCCGTATAAACCTATTTTTGATAATTTCTTTAACGTTGAATTAACTATACTTTGCGTTTGAGCCATAAAATTTCACTAACGATCAATCATTGTTATACCCATCTCGAGCATTCTATACGTTTCAGAATAAACTTGCATTGATGATAGAGAACGGGAAATAAAATAAATTCAAACATCTCTAACTACATTTAACCAATCTAAAGGATAAGAACAAACGCTTTCCCCTTTTGCTTAAGTTTCATCTAGAATAAAGTTTTCCCATTTTCAGGATTTATAGCCACGTGGAATATGTTGATCGGCATCAAGGCGGTGAACGCACAATTTTAGTGAGTGTTTCTGTACAATTATTAGATGATCTGGATGCCGAAGAGTTTGCTCTACTTGCACAGTCTGCTGGTGCAGATATCCTTGAACATATTAAGGTTCAGCGAAATAAACCCAATCCTAAATTTTTTATTGGTTCAGGGAAAGTTGAAGAAATTGCAGAGCGAGTTCAGGAACTAGAAGCAAGTCTGGTGATTTTTGATCATGCTTTGTCACCCGCTCAAGAACGAAATTTAGAAAGAATATTAAAATGCCGAGTTATTGACCGTACTGGCTTAATTTTAGATATTTTTGCGCTGCGTGCCCGTACGCATGAAGGTAAATTACAAGTCGAGCTTGCACAGCTTAAACATTTATCTACTCGTCTTATTCGTGGTTGGTCAGCAGACTTTGAGCAACAAAAAGGTGGTATTGGCTTACGTGGTCCTGGTGAAACACAACTAGAAACAGACCGTCGTCTCATTCGTGTTCGTATTGCCCAATTAAAAGATAAATTAGAAAAAGTACATCAAACCCGTATTCAAGGACGTGCTGCAAGACAAAAGGCAGCCATTCCAACTGTGTCGCTAGTTGGTTATACCAATGCGGGCAAATCAACTCTATTTAATATTTTAGCGAAAAGTGATGTCTACGCAGCCGACCAACTGTTTGCAACACTCGATCCGACATTACGCCGTTTGGAATGGGATGGTATTGGTACTGTCGTGTTAGCAGATACGGTAGGCTTTGTACGAAACTTACAACATGATTTAGTTGAATCATTCAAAGCAACACTTGAAGAAACACTTGAAGCCACTCTATTACTGCATGTTATTGATAGTAATAGCCATGACATGCTTGATCAAATTGAAGCAGTTGAAGGTGTATTAAAAGAGATTGGCGCAGATGCTCCAGTACTTCGGGTATACAACAAAATTGACTTAAGTGGTGAAGAAGCCAAAATCATTTATGCCGAGCCACATGTACCAGATCGAGTTTATGTTTCTGCTCATGCTGGCCTTGGTCTAGAATTACTTCAACAAGCAGTGCAAGAATGTTTAATGGGTCAAATTCAACATTTTTCACTGATTCTTAAACCTGCTTATGGCAAATTGCGCACCCAACTTTATGCTTTAAATGTGATTCAGTCTGAACACTATGATGATGCGGGCTTATTGCATATTGATGTACGCATTGCCCCACATAAGCTAGAAAAGCTTATTCGCCAAGCAAAACTGCCCTTAGAAGAAATCTTAGGAGAACGTGCTAGTCAATTTAGCCGTCCCTTGGAGGAGTTTGAAATCAAGGGGCAGATCAATTAAAACTTGATAAGTAAACTTTTAGAGATAAAAAATATGGATAAGATCAAAAGTATAGACTGGACAGCATGGGTAGCGACTTTACTGCTCATTATTGGTTTTCGTGAAGGCTCTGTCATCGTCATGCGTGCTTTTGGTCATCCAGAATTAGGTAATTTAGTCGGCTTAATCAGCTTACTCACTATTTTGATTATCTGGAGAAAGTTCAAAAAAATCCCTCTCCGGATAGTCGATACGAATAATAAAATTATGAAAGAAAGTGGATTTGCTTTTTTACCCGTTTGTGCTGGCTCCTTAATTATGTTGGTGCATATGGGTAAAGAAATTCCACTATTCCTTTTTGTTTTAGTAGTCAGCACCCTTATACCTTTGTGGGTCTATGCAAAAATGGCAAAACGTTGGTTATAAGGAGAATAAAATGTTTACGATTTTTTACGGTTTTTTAATCACACTCATTGGTTATCTCTGTGCAAAACCTTTAAACCGACGTTTTCCGCAAGTTCCACTTTTAGTTTTCGGCATGTTCATTGTCATTGCCTTACTTTCAGTTTTACAAGTCCCTTATGAACAATATCGTCTTTATGTGAATGAGTTATTTAGCCATTTATTGGGATATGTGACTGTAGCCTTAGCCATTCCTTTAGCTGCAATGCGTTACGATGACCTTCCAATTAAATCGGTCATTGGTATTTTATGTTTTGCAAGTATTAGCGCTGTTGCTTTGCCTATGGGCCTCGCTTATTTGTTACATATGTCAGAACCTACTATTCTTGCATTTGCAACCCGTGCGGTGACTACCCCTATCGCCCTGAATATCGCAACGTTATTGCATGCTCCTGAAACGCTGGTGACCCTTATTGTTATTTTATCTGGGGTTATTGGCGCTGCATTTTCACCATTTTTACTCAAGCATATTAATGATGAGCGTGCTTCCGGTTTAGCCTTAGGTTTAGCTGCTCATGCCATAGGAACAGCTCAAGCTTGGCAGCGCGGACCAGTTGCAGGTCGCTACGCTGCATTTGGTATGGCTTTGAATGGCGTATTTACTGCAATTTGGTTGCCGACATTAATGTTGTCACTTGGAACACCTTAATTAAGAAGCCGATTAAATAAACATTGAACGGTATATCAATTCGAAATAAGATGATCTTTCAAAGTTAAAAGGATTTTTAATTATGGGGAAAATTTTTATTAGAGCACTGCTCTTACTGGGGATCAATACTGCTACATTTGCAGCAGATATTACAGGTCTTTGGCAAACAATTGATGATAAGACAGGTGCTCCCAAAGCACAGGTAGAAATACGAAAAGAAGCAAATGGGACTTATGCTGGAAAAGTTACTAAAGTCACGCCGCGCCCGGGTTATACCCCTAAAGAGATTTGTGATAATTGCCCAGCACCATATACCAATAAACCAATTTTAGGTCTAGACATTGCAACGGGCTTAAAACAAACAGATGGACTTAATTTTACTGGCGGTAAAATTTTAGATCCGAATACGGGAAAAGTTTATGGGCTTAAAGCAAAACTTAGCGCAACTGGTAAACGTCTCCATATGCGCGGATATCTTGGAGTTTCAGCATTAGGCCGTAATCAAATTTGGTTACGCGTAGAATAAAAGTTAAAAATAAAAAAGCCGCTTATGCGGCTTTTTTATTTTCACTCGGGTACAACCCTCGTCTTGCGCTCATGAAAAGCATTGCTTTTCCTATATTCGCTCAGGATTATCAACAGCAAAGATTTCTTTGTCTTCAAGGCGATAAGCCATTAGTTTTCGTCCCCAAACACAGCCGCCATCAATATTCTGGATCTGCTCATTAACGCTTCTACCTTCTAGGGCAGCCCAATGACCAAAAATAATCTGATGAGTCTGAGCAGCTTTACTTGGAAATTCGAACCAAGGTAAATAGCCTTCTGGCATTGGCGCATCTAGAGCATCTTTAAAACTGAACTCTAAAGCTCCTTCTGCGTTGGTTAAACGCATGCGTGTCAGATAATTGGTAATACAACGTAAACGTGCTGAACCAGTTAGATCGTCTTCCCACAAATCGGGTTTTGAACCATACATTTCTGCTAAAAAAGCATCCAATACAGATAAATCTTCATGTGAGAGTACTGCTTCAACCTCTTTTGCTAGCGTTGCAGTTTTTTGTGCATCCCAAATGCAAGGTATGCCAGCATGAGTAAGAATTGTGTGCTCGTTTGGGAATAAACATAAAGGTTGTTTACGCAACCAATCGATTAATTCATCGCCATCAATTGCATCAATAACATCCTGCGTGCGATCTTTCTCTTTAATCTCTTTTAAACCACGCGCACCCGCAACTAAAGTCAGATCATGATTTCCGAGTACAGTTGCAGCAGCTCCGCGGTCAGCAAGTTTTTTAACAAAACGTAAGGCACCCACTGAGTTTTCGCCACGAGCGACCAAATCACCAGCAAACCATAAAAAATCTTGGTCTGGATCAAAACGTATTTCTTTAAGTAAGGCTTTCAGAGCTTCAAAACACCCTTGTACATCGCCAATCACATAATTAAAACGTTTAGTCATTTATCCCACCATTTGATCGGCTAAAGCAACAAATTGAGTCAGTGTTAAAGTTTCCGGACGAGCCATCGGATCAACGCCTGCTTTTTCAAAGCCATCTTCAGCGATCATACCTTTAAGACTATTTCTTAGGGTTTTACGGCGTTGGGTAAATACATGACCAACCAACCGAGCTAAAGCTTTTTCATCTTTTGCAATAATTGGCTTTTGTTCATAGGGAACAAGGCGGAAAACAGCACTCGTTACTTTAGGTGGTGGGTTAAATGCGCCAGCTGGCACTTCAAATAAAAACGTTGGTTGGCAATAATACTGAATCATTACCGACAAGCGACCATATTCTTTTGTGTTTGGCTCAGCCGTAATACGGTCAACCACCTCTTTTTGGAGCATAAAGTGCATGTCTTTAACTTTACTGCCAAATTCCAAGAGATGAAAAAGTAATGGGGTTGAAATGTTATAAGGTAAATTACCAACCACACGTAATGGTCGACCATCTTTTACTAGTTCGCTAAAATCATATTTTAATGCATCAGCTTCTATAATCGTTAAACGTTCTGGATGTGGAACGCGTTCTGGTAAGCCTGCCGCTAAATCACGATCTAGCTCAACAACTGTTAAGGCATCACATTCCCCAATTAAAGGAGAAGTTAAAGCAGCCAAACCTGGTCCAATTTCAACAACATTTTCACCCGCACGCGGATTCACCGAGCGCACGATTTTTGCAATGACTCGCTG
This sequence comes from Acinetobacter sp. Leaf130, assembly GCF_001423205.1. Classification (NCBI taxonomy): domain Bacteria; kingdom Pseudomonadati; phylum Pseudomonadota; class Gammaproteobacteria; order Moraxellales; family Moraxellaceae; genus Acinetobacter; species Acinetobacter sp. Leaf130. The sequence goes on from NZ_LMOE01000002.1 coordinate 10,925, forward strand.
ATCATGTAAGAAGTTTTGACCAAAACGTTTACGAGCTTTATGCCCTTCATCTTTCGGGTTTAGGGCATTAATTTGATACATAGAACATTTCCAACATGAAAAATTTAGCTCGCTGCCAAAGATAAAGCTAAATCGACAGCGACATTTAAACTTGAGCTTTTTGCCAAACCGGTACCAGCTAAAGACAATGCCGTGCCATGATCGACCGAAGTTCGGATGAATGGCAAACCCAATGTAATATTGATGGCCTCACCAAACCCTTGTGATTTTAACACAGGTAAACCTTGATCATGGTACATGGCAAGTACAGCATCAGCATTTTTAAGATGTTCAGGAGTAAATAAGGTATCCGCAGGTAAGCTTAGGCTCATTTTTATTCCTTGTGCCCGATAACTTTCAAGTACTGGATTAATGGTATCAATCTCTTCGCGTCCCAAATACCCATCTTCACCCGCGTGAGGATTTAATCCGCAAACAAGTACGCGCGGATCCATAATCTTAAATTTAGTTTTTAAATCATGTAATAAAATATCAATGACCTGATGCAAACGATCTTTGGTAATTGCATCTGCAACATCTCTTAAGGGCAAATGTGTAGTAGCCAATGCAACACGTAAAGTCTTAGTCGCAAGCATCATAACGACACGCTCTACACCTGCAAATTCTTGATAATATTCAGTGTGTCCACTAAACAAAATACCTGCATCGTTAATGACCGACTTTTGCACAGGAGCAGTGGCGACCCCAACACTTTTACCAGACATTGCATAATCAGCTGAACGGCGTAATTGTTCTAATACATAAGCAGCATTAGCTGAGTTTAATTGCCCATCAACAACCGCCGTTTCTAAAGGTACATGCTCTATATAAAGTTCACCTAAAGACGACGATTCAGCTTGTCCCGTATATTCTAGAAATTGAATATCTATCCCGAGTTTCTGGGCACGTTGTTCTAATAAATTTCGGTCACCCAAAATAACAAGTGGGCGTTCATCAACTCGCTTAGCCAAGCTCAAGCAAATATCTGGACCAATACCAGCCGGCTCACCGGAAGTGACATATAAAGGATGACTCATATTCAACTCAATTTATATATTATGGATTCGATGATTAAGACTAAATCTAGCCTCTAACCAACCAAAACAATGAGCAATTTCAGATACGATTATGGCTATCAAACTCAATAATCCCACGATCATTAACCATTTGCCCAAAAGCCAATTGATTCGCACAAAATTTTCTTGCGCAATAAAGCAAAATCCTATTCCACCCAATAGATATAATATGTAAGGTAACGGCGTAGCATGCATATAAAGACTGATCAAAGCCACACCAACCAACCCACTAAAACCATAATAAAGACAAAATCCATTAAGAAGAATAAGATGCAAGCAAACTAATATTGCCATCCACCCCATAAAAAATTGTATGATTTTGGACACGTCCCCCCCCCTTTATTCAGGTCAGTATCAACATAGCACATCAAAAAATGTAGTTTTTCATTTTAAATTAAATCCCTCAATTAAAAATATAAACCACTTATTGATCAAGGAAACTTACATCAAATTATTCTTGTGATTTTAGGTAATCTCGTTTAGAATTTCGGCTCCTTTTGTTTGGACAGATTCCATAGTCCAAACCAACTATAATAGGTAGTGGTTTAATGAAAACTCTCAGCGCTAAGCCAGCTGAAGTTCAACATGACTGGTATGTTGTTGATGCTTCTGGCAAAACTTTAGGTCGCCTTGCGACTGAAATCGCTCGTCGTTTACGCGGTAAGCACAAAACTTCTTATACTCCTCACGTTGACACTGGCGATTACATCGTTGTGATTAATGCTGAACAAGTTCAAGTGACTGGTAAAAAAGCGCTTGATAAGAAATATTATCGCCATACTGGTTTCCCTGGTGGTATCCGTGAGACTAACTTCGAGAAGTTAATTGCTCACAAGCCTGAAGCTGTTCTTGAAAAAGCAGTTAAAGGCATGTTACCAAAAGGTCCTCTTGGTTATGCAATGATCAAAAAAATGAAAGTGTACGCTGGTACTGAGCATCCGCATGCTGCTCAACAGCCACAAGTTTTGGACATCTAAGGGATACAGCACATGGCTACTAATTATGGTACAGGTCGCCGTAAGACCGCAACTGCACGTGTTTTCTTGTCAGCTGGTACAGGCAAACTCGTTATTAACAACCGTACTTTAGAGCAATATTTCGGTCGTGAAACTGCTCGTATGGTTGTTCGTCAACCTTTAGAACTTTTAGAAGTTACTGAAAAGTTTGACCTTTACATCACTGTTAAAGGTGGTGGTATTGGTGGTCAAGCTGGCGCGATCCGTCACGGTATTACTCGTGCGCTTATCGCTGCTGACGAAACTTTAAAACCTGTTCTTCGTCAAGCTGGTTTCGTTACTCGTGATGCTCGTGAAGTTGAACGTAAGAAACTTGGTTTACGTAAAGCTCGTAAACGTCCTCAATTCTCTAAACGTTAATTCGTTTATCGAGTTGGACAAAAAGCCTTGGATTTTTCCAAGGCTTTTTTATTATGAAAATAGAACAATAAAATGCAAACTTATAAATATAAACAAACTATCTCGTTAGAACCGTGATTTCCTAGAGCATTTTTAGTATCCTAATCGATTCACTCAACCACGTCGTCTTGTGATATGTCGGTCGAAAACACCTCTATTCAGGGGATTACCCTTTACAGTCATGCTGATGATTTCCGTTCTCATTGGATTCGTTTCTTATTAGCAGAAAAGCAAATCAAATATCAATTGATCGTAACTGACCATGAAGACGAAGATTTAGCAAGCTTAAATCCATATAACCAATTGCCGATGTTGGTCGAGCAAAACCTTAAATTATTTTCAGCGCCTATTATTGCTGAATATTTAGATGATCGTTATCGCCAAGGTAAGCTTTACGCAGATGCGCCAATGATGCGTGCAGAGCAGCGTCAATATATATGGAGACTTGAAAACGACTGGTTCAAATTAGCAGATCAGATGTTAAAGCATGCTGATTCTTTAAATGTCGAACAAAAGCAAAAAGCTCAAAAAGAATTACGTGAAACTTTAATTTCACTTACTCCCCTATTTCAGCATTTTCCCTATTTTATGTCTGAAAATTTCACAATCTTGGACTGTATGCTTGCTCCTATTTTCTTAAGGCTAAATAGCATGGGAATCGATTTACCGAAACAGCACTGCCGACCGATACTTTTGTATTGTAAACGTATCTTTGAGAGGCCTTCTTTTGCTAAATCAATGACGGCTCAAGAGAAAAACCGTTACAATGAACTATTAAATATGGAATAGTGTGATATGTCTGAGCAACCTATTGATTTAACCCCTACACGTCCTTATCTTGCTCGTGCAATCTATGAATGGATTTGCGATAACCAGCTTACTCCTTATCTATTAGTGGATGCGACACAGCCACATACAGATGTTCCACAGCAATTTGTTAAAGATGGGCAAATCGTTTTGAATATCGTGCCTCATGCTGTTCATCAACTTCTTATTGCAAATGAATCCATTACTTTTTCTGCCCGTTTCGGGGGGGCATCGAAAGACATTTATGTACCTATTCAAGCAGTTTTAGGTATTTATGCACGTGAGAATGGGCAAGGTTTATTCTTTGATCCTGAAGAATATGCCAATGTAGCACCTGTAGAAAATACAGTAGAGCCAGAAGTACAAGAAGCTGACACAACATCGACCAAGAAAAAACCAACGTTAAGAATTTTAGATTAAATTTAGAGGAAGAAAGCATGGCATTTGATTTAGTCCAATACTTTGCTGAGCAGATAAAAATTCAAAAGCCTCAGCTTTTAAATCAATATCCAGTTAATGAAAAAAATAAACTGATTGATGAGGTGAATATTCTTACGCTTGGAAAACTGATTAGTTTATGGCGCCAAGATGACAATAAGATTTATCATGAAGTAAAATCGGCAGATCCACTTTATATTCAGGAAGTCGCTCGCCATTTAACAACTTCTAAGCATAACCAGTCAACTTTAAAAAATTCAGAATTAGAACAGAGTATTTCTGAAATTTTAACTTTGCAATTGGCAGAACTTAACCAGCTCGATGAAACAGGCGGTTTTGGGCATAATGGCCTAAAAGAATTAATTTTAGGTCAAGTCGAACACTTGTCAGGTCAGGCAGAAGATTGGGTTTGGTCAACAAACCACCTAAATGAATTAATTGGTTCTAAACCTGTGGAACAAGAAGAGCTATCATTGGATACAACAATGAAGGAGTTCAACCAAATGGTTCATCAAGCCCAACCTCATCATGATGACGTGCATATTGAAGAACAAGCTGCCGAGATTTCTGTACCAACATGGTCAAAAATTATTGCCCCTGTCGTTGCCTTAGCAATTTTGGGCTACCTCTATTGTATTTATACACAACTTGTCTAATTTTGTTTTTTATAATTAAAGGGAACGTATGTTCCCTTTTTTTTGATTTAAATAATCATCTTCTATAAATCAATAGTAGTTAACGGTAACGAAAATTACTCTTCTCTTAAGTTTGAATAGTAAATAACATTTGCCGTTTTTTTACTTGTTGCCCTTGCTGTCCTAAAATATCTTCGACTACACCATCGACATCAGATCTAATCTGTTGCTGGATCTTCATAGCTTCAAGTACCAGTAAGGTTTGCCCTTTCACGACTTGATCGCCTTTATTGACCAAGATATTGATCACAGCACCATCCATAGGCGCACGAATTTTACCATCTCCCGCAACATCAGCCGTTTCTGGAGCAGCGTAAGTCACATTGCGAATCGCAACATTGCCATTGTCTCTATCTAAATAAAGCTGATCACCGTCTAAAACATATTGAACACGGCGGCGTATACCATCAACAAAATACGTTAGCTGCTCGTCTGTCTTTTCAATGACTTCAATACAAACAGTTTGATCACAGAGCTGTACCGTAAATGTGTTATTTACAGTTGAAAGCTGTAACTGGATTTGCTGATCGTCATATTTTAGTTTTAAGGGTAATGGAACACCAAGCCCAGTTTGCCACACCGCAGTACCTTTATTCTGACTAAATAATGCTGCTGCAAGAGCCAAGGTTTCTAAAGATAAAACCTGAGAGTGTAAGCTGCTGTCATCTTGGAAATGCTGTTGAATGAATGCGGTATTCGTATCACCAACGACAACGACTGGATGACGTAATAAATTGACCAAGAATTGTTTATTGCTGTTTACACCAAGCAAAACACAATCATCTACAGCACGAGCCAGCAGACGAATCGCATCCTCTCGAGTTTTACCGTATGCAATCACCTTAGCCACCATCGGGTCGTAGAAAGGGCTAACTTCATCTGTTGCTAACATGCCATGATCAATTCGTACATTTGGCAAAATTGTGGGCTTCCAACGTAGAACTTGACCTGTTTGCGGCAAGAAATCTTGACGTGGATCTTCAGCATATAAACGGACTTCAATTGCATGGCCCTTGATGGACAATTCATGTTGTTGCAATGGTAAATACTCATCATTGGCGACACGCAATTGCCATTCAACCAAATCTAATCCTGTAATAAGCTCAGTGACTGGATGTTCAACCTGTAAGCGTGTATTCATTTCTAGAAAATAGAATTCACCCGATGCATCAAGCAAAAACTCAACAGTTCCCGCGCCTACGTAAGCACATGCTTTGGCAGCCGCAACAGCAGCCTCTCCCATTTGCTGACGCAGTTCGGGTGTCATGACTGGGCAAGGTGCTTCTTCTACAACCTTTTGGTGACGGCGTTGAATCGAACAATCACGCTCGAACAAATACACATAATTGCCATGCGTATCGCCAAAAACTTGAATTTCAACATGGCGCGGCGCAATCACTGCTTTTTCTAAAATAAGCTCACCTGAACCAAATGCATTTTCAGCTTCTGAACGTGCAGTTTGTAAAGCCTCTACAAGCTCGGAGGATTGCTGAACCAAACGCATACCACGACCACCGCCACCAGCGGAAGCTTTCACCATAATTGGAAAACCAATCTGCTCTGCTTGTGTAGCCAAATATTCAAGGTCTTGACGATCTCCCTCGTAGCCTGGCACACAAGGTACACCTGCCTCAATCATGGCAATTTTTGAAAGTCGTTTACTTCCCATCAACTCAATTGCAGAGGCTGTCGGACCAATAAAAGTGATTTGATTGTCGATACAGGCCTGAGCAAAATCGGTATTTTCTGATAAAAAGCCATAACCTGGGTGTACAGCATCCGCGCCTGTTTTTTTGCAAGCTTCTATAATTTTGGTAATTGAAAGATAAGATTCAGATACTTTAGAAGCTCCAATATAAACTGCTTCATCAGCTTCTTGCACATGGCGAGCATTACGGTCTGCATCGGAATAGACCGATACAGTTTGATAACCCATTGCCTTTGCTGTCTGCATCACCCGAACTGCTATTTCACCACGATTGGCAACCAGTACTTTTGAAAATTTCATTGTTTTTATCCTTATCTTTTATTGCTCATCGGCCCAATTCGGCAACCGTTTTTGAATAAAAGCCATTGTTCCCTCTTGCCCTTCAACACCACCAACCGCTTGAGCAAATTGTTGCGCAGCATCATCAAGCAAATGATTCAATGGTTCATTGAGTGTTCGATGTAATAGTGCTTTCGTCATACGTGAAGCTTGTGGTGCAGCGCGTTTAATTTGCTGAATTGTCTCCTGTAATTCCTGCTCTAGCTCTAATTCATTATGAGCAATCTGATGGACTACTCCGACATTGAGCGCCGTAGGTCCTTCAAAACGCATCCCCAACAAAGCAAGTCGTCTAGCCTGAGTTAGACCAATACGCTTCACTACAAAAGGAGCAATCTGCGCAGGAATTATTCCTAGCCCAGTTTCAGGCAATCCAAACTGGGCATTATCACGGCTAATCGCAACATCGGAAACACATACCAGACCAAAACCTCCGCCTAGAACAGCCCCTTCTAAAATCACCACAACCGTCTGTGGGGCGGTTTCAACTTGTTCAAGCATGGCACCAAAACGGCGGTTAAAATCAGCATAAGGTTGTAGGCTACCGATATTGCTCGCTTCAACTCTCAAAGCTGCCATATCTTTAATATCACCACCTGCGCAAAAAGTTCCGCCTTCACCACGGATGATGACCGCACGAATCGAAAGATCATCTTGAATAGCAGCAAAGACCTGTTGAATCGCATTAACCATATTCAAATTCATGGCATTACGGCTCTCTGGTCGGTTTAACCAGAGGTATAAAATACTACCGTCCTGTTCTAATTGAATGCTGTCATCAATATCTAAAGCTTGTAGAGATTTGGAAAGTGTCATGGCTTATTCCTTATTTTTGTTTTTTTGGCAAGATATCCATAAGTTTGCAGATAATCCCCAACATAATCTCATCGGCTCCACCACCAATAGAACCTAAGCGGCCGTCACGGTAAAGCTGAGATGCAGGGTTATCCCACATAAAGCCATTGCCACCCCAATATTGCAAACAGCTATCTGCCACTTCGCGGGTTAAACGTCCTGATTTCAGTTTTGCCATTGAAGCCAGCATGCTGACATCTTCACCGGCAATATGCTGTTCACATGCTTGGTAGGTTAATGCTTTTAGTGCTTCCACTTCAGTCATGAGTTCAGCAAAGCGGAAATGGATATATTGATTATTGATGAGTGGCTGACCAAAAGTGGTACGCTCTTTGGTATAGGCAATGGTTTTTTGAATTAATGTTTCCAATCCTCCAATCGAATTGGCACATGCCCACAGGCGCTCTTCCTGAAATTGCATCATCTGCATCATAAAGCCCATGCCTTCTGCACCGACTAAATTACGCTGCGGTACACGCACGTTATCTAAATAAACTTGTGCTGTGGTGGTTGAGCGCATTCCTAATTTATTGAGCGGCTCTGAAAAACTAATGCCTTTAGTTTTTGCGGGTACAATAATCATCGATTTATTGACGTGCGGTTTATCATCAGAAGTGTTAGCTAAAAGACAGAAAAAGTCGGCTTGTAATGAGTTGGTAATCCACATTTTGCTGCCGTTAATCACATAATCATCACCATCTTTTTTGGCCGTAGTTTTAATTGCCGCCACATCAGAACCAGCATGAACTTCAGATACAGCAATGGATGCCACATATTCCCCAGCAATGGCTGGTGTTAAAAACTCATCACGTAATTCTTTACGACCAAAACGTGCGAGAGCTGGTGTTGCCATATCGGTTTGTACACCAATTGCTAAGGGCACGCCCCCACAAGCTGCACGGCCAATTTCCTCGGCAACAACAAGGTTATAAGAATAATCTAAAGCTAAACCACCATTTTCTTCAGGCTTACAAATCCCTAATAAACCAAGATCACCCATCTTTTTAAATACATCATGAATCGGGAAACGACCCGCCTCTTCCCATTCTGGAATATTCGGATTTAGCTCATTTTCAACAAATTGACGAGCTGTACGGCGTAATGCTTCATGTTCGGCAGTAAATTTCATTACATTCTTCCTGATAATTTTTTTAATTGCGGTAAAAGTTGCTTAAAAGCGAGACACCCCAAAACGGCTTGGATTCAATGTCCGCTGCTGTGCTTCATAAATGGTTTGTAAAAGGAAAATCAGTAATTTTCGGGTATCTCGCGGGTCAATAATGCCGTCGTCATGCAACATGGCAGTGTTGAAAAGTGCGGTAGACTGTTGTTCCAATTTCATGGCTGTACTTTGCTCCAGAAAATCGAGCATTTGTGGATTAGGCTCCTGACCTGAAGCTTTTTGCTTGCCTTCGGCTACAATACGTAAAACTTTTCCAGCCTGAGCGGCGCCCATTACAGCAACATGTGAATTCGGCCAAGCAAAAATAAAATCGGGTGATAGGCTTCGACCACACATCGCATAGTTGCCAGCTCCATACGACCCAGCTACCACAATCGAAATTTTCGGCACGGTACAATTGGCAACAGCTTGAATTAATTTTGAACCATGTTTGATAATACCGTTTTGCTCTGCATCTGTTCCCACCATAAAACCAGTGGTGTTATGCAAGAACAATAGCGGACGCTGTGTCTGTTCACACAGGTGAATAAACTGAGCTGTTTTCGCCGCACCTTGAGGGGTAATCGGACCATTATTGGTGATAATACCGATATGCAAGCCACCAATTTTTGCCCAGCCACAAACAGTTAAATCATCATATTCTTGCTTAAATTCAAGAAAATCTGAATCATCAACAATCCGGGCTACCACCTCTTTCATATCGAATGGTTGTTTAGGATCACTTGGAATCACACCCAATAATTCATCGGCATCGTAACGAGGTTCTTTATAGACTGCATCAACTGGTTTGATCTGTTCTTTCCAGTTCAGATGCTCAAAAATTTCACGTGCAAGTCGAATACCATCGGCATCATTTTCTGCCAAATATTCAGCGGTTCCGGCAATTTGAGAGTGCATTTCCGCTCCACCCAATTCTTCAGCCGTTGCCACTTCACCAGTTGCAGCCAAGAGTAATGGAGGGCCTGCAAGAAGCATTTCGGTTTGTTTACGTACCGCAATGACATAATCAGAAAGCCCAGGTTGATAAGCACCACCTGCTGTCGCATTACCATGTACAACAGCCAGTTGTGGAATACCTTCTGCAGAAAGGCGTGCCTGATTGGCAAAGGTCATACCACCGTAGGTAAATACTTCTGCTGCATAATTTAAGTTAGCGCCACCACTTTCGGTTAGCGTAATCAGCGGAAGTTTTTGTTCCAAAGCAATTTTTTGCAAACGCAAAGTCTTCTGCACGCCCATGGGCGACATGGTTCCACCCTTAATTGCACTATTACTTGCAGAGACTAGGCAACGTACACCACTAACAAAACCAATGCCAGCAATCACGCCACCGCCAGCTTCCGAGCCATCTTTATCATCATGCATGTTGTAGCCAACTAAACCACAAAGTTCGATGAAAGGAGAGTCGGCATCTAGCAATAACCGCACGCGTTCATGGGGCAAAATTTTGCCTTTTTTATCGAACTTTGGTTTAGCAGCGTATGATTTATCAATGCTTTTTTGCTGAATTGCACGGACCTCACTCAACTGAGCAAGTAGAGCATCTTTATTCTTTTGATACTGTTCACTACCAACAGCAATTTCGGATTGGAGAATGGTCATTCTTTATTCCTCACTCCAAGCCTGAATTATTGTTTTGCTCAGCTTTTTCAGTCTTATCTTTTTTAAAAATTTCAGGGATAAACGCACGATGGAAACCATTATAAGATTCGCTATTTGTCGCATCGCCTAGCGGATACATTCGTGTTCCCTGCGATGCTGCCCCATCAATACGCAAAGTCACACCAGAGACAAAAGCCGCAGCATCAGATAACAAATAGCAAATAGCCGATGAAACTTCTGATTCGGTTCCCATACGCTTTAAAGGCACATTGCCAGCAAGACTTGGAATAATCACCTTGGCAAAATCACCACTATAATTATCCATGCCTGATGAAACAATCCAACCCGGCGCTACAGCATTCACTCGAACGCCAGATTTCCCCCACTCGACCGATGCTGTTTTGGTTAAGTTATCAACCCCCGAACGTGCAGCACCTGAATGCCCCATTCCTGGCATGCCGCCCCACATATCGGCAGTCATGTTGACAATACTGCCACCATGTTTTGCCATCCATTGGTTATAAGCTTCACGCATTAAATAGAAAGTTGAATGCAGATTATTACGCACGACTGCATCAAAGCCGTTCGCAGAGATATTCTCTAATGCGGAAGGAAACTGACCGCCCGCGTTATTAACTAAACCATCAAGTTTGCCGAACTTCTCAATCACTTCAGCAATCATATTCTTAACTTGTTCTTCTTCTCGGTTATCACACACAACAAAATGAACGAGTCCGCCATCCTCTGTAATTTCTTGGCTTACTTTTTCCAGTTTTTCAATTTTGCGTCCTGTAATTACGACTTGGGCTCCTAACGCGGCAAGCTCATGGGCAGTACAACGACCAATTCCTGAGCCGCCACCGGTCACAATAATGACTTTATTGGCAAAGGCATCAGGTCTAAAAATTGATTGATAACTCATCTTTGTTTCATCCATTCATTTTATTTTTCTAAAAGATTTGCCGGAACTTTTACAGGCATATCCAATAATTGTTGAGCAAATGCTTTGCCTTGTGGGTCAATACGCAGGCTTGCAACACCGCCCCCACCCAAGGCATTTTCCAACATAAAATTCAATGCCTTTAAACCCGGCAATTCATAACGAATTACTCGTCCTTTTTCAGCATCCAAAACGTGTTGCATATAGCTTGCAACAGCTTGCTCTGTGAGTGCTGCACGAATCCAAGGTAAATATTCTGCTTTACGCGCAATGACCCCAATATTGCTATGATTGCCTTTATCACCACTACGAGCATGTGCAATTTCAATTAAAGGGACTTCAATTTCATTCCCTTGATAAACCGCACTTTCACCTGCTGCAAAGTTATTTAATTGTTGAGTAGAAGACCCTTCAGGAATTTCAACAGGATAACGTTTCCCATCAAAATCAACTTCCACATTGACCTGATTTTTATCAATTAAAAATGAAAATAACTTAATCACTGGAGATGCTTTAGGCCGCCCCCCAACAATACCAGCCAAAGCTGGAGCCATTCCTGTTGAAGCCTGTGCAATTTCAGATGCAAAGAACATACAAGCTTCTTTAAAGATGTGCTTTACAGCAATTTTGACGACTACTTCGCGGCTATTTAATGTTTGGGCATGTGCGCCATAAGTACTTTCGATGCCTAAAATTTCAACAGATTTTTCACTAAAAGGAGGTACTGAACGCATGGCCAACACACGCTCACATTTAGTTAAAATGGCATCGGCAATGACTTGCGCTTTTTGTGGTGCTTCACGCCCTGCGATTAGAAAACTGACTAAAACCCGATAGCCATCAGGATAAGTTGCACTCACTTTATATTGTGCTGTAGGTGCTTGCCCTGTTGCACCAGTCACACGCACTCGATGCTCACCAACTTGTTCTAGGTGCACCTGGCTAAAATCAGCAATCACATCTGGTAATAAATAGGCTTGTGGATTGCCAATTTCATACACGATTTGCTCTGCAACTGTTGCGGTAGAAACCAATCCACCTGTACCTTGCGGTTTAGTGACTACAAATGAGCCGTCCTCACTGACTTCAACCACAGGAAAACCAATATTGTCGAAGCCTTGTACTAAGCGCCAATCAGTAAAATTACCGCCTGTACATTGAGCACCACATTCAATTACATGTCCTGCCAATGATCCTTGCGCCAACTTGTCATAGTCATCGAGCGACCACTGATATTCATGAAGCAAAGGAGCAAGCACTACAGCCGAATCTACAACACGGCCCGTAATCACAATATCTGCACCTAAATTCAAGGCATCACGAATAGCCACCGCACCTAAATAAGCATTACTGCTCGCCACCTGATCTGGTAAAGGCTCACCACTAAACATTTCTTGAATATTTTGTTGTTTGAACTGTTCTTGCTTTGCTAAAAGATCATCGCCTAAGACCACAGCCACTTTCAGATTTAAACCATATTCACTAATTATTTTTTGCAAAGCATCCCGACAAGCAAGCGGATTTACCCCACCTGCATTACTAATCACTTTAATCTTTTTTTCTGCAATTTTTTTAAGTAGAGGCGCCATCACTCGGCTGACAAAATCTAAGGCATAGCCATGTTTCGGCTCTACCATTTTCGCTTTTGCCATAATCGACATCGTAATTTCTGACAAATAATCAAAAACCAAATAATCAATATCGGTTAAATGCACCAATTGAAAAGCAGCAGTATTGGTATCCCCCCAAAATCCGGAGGCACAACCTATCTTTACGACACGCTCATCATCCTGTTGATTACTTGCCATCTTATTTCTCGTTGTTCTATTTAAAAATTAGCCTCAACATTACCAAGCAAGCGCTTGGTTTGTAAAGAGCAAAATGTTATTGTGATGTTGACCAAATCTTCCAAAATCGATAATCATTCTGAAATATGGTGAGATTTAGCAAAAAATTTCAGTATTCATTTTTATTTAAAGGGTCAAACCGCACGCATGATTGCTACTTCAATTGAACAGATTCCAAATATCTCTTGCTTTGATGACAGCCCACGTGGTCGTTTATTACAAGGTGCCGCGTACCTATTTCACAAGCAAGGCTATGACAAAACTACTGTCCGTGAACTAGCTCAATTTATTGGTATTCAATCGGGGAGTTTGTTCCATCACTTCAAAAGTAAAGATGACATCCTTGCCCATGTGATGGAGCAAACCATCATTTATAACCTAGCCCGTTTAGAAGATGCAGCAACTCAATCTACAGATCCAGAGCAACAACTACGTGCCCTGATTAAAGCAGAACTCATCTCGATTACTGGAGATACAGGTGCTGCCATGGCTGTGTTGGTTTATGAATGGTTTGCTCTTTCAAAAGAAAAACAAGATTACCTTTTGAAAATGCGTAATGAATATGAGCAAATTTGGTTAGATGTTATTGAAAAGTTACGCACAAAGGGCAAGATAAAGCATGATGCCTTTATTTGGCGACGTTTAGTTGGTGGAGCGATTTCATGGACCGTAACTTGGTATAAACCTGAAGGAAAGGTCAAAATTGATGAAGTGACCGAAATGGTTTGGGAGATGGCTTTGAAATGAGTTCAGTCTATTTACGTAAACCTCAAATAAATGACTTGGCTGAAATTAAAGAAGCTTATGAGCGCAGTGTTCAATTACATCAACCGTGGACATATCCACCCTCTGACTTTCAACACTACCTAGCACAAGAACATCGTTATTTCGTTTGTTTAGAGAAAGACCATACAATTGTAGGAACTTTTAATATCTCTAATATTATCAGAGGTTATTTTCACTCGGCTTACTTAGGTTATGAAGTATTTCATCCCTATCAAGGCCTTGGATATATGAAAGCAGGCCTGAAATTATTACTTAGTGAAGCATTCGAAAAACTAAACTTACATAGATTAGAAGCAAATATACAACCTGAAAATATTGCTTCAATTCATCTGGTTGCAAATGCAGGTTTTATCAAAGAGGGCTTTTCTCGACAATATCTTCGAGTAGGTGGAAAAGAGTGGAAAGATCATGAACGTTGGGCGATTTTGAATTATGACTGGATTGAATCATTTCAATAAACTTATGAATGAGATGCGGTGGCACAATGACCACCTTATCAAAAATTAATAACCCAACTGCTTACTAATCAAATCTTTCATGATTTCTTCAGCCCCGCCGCCAATCATATTCACCTTAACTTCACGATAAATACGTTCAGACTTAGTTCCGCGCATAAAACCCATGCCTCCCAATGTTTGTACCGCTGCATCAGCACAAAATTGCATAGTGCGAGTAGCAACATTTTTAAGCATTGAAATTTGAGCTACGAGCTCTGGCCCCTGCAACTTTGGTTGAGTCATTTTCCATGCAGTTTCTTCAAGTAATGCCCGTGTTGAGGTCAATTGTGTCGCCATATCCACCAACTTATGACGAACTACTTGATGATCAATTAATCTCTTACCAAATGTTTTACGTTGCTGAGCCCAATCTAAAGCTTCTTCATAACACACCAACGCATAACCATAAGCCACCACACCTAAGAAAAAACGCTCCATATTAAAGTTATTCATAATTACTTTAAAACCAGCATTTTCTTTACCTAAAAGATTTGATACAGGCACTTTAACTTGGTCAAAATGCAAATGTGCTGTATCTGAAGCCCACCACCCCATTTTCTTTAAAGGTGTTTTAGTGATTCCTTCACTCTGGGCATCAATCAGCAACATCGAAATACCTTCAGCACCCGATTTAGTCGGGTCTGTACGCACCGCAACTGTATAGTAATCAGCGCGAATTCCTGAAGTGATAAAGGTTTTCTCACCAGAAACAATATAATAATCACCCTCTCGCACAGCCTTAGTCTGAAGTGCAGCAACATCTGACCCACCACTTGGTTCAGTAATGGCTAAGGCGGAAATTTTTTCACCACAAATAATACTCGGGAGAACTCTAGCCTTTAATTCTTCACTACCAAAATGCTGAATCGGCGGTGCACCAATGGTATGTACCATCAATGAAATATGTACTCCACCAGAGCCAGCCTTCGCCATTTCGACACCAGCCAGCAATGAATAGAATGGATCAGCATCTGGAATGCCGCCATATTCTTCAGAAAAACCTAATCCTAATAAACCAATCTCAGCAGCTTTCTTGTATAGTTCTCTTGGAAATGTCTCGGCTTCATCCCATTCATTGACAAAAGGTGCCATTTCTTTTTGTACAAATCGACGAACATTATCAGCAAAAGCAATGTGTTGTTCATTATAGTAAATTGGGTTGGATTGCATTTTTAGAGATATCCTAATGTTTTTTATTTAATTCCAAGGCATATCTTGGCATGTTTGGCATCAATCAAAAGTTGCAAGAATCTCCAATTTCTTGGCATAAAACATCAAACCCAATTATTCTTATTAAAATGCAAAGTCTATACTCTTAAACAGCAACGAAATCCACGAACCGCGTAATACGATTGTGCACCATTATGATAAACAAAAACACGGCCATAACGACGGTCAGCAAAAAGTGCTCCATCTAGTTGGCGAATCTCATCTGGAGTTGCAAGCCAACTTGATGTTTTAAGATCAAACTCGCCTAACTTTTGTAATTGATGATATTGCTCTTCTGTTAGAAGTTCGACTCCCATTTCTATAGCAATATCGATTGCACTATTTTTAAGCGGGTGATCTTTTCTAGACTCTAAAGCTTCACGATCATAACAAAGACTTCTACGGCCTTTTGGTGTCTCAGGAGAGCAATCCATAAATAAATATTCATCACTCTGTTGGTCATAAGCCACCACATCAGGCTCTCCTCCCGTATTTTCCATTTCTTGCAATGACCATAGTTTGTCAGGAGATTTAATTAGTTTAGCTTGCACATGAGTCCAATCTATTCCTTTATGCCGATGTGAATTTTTTTCAAATCTATTTTTTAGTAGCTCAATCAGTGTTTCTATTTGCTTTGGAGCTAATTGCTTTTTAATTACCATTGGATCAATCCTTATATTTATTAAGCTGAACGCCCATCAAAATAATTTATTTTTATTTTTTCTAAATCCATGTCATCTATGCATCGAACATTAATAGCAAAGATAGCATTACCCTTTGCATCTGTACCTTGAGCATAAGGATGAATACCACAAATTTTACAGAAATAATGGTTAATCACATGTTTGTTAAAAGTGTAATTCTCTAAAAGATCTGAAGATTCAAAAGAAACCGTAACTTGACTACTCGGTAAGAATCAAAGTAAGGAGCCTTTCTTTTGACAGATTGAACAGTTACAAGATAATGCCTCTAATAATTCACCTTTCACAATAAATTTAACCTGACCACAATGACAACTTCCTTTATATTCCATACCTATTTTTCCTTTTTCCTGTTCTAATTTTTTATAATATTCTTCTTAATAGTTCAATTTTTTATCATTTTGTAGAATTTATTTTCTCTACATCACTCAAACATATAAATTTAAATAATGCTTAATTCCAAAAATATTGACACCTCTTACATCTATTACCATTTTTAAAAGAGAATAAAGGTAGACCAAAGAACATGAAAGCTAAAAAAGCTGATTTTTTCCCTTTTGTATAAGCTTCTATATCTCGACTTCTACAATGAGGGCAACATTCTTTATTCTTTCCAAATTTTTGCTCTAACTCATCACTAAAATCCTTCTCAAGAAGAGCCTTTGATTCCTCAACATAGTCTGCTGGAACTAATAGACGAACTCCACCTAAAGCATTGGAATAAAACCAATCCATATTAATAGTGTGTTCATTTTCAATATATACGGGAATACCAAAAGCTTCTAACTGAGTTTTTGCAATTTGAGCTTCATAAGGAAAAGAGAACGTTTTAACCAATATCCATTGCATAGGTATATTTCAAAAAATAGAAGGGAGTTATGGGCTAAAAATATCATTTTTAGGCAGTTAAAGCATTACTCCCCTTTTCCAGCCATAAAAAAACACCCTCAACTGTAAAGTTGAGGGTGTTTAGAATAATGAGCTGGCGATGACTTACTCTCACATGGGAAACCCCACACTACCATCAGCG
>NZ_LMOE01000003.1:0-5966 GCF_001423205.1 Acinetobacter sp. Leaf130
CTTTCCTATAATTATACATACCCACAATAATATCGATTCTGGTGATAGTTCAAGCTCTACATAGATAGACTGATATGGTGTGAAATTACCCAATAAACCATAACTGTATATGTGAACAATAGGTTACTCATCCATGAATATGAGTACTACCCATGAACATCAAAGATGTTTTAACAGCAATCACACTATTTGATTTAATTTTAAGTGTTCTCTCCAAATTTAATGAAATGAACACATTAACAATATTTACAGCTTTGATCATGTTAATGGTTGTATATTACTGTTCATCAAAATAAACAGATTTGAACATATATGAGCACTATCTCAATTAATCAAGCAAGTAAATTGTTTAAGGTTAGTCGTAATACTATCTATGCTCGAATTAAGAAAGGTGAGATAACAAAGAATAATGATGGTACTGTTTCTGTTCAAGATATAATGCGAATATTCGGAAACAAGGCAGATAAAAAAGCAACAGAACAAGCTGTCACTGAGTTATTGAACAGTACAAAGAATACTGAACAACTAATTGAGCAACCTCAAATCAATAATGAACAGCTTTTACAGCAAAAAATTGAACAACTAAGAGTACAAGTTGAACAACTTGAGAAGCAATTAGAGTATGTCAAAGCAAATGAAGCTTGGCTTAAACAACAATTAGATCAGAAGCTAATTGAGCACAAAGAGAGTAAGAAAGGATTACTATCTAAGTTATTTGGATAAAAAAAGGTGAACTTAAAGTCCACCCTCTTTTAATTAGTTGATCAGCCTGCTTTTCTCATATGAACAGCTTCATATTTAGCAATGAAATCTAAGACATTTTGATCTCTGAGAATTTCACTAAGATGAATACTCTTGATGAAATACTGTTTAACCACAACAGTTTTCTTCTCTTTAGTTACTTCTCTTAAAGCAATATCATCAATCAGCCATAAATCTGAACGTAGTTCACTAATACGACTAGCAGAGTAACCAGTATCAATATGTCCCCACATCTCCTTATTCTTAATCCTATGACCTTTCAATAAAAGATAAAGAATAGAAGCTTTGTGTGTATTAACACTTGGTAATTTTGGAAGGTGGATCATGGTTAATTTACTCCTATAACCATTGTTATAGGCAAACCATAGGCATGTCTTTGACACGGCTCTTACCAGCGTCAACTTGAACCTTGCGAATAAATCTGTTAAAATCTAATAACAAAACACTACTTAAGTTAATGATTTTAATCAGCTTTATCTATAGTTTTACCTATTAGATTTTGATTAAAAACTAGACTTACGGACTAAGGGGAACTGTTGGTAGCAGTTTCCCTTTTTTCGTTTTGGAAAAGAGAGAACCCCTAGACACATAAATCTGCAAAGTAATATGAACACATATTGCTATGAATCCTTTACCTTTTTCTATTTTACCACAAGAAATCAAATAGTACACCATTAGAAGCACGTATAAGCGTTTTAAGCATCATTTGATACATTGAGTATGGTTATGTAGCCAAAACAAATAACGATTCACTATGAGCCTCTGGTGAGCTTCTAGGGGCATGTATTTATACTTAAAAAACTAATATAAAAATAAAAAATTTGGCTTTTAATAATTTTAATAATTTTATAATGCTTTTAGATACCAATTATCAATTAAATATCAATTAATTACAGATGTATTTAGCTACGTTTCCTTTGCTATTTAGCTACGTTTCCTTTGCTATTTAGCTACGTTTCCTTTGCTATTTAGCTACGTTTCCTTTGCTATTTGATACAAATAATTTTATGTGCTAAAAGATACATATTAAAATTTGTATCTAATTAAGCATGGGCAATAAATTAGTAGTAAAAACAAATAGGTTAATTGAAGCTTTACAAACTTTATCTTTAGCAGAAACTAGACTATTACAGCTTGCTATCGTTGATGCTAGAGAAAATGGTAAGGGGTTAGATTCATCAATTCCTTTAAGCATTAGTGCTGTAGAGTATGCGAAAGAATTCAGTGTATCTAATCAGGCAGGCTATATTGCCTTGAAGAGTGCTGAAGAGACTCTATTTGAGCGACGCTTTACTATTATTGATGTAGATAAGAAGCCTATAAAGAGTAGATGGGTTCAGGATGTCAAATATATACAAGAAGAAGGACGAATCGAAATAACTCTTAGTAGGGTGGTTGCAAAAGAAATAACTAAGATAGATGGTTTAAAAGACTTCTTTACTAGTTATCTTCTAGAAAAAACATCAGGTTTGAATAGTGTTTATGCTATTCGACTCTACGAACTTTTGATCCAATGGAAAACCGTAAAGAAAACTCCTGTATTTGAGATTGAGAACTTTAGAAATCAACTTGGTCTAGGTGTTGATGAATATAAGCAAATGAATAATTTCAAAGCTCGTGTTTTAGATGTAGCCGTAGAACAAATTAATAAAAACACAGACCTAACTGTCAAATATGAACAACATAAGAAAGGAGTGAGAATTAATGGATTCTCTTTTTCTTTCAAGTTTAAAGAAGAGAAAAAACAAGTAGAGAAGTCTGTAAAAAATCTAGACTTATTTTCATATCTAACACCGAAACAAATACATTACTTTTCAAGAGAGATAGCAAAGGCTGTGGTTGAGAATAGAAGCCCTGTGTTTACAAGTCTTTCAATCTTTGCTCCTGCTGGTACAGGAGAAAGTGAATTTGCTGAACGTATTGCTCAAGATTTAAAAAATGAACATACAGCTAAGAGGTATTATCAGGCTTTACTTGAGTTAGGTTTTAAACCTTAAACTATCTCTATGTCTGTTAAGCAAGAACAATACCCCCTTAAAAGTAAGTGGCTTTTTTCTGGGAAATATCTACAGAGGGCACTAAATACATTGTGAAAGAGTTGAATTTTGATTTCAAAAAAAAGCAGCACCAATGCATAGGGTCTGCTTAATATTTTCCTGATTCAAAACGTATTAATAGGTTCTCTATTGTAGTTATACCAATGGTTAGAGCTTGTATTTATCTTTCTTTTCTTTAGTGTGCTTCTATAATTATATTTAATACATCAATTATGTTGTATCTAATTGATATAAAAGATATTTAGTATTAAATATAGTACCAATAAGCATAGCACCTATAATATCAGAGAGAATTACAGTTCTTTTACATATCACTTAGGTAAAGAGGATATTCCAAATGCCTTTCTAAAAGGTATATCAGGTGACTTTTGCTCTACTTTTCCTATGTATAAAATTCTATTAAAGCAGTCATCAAGACTTTCTTTAACTTTCTTATACAGCTCCCCCTGATTAGATTTAAAATAACGCCCAGCCCTCAAGCCCTTTAAGTTATTTAACGCTGTTATAGCATGCTTCTTAAATAGTCTTGGGTCAGTTTTATTGCAATCCGCTATCACATGAAAGTGTATATGCAAGAAAGGATTAGTACCCTTAGGTATAAGGAAGTTGTCACGGTTGTAGACATACGCATCTTCCTCTCCATTTACCTCTTTTAGTGTTGTGTGTTTCAATTCAATTGAATAAGCAATTAAGACCTTGGGACAGCTTTGTGATGATGATTTAAACTGTCTCTTTAGTTCTCTTTGGAATTCCTTTAACAGAGTTCTCTTTGTTATTTTAAATGCTTCAACATCACTGATATGGCTAAGTAAATGAAACATACATGGTGAAGTCATACTGTCATGAGCATAGAGAATTAAGCTCTCTAATTGGTCATATTTATCTTGCTCCACACCATACTTCTTACCCTCACTTGTCATCTTTAATTTAATGGTCATTGCACCTCCTTACGTTAATTTAGATTTATCCCTTAATTAGACAGACAATAAGAACCCTCTAGTAAGTCTCTTAAGAGTAAATACTATAGATATCTATATAGGATGCTGTTTAGAAAAAGGCTGAAGTCCCTTGAATACAGGGATAGAGAGAGATTATGAGGCTGAAAAGTTGTCCCCATAGTCTTATTTATTAGGTTTCATCACTAATATCATTCATAGCATATCATTAGCAATTGAAAACTGTCAACAAATTTCTTTTAAGTAGCACCACCTTTTAAACGCTCTATAAAGCCGATATAGAGGTGTTTTGTTATTCAGTGTAGATACTATAATGAATTGCTGAAGGATTGCTTAGGGCGCACTACAGAGCGCTTAAAGGCTATCTTTAATTAGGTGCAATCCTTTTAGATTTGATTCATATTTTTAGCAACCCTATAGACTGTTGCAATACCAACATCAACAGCTTTAGCAATTTCCTCTTTTGTCATGTTTCCAGCAGTCAGCAACTGCATAATTCGATCATGTTTAGCTGTATTAGCTTTCTTTCCAGTAGGCACATATCCTGAGCGTGCTAAACCTTGCTTAATTCTTTCTTTTCGCTTGTCATTGTCTAGCTTTGCCATTGTTGCTAGTAGATCAATAAGCATTGAATTAATGACATTTAAAATCTCTCCAGTCATTCCATCATTGCTTGAATACGTCGTTGGTAGGTCCGCAACGATTAAGCGTAACCCTTTAGCCTTGATCTTATCTTTTAGAATTGCGAAATCATCTTGTGAAAGCCTACTTAAGCGATCAACACTCTCAACAAGAAGAATATCTCCTTTACTCGCTTCATTAAGTAATTGAGTTAATAGTGGACGTTCAAGCTTAGTGCCTGAATAGTTTTCTATGTAAGCACTGTATTGATCACCATAGGTTTTACTAAATGAAATTAAATCACTTAGTGCACGTTCTGCATTTTGATCTTTTGTACTTGCACGAACATAAATGCGAATAGCCATAAACACCAATTATCATATAGAGTTAAATATTATAGTGTTTTAATAATACTATCTTTTAATAATGAAAACAAGTCTAATGATAGGTTAAAAAGGGTGATAATCAAATTACAATTTAGGTATAGTCTAAATGATAATTTAGCTATCCTCTGGTTAACAAGTTGGTTTTATATTTACATAATAATTTTTATTATAATATATTGAAAATGATGTATTTTTTATTAAAATTTTTATAATTCTAGGGTCTATTCATATCTAGATATCCTCTCGCTTATTTCTTTAAACTTCTAGCATGTTTTTCTTGGAGCTTAAACATGTCATCTACAATCATCTTAATGATAGTTTTAGAAGTAATTAAATTAGTAAATAAATTGCCCCTGTTCGAATTGAATAGCGGTTTATTACTGCTTTGTTTGCTACAGGTATTGGTAATTCTATTCTTAGTCATAAAAATCAGTTTTGGTAAAAGCAAAGGAGGATATTGATTGTGCAAGATTTTGGTTCTATTCCATATGAGGCTGTACTAGAAAAACAAAACTATTTCCCAGCAGGTCGAACGACAGGTGTAAGTATTGCTGCGATTAAATGCTTATTAGTATTTGGCTTATACAATGATTTTCGGACTAAAGAGGTTTCAATATCTTTAAGTCAAATTGAGGATATTACGGGCTGTAGTAAACCAATGGTTATTGAGGGTATAAAGCAACTTTGTTCGTATGGAATAGTTACTAAAGTTGATCAAGGGAAAACTAATGTTAAAGGTAAATATATCATTAACTTTCCATCTAAACGCTTTACCAAGATTCCTTATAGTTTTCTTGTGCATACATTAAAATTCTTTCCAAATAAGGGAGTTACTGCTTTAGTTGCTCTGAAAGCATACTTAATTCTTTTAAAATTTAGGCAGAATGGCACCAGCTATACAGAAATTTCTTATGTAGGTTTTGCAAAGTATGGGATTAATCTTAAACATTTGAGCAAAGCTCTTGCAATTCTTATTAGCTCAGACTACATATCAATTTTTAAACAATACAACTGGGATGAAAAAGTCTATAACAAGAGCTGTAACAACTATAAGGTGCTGCACTTTCCTATAATTATACATACCCACAATAATATCGATTCTGGTGATAGTTCAAGCTCTACATAGATAGACTGATATGGTGTGAAATTACCCAATAAACCATAACTGTATATGTGAACAATAG
>NZ_LMOE01000004.1:0-1990 GCF_001423205.1 Acinetobacter sp. Leaf130
TATTGTCTGCAAGTGTCCAGGTGCCATCGCCATTGTTCGTCGCTGGGTAATCAACACCATCCACATTCACAACCACAGTTGCTGTCGGATCGTTGACTGTACCAGTGAGCGCTGGGGTGCTGTCATTGGTGAGTACATCATCAAGTGCTACTGTCGGTGCAACTGCATCAACCACAGCTGTTGCTGGGCCTGATGTATTGCCAGCAGGATCTTCTGTTACTGCTGTTACCGTGTCACCATCATTTAAGCCTGGGTTTGGCACAGTCCAGCTGCCATCCGGTCCTGCTACAACACTTGCTGTACTACCGTCCGGATAGGTCACAGTCACTGTTGAACCAGGTTCTGCCGTACCTGTAATTGGGTCTGTCCCGNCCATCCGGTCCTGCTACAACACTTGCTGTACTACCGTCCGGATAGGTCACAGTCACTGTTGAACCAGGTTCTGCCGTACCTGTAATTGGGTCTGTCCCGTTAACCGGGTCAATCACTGGTGCTGCTGGAGCAGCTGTATCAACTGTCACAACACCTGTATCTGTACCTACGTTACCTGCTGCATCTGTTGCAGTCACGGTAATGGTGTGTGGACCATCGTTAAGTGCAGGCAAGGTATTGTCTGCAAGTGTCCAGGTGCCATCGCCATTGTTCGTCGCTGGGTAATCAACACCATCCACATTCACAACCACAGTTGCTGTCGGATCGTTGACTGTACCRGTGAGCGCTGGGGTGCTGTCGTTGGTGAGCACATCATCAAGTGCTACTGTCGGTGCCAATGCATCAACCACAGCTGTTGCTGGRCCTGATGTATTGCCAGCAGGATCTTCTGTTACTGCTGTTACCGTGTCACCATCATTTAAGCCTGGGTTTGGCACAGTCCAGCTGCCATCCGGYCCTGCTACAACACTTGCTGTACTACCGTCCGGATAGGTCACAGTCACTGTTGAACCAGGTTCTGCTGTACCTGTAATTGGGTCTGTCCCGTTAACCGGGTCAATCACTGGTGCTGAAGGAGCTGCTGTATCAACTGTCACAACACCTGTATCTGTACCTACGTTACCTGCTGCATCTGTTGCAGTCACGGTAATGGTGTGTGGACCATCGTTAAGTGCAGGCAAGGTATTGTCTGCAAGTGCATCTGTTGCAGTCACGGTAATGGTGTGTGGACCATCGTTAAGTGCAGGCAAGGTATTGTCTGCAAGTGTCCAGGTGCCATCGCCATTGTTCGTCGCCGGGTAGTCAACACCATCCACATTCACAACCACAGTTGCTGTCGGATCATTGACTGTACCAGTGAGCGCAGGGGTGCTGTCGTTGGTTAATAGATCATTCAGGGCTACTGTTGGTGCCAATGCATCAACCACAGCTGTTCCAGGTAATGATGGGTTGCCTGCCGGATCTGTAGCAATCGCTTCAACTTGATCGCCATCATTTAGGCCTGGGTTTGGCACAGTCCAAGTACCATCCGGTCCTGCTACAACACTTGCTGTACTACCGTCCGGATAGGTCACAGTCACTGTTGAACCAGGTTCTGCTGTACCTGTAATTGGGTCTGTCCCATTAACCGGGTTGATCACTGGTGCTGCTGGAGCAGCTGTATCCAGTGTATAAGTTTGCGTATCGTTAACAGTGCTGCTATTACCTGCTGCATCAGTAAAGGTTACTTTGGCATCAATCGTTTTATCTGTATCCGCAACTAAACCACTGCCCAGTACGCTTACCGTCCATGTGCCAGCTGCACTGTCTACAGTTGCAGTGTAAGTCTGACCATTCACAACAACTGTTACTACAGTATTGGTTGCATCTGCTGGAACGTTTTTCAAAACACCTGTAACGGTGACATTACCTGCTGCTTCTGAAGCATTAATAACGTTATCTGTGGTTACAGAGTCGATTGCAAAATTTACTGATCCTGTATTTGGTGCAGTAGTATCAACTGTCACTACAGCTGTATCAGTACCTTTATTACCAGCTGCATCAGTAGCAGTCACAGTAA
>NZ_LMOE01000005.1:0-505942 GCF_001423205.1 Acinetobacter sp. Leaf130
CGCTGATGGTAGTGTGGGGTTTCCCATGTGAGAGTAAGTCATCGCCAGCTCATTATTCTAAACACCCTCAACTTTACAGTTGAGGGTGTTTTTTTATGTTTGGAAAAGGGGAGTAATGCTTTAGGAAGTAAAGAAAAAGTGAAATAAAAATATAGGAATATTATGAGAGAGCTGTGCTATAAATAATAAGAAAATTATCTATTTAAGCATAAATAATAAGAGAGAAGTACATATGAAAATCTATGGTGATATGGGTTCGGGTAATTGCTATAAAATCAAACTTTTACTTTCCTTATTAAATATTAATCATAGATGGATTCATATTGATATTTTAAAAAAAGATACTCAAACCCAAGAGTTTTTATCCCTAAACCCTAATGGAAAAATACCTGTATTAGTTCTGGAAGACGGTCGTGTTTTAAGTGAATCGAATGCTATTTTAGGTTACTTAGCTGAGGGAACAAAATTTATTTCTATAGATCTTTTTATTAAAGCAAAAATGTACCAATGGATGTTCTTTGAACAATATAGCCATGAACCTTTTATTGCAGTTGCACGTTTTATTAATAAATATTTAGGTTTACCAGAAGATAGAAGAAACGAATATTATAATTTACAGCCAAAAGGGCATAAAGCATTATCTATTATGGATAAAGTATTAGCAGAGCACGACTATCTTACAGGACCACAACTCACCATTGCTGATATTGCGCTATATGCTTATACACATGTGGCTGATGAAGGTGGCTTCGATTTAAAGTTATACCCAAATATTCAAGCATGGTGTCAGAGAATTCAAGAATATCCCAGATATGTGAGTATGATTGAATAAAAAAGAACTCTTATAGAGTTCTTTTTTATATATGGGGGAAATTTTGAGCTCATTCTGATTTAGAAATGTGCTTCTAAACCAACATACGGACCTTTAAATTCAAATTTAAGGTCATTGTTATCGTAGTCATCTAAATCGATATTGAGTATGCGATAGCCTGCTGTTAAACCAAGATCAATTAGTAGGTTATCTGCAAACTTATATTTTACTTCTGCTAGCGCATCTGTAATTCGTGCATCGTCAAAGTTTGTATAGGTTGCTTCACCTTTAGCACTTAAACCTGTAAATGGAAGTTTTACTTCGCCTGATAAATAAGCAATAGGGTACGTTTTATCAATATCCAAGCGCTTACCTGTATACGCAGTGATATCACCATTTAGTACAGTTGCACCAAGTCCAGCATCTACACTCACAATATTATCTAGTAATTCGTAATAGAGAATAAAATCGCTATGATCTAAATCAACTTTATAGTTAGCTTGACCTAGAGTTTCTGATTTAGTTTGAGTATCTAAATTTACATAACGAATTTTTGCATTTGGAATAAATGGGATTGGGTGTTCTACTGACAATGAGAGTTGAGCACTACCTTTTTGATCTAGATCCTGATCCTCAGGGAATTGAGAAGACATATTAGCTTTACCGTCATAAAACCAGTAGCCTACTTCTCCTTTGACTCCAACAAAGTCTGCTTGAGCAAAGCCACTTAAGCCCATCCCGAGCGCTAATAAAGACATTTTTAATATTTTCATTTTAACATCCGAATAAAAGAAATCTTCGAGCGCATGATATAGACATCTTGCTACAGATGCATTGATAAAAAATAAGCCTATCGAGTATATATCTATAAGATTTTTTGAGACTGAATAAAAATTCATGTATTTCAAACAACTAATATTTATTTATTAATTTTGATGACACTAAGCGTATAAAAATTTTAGTATAAATTTTGTCATCTAACAGTACTGTGACATTTAAATCTTAATTGAAAACTGAAGAGTTAAGAATAAATTACTGGATAAGTCGAGTAATTGAAGAGCTCTTTCAATGAATTGGAATAAAATATCATTGAACAATAATGTCTGAACCTAAGCTTTAGGGCGTAAAGATAAGCTGAAAAATAACCAATTGTGAAAAAAACTCAGAAAATTCGTAAAATTTCTGACGGAAATTACAGTAAAAAGAAATAAAAACAGGTATTGTTCAGCTATATAGGAGCAAAAAATGGACAAAAATCTTTAAGGAAGAATTTTCTATTTTTGCTTGTTTGTTAAGGGAATAAAAATACTCAAAAGGTTCTTTTTATTTTCTACAAACACAAAAGTATTTTTTGGTTCTTTTTTTGCATGCGGAATAACAATCAACAATAGCAGTAAAAATAAGTAATCTTTTAACATTAGGTGTTTTATGGCAGATTCTCGTGAAAACTGGACGTCACGATCTGGTTTTATTATTGCAGCCGTTGGCTCGGCTGTAGGTTTAGGTAATATTTGGCGCTTTCCATACGTTGCTTATGAAAATGGTGGTGGTGCGTTTCTTATTCCTTATCTATTAGCACTCATTACTGCTGGTTTACCGTTACTATTTTTAGATTATGCGGTAGGCCATCGTAGTACTGGTTCGCCTCCAAAAGCATATCGTGCTTTATTTAAAGGCGGAGAAACTTTAGGGTGGTGGCAGGTTTGTGTCTGCATTATCATCGGTTTGTATTATGCAAGCGTCCTGACTTGGGCAGGTAGTTACGTTTACTTCTCTATTGGTCAAATGTGGGGAAGTGATCCAGAAGGT
Organism: Acinetobacter sp. Leaf130; assembly: GCF_001423205.1. Lineage (NCBI taxonomy): Bacteria > Pseudomonadati > Pseudomonadota > Gammaproteobacteria > Moraxellales > Moraxellaceae > Acinetobacter > Acinetobacter sp. Leaf130. The sequence continues at coordinate 2,621 of NZ_LMOE01000005.1, forward strand.
TTCTTCTTTAATACTTACCTACAAACCTCAAAAGCGACTGGTTTTGATCTACAGTTTGTAAGTCATTTATTCTGGCCGATTGTTGGAATTTGGGCACTTACTTTAATCATTCTTTATGGTGGCGTGAAAAAGGGTGTGGAATTATCTAATAAGATTTTCATGCCATTATTATTCGTTCTATTCACTATTTTGGTGATTCAGTCATTGCGTTTGCCGGGTGCAGTTCAAGGTTTGAATGCATTCTTTACGCCAAACTGGTCAGCAATGATGGATTATAAAGTTTGGTTAGCCGCTTATGGTCATACCTTCTTCTCTCTCTCTGTTGGCTTCGGGATCATGGTGACGTATGCATCATATTTGAAACCAAAAACTAATTTAACTGGTTCTGGCTTAATCGTTGGTTTTGCAAATGCATCAACAGAGATTTTAGCGGGTATTGGTATTTTTGCAGCGCTAGGTTTTATGGCACATGCTGCTGGTACAGAAGTTAAAGATGTGGTGAGTGGCGGGATTGGATTGGCATTTATTGCATTCCCTAAAATTATTTCAAGTTTAGGTACAGGTGCCGATTTATTTGGTCTCTTATTCTTCTCTTCACTTTTCGTCGCAGGTATTTCTTCGATGGTCAGTATTTTGGAAGTGCCTATTGCAGCAATGCAAGATAAATTGAAATGGGGCCGTAAAAAAGCTGTAACCATTATTGGTGGTGGTAGTGCGCTCGTATCAATTATTCTATTCTCAAGTGTAAATGCAATTAAACTGGTTGATATTGTCGATCACTTTATTAATAACATCGGGATTATTGGTGGCGCATTAATATCAATTATTAGCGTAGCTTGGTTTAAACGTTCAGCTCTTAAAGAACTTAGTGACCATATAAATCGTATCTCAACCATCCAAGTTGGTAAGGGGTGGGATTTCACTTTAACGGTTATTACATCTTTAATCTTGTTAACTACACTCTGTTTGACTGTTTTTAATTTGATCAAAAATGGCTATGATACTTATAGTATGAGCTTACAAGGTGTATTCGGCTGGGGCAGTGTGATTTTCTGTGCGGTCGTTGCAATCGTGTTAAGCAAAATGAAAGATCGCTAGGAGGATAAAATAATGAATACTTCGGCAATCGTGATGATGGTGATTTCGATGGTGTTTTTATGGGGTGGATTGATTTTATCCATTCTACATTTGTCGAAACATCCTGAAGAGTTAGATGATGTTTTAGAAGATGTAAAAGATCAACATACGCTTTGAAGCTGATCTAGTAAAAAGCAGGCTCGAAGCCTGCTTTTTTTATGCAATTTTTTGAATTTTACAATAATAAAATCCATCGCCAGATTGTGCTTCTGGCAGCAATTGTCGGCCATGAATTTGCTCAATACCCCAATCCGCTTCAATTTTAATTTCTTTCGCATCATTATGTTCTGCAAAGAAATCTACCATTTGCTGTTCATTCTCAGCTTTTAAAACTGAACATGTGATGTAGAGCAGTGTGCCGCCAGCTTTGAGCTGTTGCCACATGTGCTGCAAGATCTGCTTTTGTAGCTCAATCGTTTGGCCTATATCGCTAGATTGGCGTAATAAACGTATGTCAGGATGACGTCGAATAACCCCTGTTGCAGAGCAAGGCGCATCTAGCACAATACAATCTACAGGCTGCGCTGGAACCCATTGGGTTGCATCAGCTGCCAAAATTTCTGTATGAGTTTGATCGAGTGCTAAACGGTTTAAATTTTCAGTCACACGGACTAAACGGTTAGAATCTTGGTCAATGGCAATGAGCTTAGCCGGTTTAAACTTTTCGAGTAAATGAGCCGTTTTTCCACCGGGTGCTGCACAGGCATCAATCACTGTTTTATTATTTAAATCTGGTAATAATGTTGCACAAAGCTGAGCGTGTTCGTCTTGTACAGAAAACCATCCCTCTTCAAAACCAGGTAGCTGGGTAATTTGAACAGATTGCTCAAGGACGATGCCTGCTTCAGATAAAATACACGCACGTGCTTTAATTTCTAAACTTTGTAATTTTGCTAAATAAGCGTCTCGGCCAATGTGGCGTTGATTAACCCTTAAGGTTAAAGGTGCGACTTGCTTTAATGATTGGCATAGAGATTCGGTTTGTTCACCCCAATCTTTTTTCACACGCTTATAAAGCCAACTTGGTAAGCCATGCGCCTGTTGTAAACCTTGTTGAAATTCATCAGTTTCACGCGTCGCTCGGCGCAAAATAGCATTCACAATGCCGCTGAGTGCTGGGAACCCAAGTTGTTTAGTGGCATCTACTGTTTCAGAGATCGCAGCATGTGCGGCAATACGCGTGCATAAAACTTGATAAAGACCGACGTAAAGACAGGTTTCAACAGTTTCATTATTTAAGGGTTTGCTGAGCAAAGGTAAGCTAATTGATTTAAGTGCAAACCATTGACGCAATGTACCCAGAACAAGTTCATGAAATAGTGCACGGTCACGTTCTGCAACTTGATTCAGCTGTGTATTTAAAATACTAGCGAGTGATTGGCCTTGCTGAACTTTTAATAACGTCTGGACGACTTGAGCACGTAAGTTAAATCGTGACGAATTTGATGAAACCTGACTCATGGCAGAATTTGTCCTACGTGAAGTTTTTGAGTTTGGGCAATTTGTTGGGCATTCATTGCTTTGCCGCCCGGCCATTGCACACTGGTCAAACAAATAAAGGAAACTTGCCCACAAGCAACATGTACGCCTTGCTTATCAATCGCGATAATTTCACCAGCTTGGGCATTCGCTTTGTTTTGACTAGAAATTATTGAGCTCCAAACACGCAGCGCATTATTTTCATCTAACTGAACGAAGGCAACTGGCCAAGGGTTGAAGGCACGAATATTTCGGTCAAGTTGAATAGCATCAGTTGACCAGTCAATTCGAGCTTCTGATTTCACGAGCTTGTGTGCATAGACAGTTAGGCTTTCATCTTGAACTTCACGTTCTGCCAAATATTTTTGTAATGTTGTTTCTGACTCGAGTACGGTACAAATCGCTTCTGCACCTTGAACAGCTAATTTGTCATGCAAGCTGGCAGAGGTCTCTTCGGCGGTGATTGGGCAGTAGGTTTTATACATCATATCGCCTGTATCTAAACCAGCAGCCATCTGCATAATCGTAATGCCTGTTTCATCATCACCTGTTGCGATTGCGCGCTGAATTGGTGCTGCACCGCGCCATCGTGGTAATAATGAGCCATGAATATTTAAACAGCCATATTTAGGTGTATCGAGTACAGCTTGTGGAAGAATCAAACCATAGGCAGCAACCACCATCACATCAGCACCTAAAGCAGCGAGTTCTTGTTGCGCGGCCAAGCCTTCTTCAGTTGAAGCTTTAAAGTGAAGCGGTTGATAAACAGGGATATTATGTTCAAGGGCAAGCTGTTTTACAGGAGATGGCGTTAATTTTTGTCCGCGACCAGCTTTACGATCTGGTTGAGTATAAACTGCGATAATTTCATGGGAAGTTTTTAATAAAGCCGCCAATGCTGTTGCAGCAAATTCGGGGGTGCCAGCAAAAATAATTTTCACAAATGCAATCCAAAAAGAGTTTGTGGATAGTATACGTGAAAAACGTTTGAAGCCCTAAACTCATGGCTATTGAGAGATTTGGTTTTTAAATAGTGAACAAAAAATTATTGAAAAAAATTTTATTGATAAAAAAAGGTTATGAAAAAATAAAAAATTATTCATGTAAGTTTTGCTAAATATTGACTGACTATTACTGTTCTTGGCTTTCCGAATATTATTTGCTTCTATAGAATGGAGAATGATCAAATTATGATGATGAGTCAATATTCCGACTGATCTAACGCTATATCAGTATCATTCAGCCAGAGTGGGAGAAATTTCGCTCAAGCACAACTTGTTGGAAACACTAATGCCTGACTATCGTTCAAAAACATCGACACACGGAAGAAATATGGCTGGCGCACGTGGCTTATGGCGTGCAACAGGAATGAAAGATGAGGATTTCGGCAAACCGATTATTGCGGTGGTCAATTCATTTACTCAATTTGTTCCGGGCCATGTACATCTTAAAGATCTAGGGCAGCTTGTTGCAGCAGAAATTCAGGCATCAGGTGGTGTTGCTAAAGAGTTCAATACAATCGCAGTAGACGACGGGATCGCAATGGGGCATGACGGCATGCTTTATTCTTTACCATCACGTGATTTGATTGCTGACTCAGTAGAGTACATGGTGAATGCGCATTGTGCTGATGCTATGGTCTGTATTTCTAACTGTGACAAGATTACTCCGGGAATGCTCATGGCTGCGATGCGCCTGAATATTCCTGTGGTTTTTGTGTCTGGTGGACCAATGGAAGCAGGTAAGGTCAAATTCCGCGGTAATGAAAAAGCGATTGATCTTGTTGATGCAATGGTTGTTGCAGCTGATGAAAGTTATACAGACGAAGAAGTTGAAGAATTTGAACGTTCAGCATGTCCAACCTGTGGTTCATGTTCAGGTATGTTCACTGCAAACTCAATGAACTGTTTAACCGAAGCGTTAGGTTTATCTTTACCGGGTAATGGTTCGATTGTCGCGACACATGCTAATCGTAAAAAATTATTCTTAAAAGCAGGTCAGCTTATTGTTGAATTGGCTAAGCGCTATTACGAACAAGAAGATGCAAGCATTTTACCTCGTTCAATTGCAACTAAGGCTGCATTTAAAAATGCCATGACGCTTGATATTGCAATGGGTGGTTCAACCAATACCGTTCTACACTTATTGGCTGCGGCAAGTGAAGCGGAAGTTGACTTTACCATGGACGATATTGACGAACTATCACGTCGAGTGCCTGTATTATCTAAAGTAGCGCCTGCAAAACAAGATGTTCATATGGAAGATGTACACCGTGCAGGTGGCATCATGGCCATTTTAGGTGAACTTGATCGTGCGAATTTACTTGATGTATCACTACCAACCGTACATGAGAAAACTTTAAAAGATGCATTGGATAAGTGGGATATTATTCGCACTGAAGATGCAGACGTATATGAGTTCTATCGCTCATCTCCGGGTGGTGTACCAACACAAGTTGCATTCTCTCAAAATCGTTACTATGCAACTTTAGATGGCGATCGTGAAAAAGGCGTTATCCGCAATGCAGAACATGCATTTTCTAAAGATGGTGGTTTAGCTGTGCTATACGGCAACATCGCTCTTGACGGCTGTATTGTAAAAACTGCGGGTGTAGATGAATCTATCCTAAAATTTACTGGCACAGCGCGCGTGTTTGAGAGTCAAGATGCTGCTGTAGATGCAATCTTGGGTCATGATATTAAAGCTGGTGATGTCGTTGTTATTCGTTACGAAGGTCCACGTGGTGGTCCGGGTATGCAAGAAATGCTTTACCCAACCAGCTATCTTAAATCAAAAGGTTTAGGAAAAGACTGTGCATTAGTTACAGATGGTCGTTTCTCTGGTGGTTCATCAGGTCTTTCGATTGGACATGTTTCACCAGAAGCTGCTGAAGGCGGTGCCATTGGTTTGGTCGAAGATGGTGATACCATTGAAATTGATATTCCAAACCGTACCATTCACTTGAACGTTGATGATGCGACTATGGCGCACCGTCGTACCGTTCAAGAAGCGAAAGGCTGGCATCCGAAAGAAGAACGTAAACGTAAAGTATCAAAAGCGTTAAAAGTTTATGCAATGCATACAACAAGTGCGGCGAAAGGAGCTGTACGCGTTCTATAAAATATTCAATTTTAATAATTGAGTAGAAATTATGCACTCTTCAATACGATGAATTATTATCTGTTGAGGGTGCATTTTTTTCGCCTGATGAAAAAAATAGACTTGTAGATGAGGGTGTTGCAAGTCATTCTATGGGTTTGTCATAAAATGATGATAAAATCTTCACCGATGCAGGAACACGTGCAATAACATGATATTTGTTCTGCATAAGCAGAGCCCGTCAGTGTTTTGTATATTAAACTTCTGCGGCACTTTGTACTGCGATCAAAGCAGTTTTTTGGTCTAGCTTAGGATTTTATTTTTTAGAGGCACTATTCATGTCACTGCTACGCCGTTGGTTTGACCCTATCCGATCGAGTTGGTTTTACCAAAAACCCTCTCGTCAAGCGGTGTTACCCACGGAAAATGGTTTAAGTATTTATTTACGACTTGATGATGTGTATAGCTATTTGGCTGTTCAGCAATTGTCTCAGCTCGATGAGATTTTAAGTGATGAACTTAAGCCTTTAAAAATTATTATTTCCCATACGGCTTCTGAGCCTCCGAATGGTATGTCACATGAAGAGTGGCAAAATTATTGTCTAAATGATGCCAAAATATTAGCCAAGCAACACCGTTTTGCTTTTGATGAATTTCCAGAAATCCCAAGCCAAGAATCTTTAAAACAAGCCGCTGTCATATTAAAAAGAACTCCATTACAAGGTCAGAATTTCTTACATTTACTAGAAGATATTTTTCACATGCTTTGGCAGCAGCAATATGGAAAGCTGCGTACTTTACATGCCATGGCAGTTAAACATCAGCTTCCTCAACATTTTTCAGAACGTATTTTTACGGATGAGCCTGTACCGGCGGCGTACTTTGAATTTGGTGGACGTAAGTATCATGCAGTAGATGATTTATTACGTTTAACCCGTCGTCTAAAACAGCAAAAGTTACTTACTGGTAATCCGATCTTTTTAATTAATCATATCGAATGGCGTGAACATTTGATTAATGATGCTGAGGCACTTACCGAAATTCAGACACTTCGTCCTGAACTCGATATATATATTGCCTTAGAAGATCCAATGAGTTGGCTGTTACTTGCTTATATTAAGGAAGAGCTGGCCGATTATTATGACATTCAATTAAAAGTTTACCCTTTAAGCTATCAAGGCCGAGATTGGTTTGACTGGAGTTTGGCAACCCGTGTTTCTAAACGAACAGATGTAGCTTTTACCCCTTTTTGCCGTCCTACAGAAGAAAGTACGCTTGAAATGGCAAAGCTTTTCTATAGTGTGCCTGAAAATCAGCAAATCGATACGGTTTTTACGATTTTGCAGGCTGTTTGGACAAAAGGCAAAGATTTATCTTTCAAAAAGCATTTCCAAGAATTACAGCAACAGTTGGGAATTGAGCAGTTAACCGAACAGGATGTGCCAGCTGTTCTGGCGCAAAATGACGCATTTTGCAGAGATAAGCATCAGCCTGATTTACCAGTTTTAGAGTTGCGTATTGATGGGCAAAGCTATGTATTTAATAGTTTGTATCGTGTTTGGATGATTGAAAGTATTTTTAGCAATGTATTAGAAGAAAAATATAAAACAGCCTCAACTTTTAATTGAGGCCTTCTCCTAAAAACAAGAATAGGGCAAAACCTGTTTTTTCCGTAGCATAACCATGTAGGGAATCGGAGATAAACAGTGACATTTCTAGCAATTATTATGATGGTGTTTGCCTTTGCTGGCATGATTAAAGGCATGATTGGTCTAGGGTTGCCCGCAGTATCGATGGGCTTACTCACCATCGCAATGAGTCCTTTTCAAGCAGCCTCTTTACTCATTGTTCCTTCAATGGTCACTAATGTTTGGCAGCTTTTCGCTGAAGGACATGTCTGGGCTTTTATTCGCCGTTTCTGGACTTTGCTTGTAGGCATTGTAGTGGGCTCAATATGGAGCTTTCTGCCCACCTTGAGCCAAAGTCATGGGCATAGTAGTGAAATTTTATTAGGCTGTATGCTGGCTTTATATGGACTCTACGGTCTATGTGTGAAGAAGCTTCCACACTTAGGCAAGCATGAACGTTGGTTATCGCCCATCATTGGTTATATTGGTGGGGCAGTGACGGTAGCAACAGGTGTGATTATTATTCCAGTAGTGCCTTACTTGCAGTCATTGCATTTAAAACGTGATGAGTTGGTACAGGCTTTGGGGCTGACTTTTACTGTCTCTACCATTTGCCTTGCAGTCTTTTTACACCACAACCCTATGTCAGGAATAACGCTAGACTATCGTTTATCTTTTGCGGCTTTATTCGCTGCATTAGTTGGAATGTGGTTAGGTAAAAAAATCCGTTATCGACTCAATGAACAAAAATTTCGTCGTATATTTTTTATTGGTTTGGTGTCATTAGGGATTTATATGATTTTGCACTAAGCCAAGTATTTAAGGGCGATGTTGCAGTAAAAAATCTGCAAATTGCTGATAATTGTTAGGAAGCTGACTGAAATCTTGTGTAGCTAAAAGCAATTTACGGTTTGCCCACGCACCGAGTAATTGAATCGAATGGAAATCATAGTCCGATTGCAAACGCTGTGCAGCGCGGGCGGGCATAATTGCAATTCCAACACCTTTCGCCACAACCTCAGCAATTGCGCCAAAATTAGGTAAACGTAAACGATACTGTATGTTAAAGCCTAGTAATTTAGCTTGAGTTTCGATGGACTGCTGCAAAGAGTGATGGGGTTTAAGGCCAATAAAGCCATAGCTTAAAGCATCTACCAAATTCAGCTCTTGGTATTGAGCTAAATTGTGGGTAGTAGGGCAAATCAGAACTAAAGGGTCGCGGGCAAATTCTTTTGTTTGCAAATGCCTTGTATCAAAAAAACTTGAGACGAGTCCTAAATTGGCAATTCCCTGCGTTAATGCATCTACAATTTCAGAGCTTTCGGCTTCATGTAAATCAATATTCATTTCGGGATGCAGTACAAGATATTGCGGTAAGAGAGGCGGTAGATATTCGCTTTGAGCAGAAGAGTTACACCAAAGGATCAAAGATTCTGTGGTCTTTTGCCTAAAACGCTGCATTTCTTGTTCGAGTTGATCTTTTTGTGCCAGAAGCTGACGAGCATGCTCAATAAAAGCATGTCCTGCCGTTGTTAGCTCTACTCCAGTGGTGTGGCGAATAAATAAAGGAGTTTCAAAATATTGTTCGAGTTTTTTTATACGTTCGCTGGCAGCCTGAAGTGAAATCGCGGAACGATCTGCACCTTTAGTTAGGCTACCTGTAGAAACAATATGGAGAACCAGTTGTAAATCAAAAAAATCAAAACGCATGACAGGGAACGTATTGAAGGGTAAGTGATCATCATACTAAAAAGTAATCAGGAAAGGGCGATGAAAAATAATAATAAAAAAGGCAGCTGATGCTGCCTTTTGGGACTTACGCTTTATCTTTTAAACTAAACAACCAGTTCAAAATAATGGCTGCAAACGTTGCGGTACCAATGCCGCCTAAATTGAAGTTACCAAACATCAATTCAAAGTTTCCGGCACCTAAAATAATCGTCACAGAAGCAACAATCAGGTTTTTATTGTTAGAAAAATCGACTTTATTTTCAATCCAGATTTTTGCACCAGCAATGGTAATTAAACCAAATACGACAATAGATGCACCTGTTAAAACAGCATTTGGGATGGTACTAATCACTGCACCAAATTTTGGAGATAAACCCAAGAAAATAGCGAAGACACCAGCAATAACAAAAACAATGGTTGAGTACACACGAGTTACCGCCATGACCCCAATGTTTTCACCATAGGTGGTCATACCTGGTGCGCCAACGCTACCAGACAGCGTTGTGGCCAAACCATCTGCGACAAATGCTTTACCTAATTGTGGAGTCAGGTTTTCACCAGTCATGGCGCCTACAGCTTTAATATGCCCTAGGTTTTCTGCTACTAAAATAAGCGCAACCGGAGCAATAATGAGCATAGCTCTGGTGTCAAAAGTAGGGTGTGAAAAACTTGGAATACCGAACCATGCGGCTTGAGAGATCTGGCTAAAATCGATTGGTTTTCCTAAACCTAGACCATTGGTGGTGATGGCATAAATCACATAAGCCAAGATTAAACCGACCAATAAAAGTAGACGTTGCAATAAGCCGCGAGTAAAGACCGCAATACTTCCCATACAAAGTACGGTAATGAGTGCCATCCACATTTCAAATGGTTGGCCTGCAACACCTTTAATCGTAACAGGTGCAAGGTTTAGACCAATAATCATTACAATCGCGCCAGTAACAACAGGCGGCATAAGTTTTTCAATCCAGCGTGTACCGGTGAGCATCACAATAAAACCGATGAGGGCATAAAACACACCACACGCAACGATTCCACCTAAAGCCATAGACAGATTTGGATTTGCACCTGAACCTGTAATATGCCCAGTTGCTGCTGCAACGACCCCAATAAAAGCAAAGCTTGAACCTAAATAACTTGGAACGCGACCACCTGTAATTAAGAAGAACAGGATGGTACAGATGCCAGACATTAAAATGGCAAGATTTGGATTAAAACCCATGAGTAATGGTGCTAAAACAGTTGCTCCAAACATGGCAAACGCATGTTGGATACCTAAAATAGCACTTTGAACAGGAGGGAGATATTCATTGGTAGAGACTGGCCGATGGTCAATATCACCTTGGTAAGGCTGCCATTTTGGAAACCAATTGGACATAAAATAAACTCGTTATTCTTTAATTGGTGCAATGATACTCTTTCTTGAGAATGCATTTAATCTCTAGAGAGAAGTATGTCAGTGAAAATTAATTATTTTTTAACGATTGGTATAATTTTTTAAATTCTAAATGTACGTATTTAGTTATTTTTTTCTTATAAAAATTAATTTTATGATTTTTAAAAAATATTTAAAAAAATAGAAAATCGGGGAAAATTTAAGAAAACTGGGGAACTTTGTAAGTAAAAAGCAGCGCATCGGTAATGCACTGCTTTGTTAAACAATCGGTAAAATCAGCTTAGCCAGTGTTACGTAAACCAGCAGCAATACCTGCAATACTCACCATTAGCGCATGATCAACAGGGGTGTTTTCTGCTTGACGCTCAGCGAGATAATCACGACGGCGTTTCATCAGTTCAGCCTGTAAAAGGTGTAAAGGCAGTAAATAAGGTTTGCGAACTTGCATAGACTGATCAAGAACTTCGTTATTACTCAAAAGTTTTGATTCATCTTTTAAAGCAAGTAGGGTTTCAACAGCGTCTTTTAATCGCTGACGTAATTGGTTGCCGAGTACTTTTAAATCTTCATCTTCAGTCAGATGTGATTCGTAATAGAGCGCAATGTTGGCATCGGCTTTTGATAATACCATTTCCAGCATATCGATGAGTGTCTGGAAATAAGGCCATTGCTGGAGCATTTCATCAAGGGTTGCTTTTTGCTGATCGGCAATCACTTCATTAATTGCTGCCCCAGTGCCTAACCATGCAGGCAACATCAAACGGATTTGTGTCCATGCAAACACCCATGGAATCGCACGTAAAGACTCGATACCGCCACTCACTTTACGTTTTGCCGGACGTGAGCCTAAAGGCAACATTTGTAACTCAAGCTCAGGGGTAACGGTACGTAGATATTTCACAAAATGTGGGTTTTCACGAACTGTTTGACGATAGACCTTCACCGAATGATCTGTCATACGGTTCATGAGTTCACGCCACTCAGCTTTAGGTTCTGGTGGTGGTAATAAGGTCGCTTCAAGTGTTGCTGCGGTATAGATTTCAAGGTTTTGCATGGCAATCCCTTCTAGACCGAATTTGAAGCGGATCATTTCACCTTGTTCAGTCACTCGGATTGCACCCGAGATCGAACCCGGTGGCTGTGAAAATAGAGCCTGTTGAGTTGGAGCACCGCCACGACTAATTGAACCACCACGACCGTGGAACAGAGTCAACTGTACGCCGTGTGTTTGAGCAATTGCAGTCAGCTCTTCTTGAGCACGATATTGCGCCCAGTTGGCAGACATAAATCCGGCATCTTTTGCAGAGTCGGAGTAACCGATCATAACTTCGTGTTTACCCTGAATGTGCTGTTTATACCAATGCATATTGAACAGCGTATTCATGGTAGTTGCAGCGCCATCTAAATCCTTTAAAGTTTCAAATAGAGGAACTACTCGTAAAGGATGCTGAATACCTGCTTCTTTTTGCAATAACAATACAGCTAAAACATCACTTGGATATTCAGCCATAGAAATAATATAAGCTCCTAAAGATTCAGGCGGTTGGTCTGCCAAAGTACGCATGGTTGCAAATACTTCTTGAACATCTGGGTGTCCAATCAAACTGCCTTCAGGTTCATTAATATATTTCGGTAAAAGTGGGCGTTTGCTTTGTAGTTCCTGAATCAGGAAGTTTTGGCGCGCTTGTTCAGTCCACGATTCAAAATTACCTAAACCTAAGTATTCGGTAATTGCTGAAATTGCTTGGCGGTGGCGACCTGATTCCTGACGAATGTCGAGTTTAAGTAGTTCAATACCAAAACAGTTCACTCGGTAGATAAAGTCGAGTAGTTGACCATTCGCAATCTCAGGCAGGTTACTGTCGATTAAAGAGCGATAGCACAGCAATAATGGTTGTAAGAGCTCATCTTTACTTTTAATCACATTCGTATCGTCTGCTTCGAGTCCTTGCAAACGTTGAGCTAACCAGTGACGAGTCGCTTTTAAGCGTTCTCGTGTTGCACGTAAATACTCACGATAAGGTTCTGCATGTTGGTTACCAATGGCCTGAATCATTTCTTCAGAACAGGTCTGGATTGAAAGTTCCCAACGCAAGTTTTCGATATCTCTTAAATAGAGATCGGCAGCTTGCCAGCGCGATAACCACAGAACTTCTTGTGTAATTTGATGGGTAACATTTGGGTTACCATCGCGGTCTCCACCCATCCAAGATGCAAAACGCACTGGTGCAATGTTGAGTGGTAAGTTTTGTTGGCAATTTTCTTGAACTAGCTCATTTAATTCACGAATAAATTTAGGGACAGCATTCCAAAGCGTTTGTTCAATCGTCGCAAAGCCCCATTTTGCTTCATCGACAGGAGTCGGACGATGTTGACGAATTTCATCGGTTTGCCATGCTGAACTAATTTGTTGCTTTAAGTTCGCAAGTGCACTTTGACGCTCTCGTGGAGTAAGTTTTTGCTGATCAAGCTGAGACAAGCACGCATTGATATCATCATATTTCTGAATGAGCGTACGACGGCTGACTTCGGTCGGATGTGCTGTAAGCACTAGCTCAATATCAAGATCACAAACTTGTTGGAATAGTTTTTCTGTTGAAATACTTTTATCTTTGAATTTTTCAAATAGGTGAACAAGTGGATTCGGAGAGTTGGCACCCGAATCGAATTCTGCCTGTCTGCGGCTACGGACCACATGATATTGCTCGGCAATATTGGCAAAATTTAGGAAATGAGAAAAAGCTCGGGTAAGGGGAAGTAGTTCATCGTCGGGTAGATTTAAAAATAATTGTTCTAGTTGCTTTTGGGCTTCAGCTTGGCCATCACGTGCACCTTTAGCAAGGGCACGAATTTGCTCGATCTGATTAAACAGCTCTTGTCCTGCATGTTGCTTTAGGGTTTCACCTAATAAATTACCAAGTAAGCGGACATCCTCGCGCAGTGGGGCATCGATTTGCTGAACCATGCTATTTTCTCCTGTTCTTATCCTTATCGAATATAGCGTGATTAACAAACATTCCAAGCTTTGAGCGTAAGAAAATGTGAATTTTTGCTTAAAAAATAACATTTAATTTGCATGCGATGCTGTTAACGATGACATGCACTCAGTACAACTTTTGGCAATGGTACTTTGGTTTAAGTCCGATATTTGAGCAGGAATAAAGCAATTGCATCTTGAATAATTTGCTCAAGCTCATGAGCATTTGGTACAGCAATGATCCCAAGTAAAACCTTCTGGTGGCGTACGCCAAGCAATAAGGACATAAGAAGCTCGGTTTGATAAGTAGGATTATCGGTTTGAATAAAACCTAATTGGGCCGCTTTTTGCAAAAACTCAGCTAATTGATTTTGCAGTCGGGTATGAGATGCATCAAAAAACTGTAGAGCGAGAGGACTTTGTTCTGCTGCAAGTTCAAATAAAACGTGCTCGAGTTTAAGCGCTTCAGGTGAGTAAATAATTTGCAAGGCGCGTGAACACACAATAAAGAGTGCTTGATAAAAGTCTGCCGATGCATCTAATTCAAATTGTTTAGTACAGAGAGACTCTTCACAGGTTTCTGTAATTGCGCAAATAAATAGATTGGCTTTGTCTTGAAAGTGATTATAAACCGTGAGCTTAGTGACACCTGCTTCCTGTGCAATCTGGTTCATGCTGGTACCGTGATAGCCAGATTTTAAAAAAATAGCTTTCGCGGCTTGTAAGATACGAGCACGTTTTTCTAGATCTTTGGGGCGCCCACTTTGATTAACTGTTTGCACAAAACCCTCTGTTAAAAATTTAAAAAATAGCGATTTATAAGTTTTTCTTTAATTAATGTACCCATGAGTATATTAATTAAAAAACAAACAATTTATGATGCAAGCATATTGTGCCTTAAAAAATCAGTTTGAATAAGAGCGATAAGATATGAATCTGTTAAAACCTCTCATCATGAGTATGGTGATTGTTTGTACGGTCACATTAATGGGGTGTAGTAAAGAAGCCCCAAAAACAGAAGAAATACCCTATGTGATGGTGGCTCAACCCTTGACCACACTCAATGAACAAAAAAGCTATGCAGGGGATGTGCAAGCCAGACAACAAACGGCTTTAGCGTTTCGAGTCGGTGGGCAAGTTACGGCACGTTACGTGGATGTCGGTGACCGAGTTAAGGTTGGACAAGTTTTAGCAAAGCTTGACGTGGCAGATGCTCAGCTACAGTTAAATGCTGCTAAAGCCCAACTGGACAATGCACAGGCAGCAGCAAAAACGGCATCAGATGAGTTGAAACGTTTTCAGCAATTACTGCCAATTAATGCGGTCAGTCGTTCGCAATATGACACAGTAAAAAATCAATATGACTCGGCACAAGCGGCTCTACAACAAGCTCGTTCTAACTATGAAGTTTCTGCTAATCAGACAGGTTATAACCAACTCATTTCTAATAAAAACGGAGTGATTACTGCGCGAAATATCGAAATTGGACAAGTGGTTGCAGCGGGTCAAGCCGCTTATCAACTGGCAATTGATGGAGAGCGTGAAGTTGTCATTGGCGTACCAGAACAAGCGGTTGCCGAGATCAAGGTTGGTCAGGCAGCTTGGGTCACTTTATGGTCTAAACCGAATGACCGATTTGCTGGTTACGTACGCGAAGTTTCCCCAGCAGCTGATCAGTCTCGTACCTTTACAGTCAAGGTTGCACTCAAAGAAGGTCAATCTGTTATTCAGCTTGGACAAAGTGCACGCGTATTTTTTAGCTCGACTCAAACCAATGTGATGAGTGTGCCACTTTCGAGTGTCTCAGCAACAGATAATCAACCTTACGTATGGGTCGTTAATGCGAATCAGACATTGCGTAAAGTACCTGTAACGATTGGTGTATATGGCAAAGACAGCGTACCTGTGTTATCAGGCTTGGCCCCAAATGATTGGGTTGTGATTGGCGGCGTACATTTGCTACGCGATAAACAGAAGATTCACCCGATTGACCGTGAAAACCGTGGGGTGAAAATTCAGGGAGCAACCCAGCCATGAAATTCAATCTCTCGGAATGGGCATTAAATAATAAAGGCATCGTCCTTTATTTTATGCTGTTGCTTGGCATTATCGGTGCGATTTCTTATTCAAAATTATCACAAAGTGAAGACCCACCCTTTACCTTTAAGGTAATGGTGGTACAGACCTACTGGCCTGGAGCGACTGCCAAAGAAGTTTCTACTTTAGTTACGGACCGTATCGAAAAGGAACTCATGACAACAGGGCAGTATGACAAGATTATGGCTTACTCCCGTCCAGGCGAGTCGTTGGTCACTTTTGTGGCCAAGGATTCACTTACTTCTGACAAGATTCCCGATGTTTGGTACAACGTTCGTAAGAAGGTCAATGACATTCGCCATGAACTGCCAAACGGTGTACAAGGTCCATTTTTCAATGACGAATTTGGAGACACTTACGGCAATATTTATGTACTGACAGGCAAAGACTTTGACTATGCACTTCTTAAGGAATATGCAGATCGTTTGCAATTACAGCTTCAACGCGTCAAGGATGTTAGTAAGGTTGAATTAATTGGTCTACAAGATCAAAAAATCTGGATTGAGATTTCTAACACTAAAGCGGTACAGCTTGGTATTCCAGTGACTGCGATTCAAGACGCCTTACAAAAGCAAAACAGTATGGCAAGTGCTGGCTTTTTTGAAACAGGTACAGACCGTATTCAGATTCGGGTAAGTGGTCACTTACAAAACATTGATGAAATTAAAAAAATGCCTTTACTGGTAGGTGATAAAACCATTCAGCTCGGAGATGTCGCTGATGTCTACCGTGGTTTTAGTCAACCTGCTCAGCCACGTATGCGTTTCATGGGTGAAAATGGGATTGGTATTGCTTTATCGATGCGTAAGGGCGGTGACATTATTGCCTTAGGTAAAAATCTAGACACAGAATTTGCCCAATTGCAAAAGACACTACCTTTAGGCATGAAACTCCAAAAAGTTTCTGACCAACCTGTAGCAGTGCAGCGCAGTATTCATGAGTTTATAAAGGTACTCGCTGAAGCAGTTATTATTGTCTTGTTAGTGAGTTTTTTCTCTTTAGGTTTCCGTACAGGATTGGTTGTCGCTTTTTCTATTCCTTTAGTTTTAGCAATGACCTTTGCGGGTATGAATTTATTCGATGTCGGCCTGCATAAGATTTCATTGGGTGCTTTGATTCTGGCGCTAGGTCTGTTAGTCGATGACGCCATTATTGCCGTTGAGATGATGGCAATTAAGATGGAGCAGGGTTATAGCCGGATTAAAGCCGCCGGATTTGCATGGAAAACAACAGCATTTCCGATGCTCACTGGAACACTGATTACCGCGGCTGGTTTCTTACCGATCGCGACAGCTCAGTCTGGTACTGGTGAATACACACGTTCTATCTTTCAGGTGGTGACGATTGCCTTATTGGTGTCTTGGGTTGCAGCAGTTTTATTCGTACCTTATTTAGGTGAAAAGCTATTACCCGATTTTACCAAAATAGGCCATCAGGCACCTTGGTATGTCCGTTTATGGGCAAGATTAACTAAAAAACCGCAACCGCAAACTGTGGTCATTTCACAGGACCATCACTACGATCCTTACCAATCTAGCTTCTATTTACGTTTTAGAAAGATGGTCGAGTTCTGTGTGACTTACCGTAAAACCGTAATTGCGACTACGGTGGGTATTTTTGTGCTATCTGTGCTGATGTTTAAGATCGTTCCTCAGCAGTTTTTCCCACCTTCGAATCGCGCAGAAATTTTAGTCGATTTAAAACTTGAAGAAGGCGCTTCTTTAACAGCGACAGAACAAGCTGTGAAAAAGGTTGAAAAGTTTCTGTCTAAACAAAAAGGTATTGATAACTATGTGGCCTATGTAGGTACAGGGTCACCACGTTTTTACTTACCTTTAGATCAGCAACTGCCACAAGCCAGCTTTGCGCAGTTTGTTGTACTCGCATCATCACTTGATGATCGTGATGAAATTCGTCGCTCGTTAGAAACACAAATTAAGCAATTACTTCCGCAAGTTCGTACTCGCGTGTCATTACTGGAAAATGGCCCACCTGTTGGTTATCCGTTGCAATATCGTGTGTCGGGCGAAGATCAAAATCTGGTACGTCAAGAGGCACAGAAAGTCGCTAAACTGATGAGCGAAAACCCGAATACGACCAATGTACATTTAGATTGGGGTGAGCCGAGTAAGATTATTTCAATTCAAATTGATCAAGATCGTGCTCGACAAATGGGTGTCTCTAGTCTGGATTTAGCGAACTTCATTAATGCATCAATTACAGGTAGTGCGATTGAGCAATATCGTGAAAAACGTGAACTCATTGAAATCCGTTTACGTGGTGATCAGGCAGAGCGAGTTGAAGTAGCTTCACTGGCAAGTTTAGCTGTCCCAACGACCAATGGAACGACTGTGCCTTTAGCCCAGATTGCTAAAATTGAGTATAAGTTTGAAGATGGTTTAATTTGGCATCGTAACCGCTTACCAACAATTACCGTACGTGCAGACGTTCGATCTCAACTACAGCCCGCTACAGTGGTGGGAGAGTTAGCAGAATCAATGGATAAGTTACGTGCTGAATTACCAAGTGGTTATCTTATTGAGGTGGGTGGAACCGTAGAAGAATCTGCGCGTGGACAAAATTCTGTGAATGCGGGTATGCCACTGTTTTTAGCGGTTGTCATGACATTACTGATGATTCAGCTCAAGAGCTTATCTCGAGCGACCATTGTGTTATTAACAGCTCCGCTGGGTTTAATTGGTGTGGTTTTATTTTTACTTCTATTTAACAAACCATTTGGTTTTGTAGCCATGTTGGGCACAATCGCACTCTCTGGCATGATCATGCGTAACTCGCTTATTTTGATTGATCAAATTGAACAAGACAGGCAGGCAGGGCATCCAACATGGGAAGCGATTATTGAGGCTACCGTACGTCGATTCCGTCCGATTATTTTGACTGCTTTGGCCGCGGTTCTGGCCATGATTCCACTTTCGCGGAGTATTTTCTTTGGTCCGATGGCAGTTGCGATCATGGGTGGATTGATTGTTGCCACTTTACTAACATTATTTTTCTTACCTGCGCTCTACGCAGCGTGGTTTAAGGTGAAAAAAACCGCATAAAATACATAAATTTTTTGTGAATAAAGGTGCGAAATATTGAAAACTCCAATATAGTAGCACCTGTCTTTACACAAAAAATACAGGAATATTTCGTTGCATAAAAAATAGGCAAAATGCAGCGAATTGAGGTGAAATACAGATGGGGCAAGACCATATCGAACAGCATCGCCGTTATATTGTAATTTCTTATACGTTTATGTTTCTTGCATTGTTTACGGTTATTTTTGCAGCCTTTGCTTATTTGGTTGCTCGTAAAGTAGCGGCTGTAGATAATGCAGAAGTTTGGATTCATGCGCATGCGCTATGGATTATGCGTAATGGAATTCTATTTCTTTTTATGGCAATTTTTGCTGTGGTCTGGTTTATTCCGCTATTCTTTTTTGCATGGGACAGTAACCTTTGGGTAACGGCCTCTACGGTTGCTGGTGTCGTTTTTAGCGCGATTGCGTGGTTATTTCTTTTAAATGCATGGTTAAAAGGCGTGTCTAAATATTTAAAAAATAAGGCAGTTTTTTAATATATCTATTTTTTGAACATTTCCCCCTTGTAAATTCGGCTAAAGCCCCCAATTTAGTCGGCAATAGAGTATTGATAAAATTCCGTGAGGAGCACCGCCAAAAATGGCTAAACGTGATTATTATGAGGTTTTAGGCGTTTCAAAAACCGCAAGTGATGATGAGATCAAAAAAGCCTACCGTAAATTGGCGATGAAATATCATCCTGACAGAAACCCTGACAATGCCGAAGCTGAAGAAAAATTTAAAGAAGCTTCAGAAGCTTATGAAGTTTTATCGGATAGCGAAAAGCGTAGCATGTACGATCGCATGGGTCATAATGCGTTCGAAGGTGGCTTTGGCGGCGGTGGTGGCGGCTTTGGCGGATTTAGTGCAGAAGATATTTTTAGCCAGTTCGGTGATATCTTCGGTGGTGCATTCGGTGGTGGTGGACGTCAACAGCGTCAACGTCGCGGATCAGATTTACGCTATGTAATGGAACTTACCCTTGAAGAAGCTGTAAAAGGGGTGAAAAAAACCATTACCTTTACTGCTCCGGCACCATGTGATGTGTGTGATGGTAAAGGTTCAAAAAATCCAAAAGATGTTGAAACTTGTAAAACTTGTCATGGTTCAGGACAAGTGCGTATGCAGCAAGGTTTCTTCTCTGTACAACAAACATGTGGTACTTGTCGTGGCCAAGGTAAAATTATTAAAAACCCTTGTCAGGCATGTCATGGTTCTGGTGTAGCTGATCGCCAGCAAACGTTGGAAGTTACAATTCCAGCGGGTGTGGATAATGGTGACCGCGTACGTTTGAGTGGCAAAGGCGAAGCAATTCGTGATGGCCAATCAGGTGATTTGTACGTTGAAGTCGTTGTTCGCGAACACGAAATTTTCCAACGTGATGGCGCCGACCTTTATATGGATGTACCTGTTAGCATTGCTGATGCTGCACTTGGTAAAGAAATTGAAATTCCAACTTTGGAAGGTCGTGTTAGCTTGAAGATTCCTGAGGGAACTCAAACAGGCAAATTATTCCGTTTACGTGGTAAAGGCGTTCGCCCAGTACGTAGCAGCATGGTGGGTGATTTACTCTGCCGTATTGTGATAGAAACACCGGTCAACTTAAATGCTCGTCAACGTGAATTACTTAAAGAATTGCAAGCTTCTTTTGATGGCGAAGACAGTGCTTCTTCACCAAAGAAAAAATCATTCTTTGATCGTTTGTTTGATTAATGCTTGATTAGATAAGAAATTAAAAAGAAGGCGGATATTGATAAAATATCCGCCTTTTTATTGCGCTGATTCATCTTATTATTTTTATTCTGCTTAAAAGAAAATTACTTCTGCTTACTCTGTAGGGTGAGCAACATCAATGTCGTCAACACTTACAGTCGGTTCGCTAGAAGCAAGAGTAGAAGCATTTTCGATAACTGGTGCGGCTACTGCTTCTGCCTGTACAGCTACTTTAGGCGTTTCTGTCGTTGTTTCGCCAATAATCGGGTCAATATCTTCAACTTTAACGGCGGTATTGGCATCGGTTACTACGCTAATTTGAGTTGTAGGCGTTGCTGTTTGAGTATTTACGTTAGTCGTAATGCGTGCTTTAGATAAGCTTTCTAATGTGTCTCCTGGCTGGATTGCAGGCTCTGCAAATGCCACTGAACTCATAATCCCCATCATCGCTGTGAAGCCAATAATTCTCGAATGCATGTTGAACTCCTTATAGTCATCTTTTTTTCATTCGTGGCTGAGTAGTGTGCAGATCAATTCTTTAACTTTTGTGAAAACAGATTAAATTTCAGCTGATCTTAAAAAATAATTTTTACTTTTTATCGTGAGCAAAGAGTTTTGATATAGTAGACAAATTACGTAAAACAGAAGATTGAGAAGGATTATGTCAGCAGCTCCACGCATTGGTATTTTAGGTGCAGGCGGTCGTATGGGCCGTACGCTTATTCAAGCAGTTCAACAGGCAGGCTATCAATTAGCTGCTGCGGTAGAGCGTCCGGAAAGTAGTTTGGTAGGCACTGACGCTGGTGAGCTTGCTGGAATTGGTTCAGTGGGTGTGAAGGTTTCAGGAAGTTTGGCAGATGTTCTGAAAGACTGCGATGTAATTATTGATTTTACCGCACCAGTTGCGACTGCTCAGCATTTGAAGCTTTGCCGTGAAGCTGGGGTTGCCATGGTCATTGGTACAACAGGTATGTCAGATGAGCAAAAAGCTGAGTTAGACGAAGTTGCCACTCATACACCTGTGGTTTACGCTGCGAACTATTCAGTTGGTGTAAATGTATCAATCAAGTTACTTGAGCTTGCAGCAAAAGTATTTGGCGATACAGTAGATATTGAAGTGATTGAAGCTCACCACCGTCATAAAGTAGATGCGCCGTCAGGTACAGCGTTAATGATGGGTGAAGCGATTGCAGATACTTTAGGCCGTAACTTAAAAGAAGTTGCTGTTTATGGACGTGAAGGACATACAGGCCCACGTGACCGTCAAACGATTGGTTTTGAAACTATCCGTGGTGGTGATATTGTTGGCGAACACACTGTTATGTTCATTGGTGAAGGTGAGCGCGTTGAAGTGACTCATAAAGCAACTAACCGTATGAACTTTGCTGCTGGTGCAGTGCGAGCTGCGGCATGGGTTGTGGGCCGTGAAGCGCGTAAATATGACATGAAAGATGTTTTAGGATTGAACGACGTACAGGTTTAAAACCCTGTACGTATTCCATGTGTAGCGAGAAAAAAAAGATAGAGCAGAACATGAATAAAAAACAAATTGCCCTGACCACTCTTCTTTGTTTAAGTAGCCTCTGGACGGGGGCTGCTTCTACAGAAAAAGCTAAACTAAGCTTAGACCGCAATAATATTAAAGTCTGGACCTATCAGAAGACTGATAATCCAGTCTTTCAATATAAAGCAGAAACGACATTTGATGTGCCACTCGAACGCGCTGTCGCCGTGATTTTAGATGTGAATCGTGCCGATCAGTGGGTGCCTTATATGGGCAAAGTTGAAATGTTGTCTCAAGATGAGAAAAAAGGTGAGTTCACACTGTATATGGTGTTGGATTTTCCATTTCCTTTGAAAGATCGTGATGTCGTTGTAAAAGGAAAAATGAGCAAGGCTGCAAATGGCGTTGTGACAATTAAAAATACTGCAATTAGCGGAAATTATCCGATACAACCCGATGTGGTGCGCTTAACACGCTATGAAGGGGACTGGACATTCCAGAAACTTGCAAATAATAAGGTGAAAGTAACCACCAGTGGTTATGCTGATCCTGCTGGTGCAATTCCATTAAGTTTTGTGAATATGTTTGTTCAACAGCAGCCTTACCAGATGTTGCTTAAAATGAAGCGCGAAGTGACCAGTCCGATTTATGAACAACCGAAATTACCAGATATTTTAAAATAAATAACTTAAAGAAAAGCGCCTGAAATCAGGCGCTTTTTTTATTAATCTGAACACTGCTGTAACGCT
The DNA here is from genome assembly GCF_001423205.1 of Acinetobacter sp. Leaf130. NCBI lineage: Bacteria > Pseudomonadati > Pseudomonadota > Gammaproteobacteria > Moraxellales > Moraxellaceae > Acinetobacter > Acinetobacter sp. Leaf130. The sequence goes on from NZ_LMOE01000005.1 coordinate 25,216, forward strand.
TGAGCTGGGCTGCTCTCGCGTTTGATTTGGAATAAAACCAATAACAACGCTAACCCAGCCAGTAATGCACCAGCAAATGATACTGCGCTATAACCCCAACCTAAATCGAGTACTAATGCGCCTGCTGCTGCTCCTACTGCGTTACCTAGGTTAAACGCACCGATATTTACTGAAGAGGCAAGGCCTGGTGCTTCGTGAGCGACGGACATTACACGCATTTGTAATGGAGGCACTAAAGCAAAGGTTGCTGCACCCCAGATCACTAAAGCAATGGCTGCACCAATCTGACTTTGTGCAAGAATCGGGAAAGTCACCATCATCACAATCAATAGAACCAAGAAACCAATCAGAGTTTTGTTGATGGACAAATCTGCAAAGCGACCGCCTAAATGGTTACCAATCGAGAAACCGACACCAATCAACATCAGCATAAATGTAATGAAGGTCGGTGAAGCATGGGTAAACTCAGTCAAACTTGGCGCAATATAGGTATAGAGCGTAAACATTGCACCCGCACCGAGTACGGTGGTGAGCAAGGCAAGTATTACAGGGGTGCGCGTTAACACTTTCAATTCAGCTTTCACATTTGGTTTTTTGGCAACCATACCTTGTGGGAGGGCTTTCCATAAAGCGAGCATGGTAATAACACCAAGCAATGAAATAGCAAGGAAAGACATACGCCAGCCAATGTTTTGCCCAACCCATGTTGCCAAAGGCACGCCACCGATATTGGCAATAGTTAGGCCCATAAACATGGTTGCTACAGCACTGGCCTGTTTATGTGCGGGCACAATACTTGCTGCTACAACTGAACCTATCCCGAAGAAAGCACCATGGTTAAGGCTGGTGATGAGACGCGCACCTAGTAAGCTCATATAGCTTGGTGAAAACGCTGCGATCAGGTTACCTACCGTAAAGATCGCCATGAGAAAAATAAGCGCATTACGTCGTGCAAAACCACCAAACCACAGGGTCATGAACGGGGCACCTAGCATGACGCCAAGTGCATAGCCCGTAATTAACATTCCGGCCGTTGGAATTGAAATCCCTAAATCATTAGCGATATTCGGCAATAATCCCATTGGTGAGAATTCAGTGGTGCCAATGGCAAAGGCACCAATAGCCAATGCCAATAACGAGAACGCCGTATTTGATTGAGTGTTCATGAGTTTAGTCCCAAACTGGTGCCCATGGCTCTGGGCTAACTTCACGACTGTTACGATCAAGTTCGGCAATCATTTGCATTTCAGCTGAAGTTAATTCGATATCCTGTGCTTTTAAATTGCTAATCAAGTTTTCACGTTTAGTCGAAGATGGAATAACCGCAAAACCACGTTGCAATGCCCATGCCAGTGCAATTTGCGCCGTTGTTGCTTGATGAGCTGCTGCAATTTTAGCTAGGACTGGGTCTTGAAGCACTTTGCCGTACGCAAGCGTCATATATGAAGTGACATCAATATTCTTCTCTTGTAAGAAGTTCACAAGTTTGTGGTTTTGAAGATAAGGGCTTAGCTCAATCTGATTAGTTGCAATATGCTCTGCACCAATTGTGTCAATTGCTTGTTGGGTAAGCTCAATATTGAAGTTTGAGATACCAATTTGTTTAGTAAGGCCTTGTTGCTTTGCCTCAAGTAAAAGCTGCATGATTTCAGGAATAGAAACGCCTAAGTCCGGTGCTGGCCAGTGAATCAGAGTTAAATCGACATAGTCAGTACGAAGCTTTTGTAAGCTCTCTTTTAAGCTTGGAATAAATTTATCTTGAGCAAAATTATCTACCCAGATTTTTGTGGTTAAGAATAAGTCCTGACGTGATATGCCGCTTTCGGCAATGGCTTGACCAATCGCTGCTTCATTGTCATAAATTTGAGCAGTATCAATTGCACGGTAACCTACATCTAAAGCATTTTTAACAGAATCAATCACCGCTTGTTCTTTTAGACGGAAAGTTCCTAGACCAAAACGTGGGATATTCATGTTTTCACCTGAATTTAAATAATTGTTTAACTTGAGGTGCATTTTGCTCGGATTATTGTTGCGAAAAAATAGATGAATAAGCAAAATATCTTTGATGATTAGTCAATAATAGAATAAGCCATGAAATCAACAATTGAAGAACTTGTTGCCTTTATCACAATTATTGATACAGGCTCATTTGTAGCCGCAGCAGAGCATTTAAAACAAACACCTTCAGGAGTAAGCCGCTCTTTAACACGCTTAGAGACTAAGTTAGATGTGACCTTGTTAGAGCGAACGACACGTAAGTTGAAACTGACTCAAGAAGGGCAACAGTTTCTGGTAAAGGCCCGTAAAATCTTAAATGAGCTGAATGCTGCTGAAGAAGAACTACAAAAATCCGATCAGGGTACGGCAGGACTCATTCGTATTGATTCGGCTACTCCGTTTGTTTTACACGTGATTGCACCATTAATGCATAAGTTTCGTGAGTGCTATCCAGATATTGAAATTGAGTTAAATAGTAATGATCAGGTGATTGACTTGCTGCAACATAAAACTGATGTGGCATTTCGATTTGGGGAGCTTAATGATTCGAGTCTTCATGCCAAACTAGTTTGTAAAAGTCGCTTATTTATTGTGGCGAGCCCGGAATATTTAGCGATTAAGGGCACTCCAACACAACCAGAAGAACTCGAACAACATGATCTGATTGGTTTTACCAGACCTGCCTATATTAATAGCTGGCCGATTAAAGTCGGCGATGAATATTTTTTCGCACAAGCAAAAATTAAAGCTTCCAGTGGAGAGACGGTACGTCAACTCGCCATTAGAGGTCATGGCATTGCACGGCTATCTGAATTTGAGGTTTGGAAAGATATTGAAGAAGGGCGATTGATTGCATTATTTGAAGATCAAATTGAACATCAATATCAAAGCATCCATGCTGTGTATTATCAACAAGAGCATCTACCAAAACGAATCCGTTTATTCATTGAGTTTTTGGCAGAACAGTTAAAAGATGGTTTTAAAAACGCTCTCTAAAAGTAGCATAGCCATCAGTTGGAAAATGAACTTCTAGAAGTGGAGTGGTTTGTCCTTCTGATGAATGCTGGGCCAGAAAATAGCTTTTTTGCTGTTGGCGGCAACTAAAATATAATTTGGAATAGGCCGAGTTCACCATCACAACTTCATTTGAGCTATTACGCTTATATTGATAATGAGAAATCGTACTGGCCTCATCATCAGTGCGCTGCTCCAATTTGTAGTCTTGTTGATTGGTCATTTTTAAATAACCCTCAATCAGACTTTGGCAAACTGTATGTCTGTACTGTTCATTTTTTGGTTGAGGTTGGCAACCTGCTAAAACAATAGTAAATAACCATATAGCTTTTAATTTCATGATCTTGCTACTCTTTGAGTTGATTTCTATAGCGTAAAGGTGTTCTATAAACCAGTACAGATACAGAAATTTTTAAAAAAGCAGCACAGAATGACTTTCCAATATCAGGTTCTTGCCAATCAATTAGCACATCGAATTTATCAAGATGAGCTTAAGCCTCATCAAAAGCTGATTTCTTTACGAGATTTTGCTCGTCAGCACACTATTAGCTTAAGCACGGCAAAAAGTTGTTATGAGTTACTTGAGGCAAGGGGACTCATTTATGTAAAGCCGAAATCGGGTTACTTTGTGGTTGCTCGTGCCCAATCTAGTCCTATTCCTGATAGCCCCGATTTTTTGTCTTTACCTCGGCAAGTCTCAAATCTGGAGTTGCATAACCAAATTCAAGAAGCCGCCTTACAAAGCCATCTGGTACCATTAGGCTCGATCCAGTTAACGCCACATTTTATTCCGGTGGAAGGCTTACGCCGTTCTATTCAACGTGCTTTAAAAAATTGTCAGCCACAAGACTTTCTCTACTGTAATAAACAAGGACATGAGCAATTAAGAAAAGCGCTTTCTGATCATTGGCGTGAAGACGGCATCTTCATCGCAGCAGAAGATATTTTCATTACCAATGGTTGTATACCTGCTTTGTCATTAGTCATTCAGCATCTAACAGATGTAGGCGATAGTATTTTGATCCCGACGCCTACTTTTAATGGGCAGCTACAGCTTTTAGCCAGTTTAAAACGGCAGATTATTGAAATTCCAGCGCATCATCGTGGCATTGATCTTGAGCGTTTAGAATCATTGATGCAGCAGGGTTTGGCTAAGGTTTGTCTCATGACTGCCAATTATCAAAACCCTTTAGGTTATTGTTTAAGTAATGCAGAAAAACAAAAGATTGCTGAATTAGCTGCAAAATATCAGTGCTTTATTATCGAAGACGATATTTTTGGTGAATGTGGTTACAGTAATGAACGCCCGCTACCGATTCGCTATTGGGACCGTGAGGGCTATGTCATTTGGTGTGGGTCGGTTTCTAAGTCACTGTCGAGCGCATATCGGGTAGGGTGGTTCTGTCTAAGTGCAAAGCTACAGCATTTAAGGCTTGAGCTGCTGGCAAGCAATATTGGCGTAAATACACCGCTACAATTAGGCTTAGCTGATTTTATTTATAGTCGTGGTTATCGAGAGCATTTAGAGCAGCTACGACCAAATCTAATGCGACAGGTCGAACAATATCGCAGTTGTATTTTAAGAGCCTTTGACGGCCTCTCCATTGCGTTAAGTCAGCCAGAAGGCGGCTATGCACTCTGGATACAGTTACCTAAGGGCGTCGATACCTTAGCGCTTTATTACACTGCGAAAGCCGAAGGAATTACTGTGGTACCGGGCCATGTTTTTGGTGAGGATGAACGTTATCGGCATTTCATTCGTTTAAATGCAGGTCACGAGTTAACAGCAGATGTCCGCCAAGCAATTAAAGACTTAGCGGACTGGTCACGGCAACAGATTAAAACAGCGAGTTAGTTTTATTCTGCAAAGTCTGCTTTAAGCACAATTCGATAACGGGCCTGACCTGAGTGTAAACGTTCAATTGCTTCATTAAGCTCTGACATTGGAAACAGCTCAATTTGAGGTGCAATTTTTTTGCGTGCAGCAAACTTTAAAAGTTGTCGCAGTGCAGCAGGTGAACCTGTAGGGGAGCCTGTTACTGACTTAGCACCACCAATAAGTGAACCTACAGAAACAGGAACGGGTTCAAGCGTAAGGCCTAAGAAATGTAAGGTTCCGTTTGGTGCCAGTGTTGCAATAAAAGCAGGCCAATTTAAGGTCACATTCACGGTACTCAGCAATAAATCAAATTTACCTTTTTGTGCTTTTACCGCGTCTGTGTCGCGGCTATTCACCACATGATCGGCGCCCATTGCTTTGAGCTCTTCCGTTTTGTCAGGATTGGAACTGAATGCCGTGATTTCACAGCCCCAAGCTTTAAGTAGCTTAATGGCTATATGGCCTAAACCGCCAATCCCAATCACACCTACATGGTGTGTTGCCTGAATTTTGTGTTTGAGTAGCGGATCAAAAACGGTAATCCCACCACATAGTAAAGGGCCTGCGCTTTCAGCATCTAAATCATCGGGAAGGGGAATAATCCACTGCCAACCTGCACGTACTTTATCGGCAAAACCACCAGCATGCCCGACGATGGTTGCAACATTTTCGCCGGTACAAAGGACTTGCTGACCACCAATACATTCATCACATGCTTGGCAGCTCTCAGCGGTCCAGCCAATGCCTACACGTTGCCCGATTTGTAAACCTTTGGCTTCTGAGCCTAAAGCAACAATTCGTCCAATAATTTCATGGCCTGCAACAACAGGGTACACAGTTGAACGCCATTCATTGTTTAGAACAGAAATATCAGAATGGCATAAACCACAGTATTCAACTTTTACTTCAACCTGATGCGGTTGTAACTCACCTGCATCAAATTGGTAAGGAACCAATTTTTCACCTGCCTGCATAGCGGCATAAGCTTGAATTGTATTATTGCTCATCGGAAACTCCTTAAGCGGGTTTGATCCGTTATGGTGGGTTATGAAGCTTTAAATTGACAACTGTTTTCATGATCATTGACCATGCCTACTGCTTGCATAAAAGCATAACAGGTGGTTGGGCCAACGAATTTGAAGCCATTCTTTTTAAGAGTTTTGGAAAGTTTTACGCTGAGTTCGGTTTGTGCTGGTGCCTGACGATAATCTACAACATCGTTTTGTTGTGGGGCCGCATCTACAAATTGCCAAAGCCATGTAGTGACATCACCGACTTGTGCTTTGAGTGCTTGCCAAGCAATTGCATTATCACGAATTGCTTTAAGTTTGCCTAAGTGGCGAATTAAACCCGCATCGGATAATTTTAGTTCTAAAAAGTCATCTGTGAATGAGGCAATATCTGCAATTGGGTGATTAAAGAAGTGCTCTCGGTAACTTTCTCTTTTTTTCAGTACGGTAATCCAAGATAAGCCAGCTTGCTGACCTTCCAGACAAAGCATTTCAAATAATCGTGCTTCATCATGTTCTGGTTTACCCCATTCTTCATCATGATAGGCAATATAGAGGGGATCATTGGAACACCATCCGCAGCGTTGAGTTTTCATGATGATGCTCCTTATATTTGTCTTAGAATTTTAAAGTTTAAATAACACCCATTCATTTGGGCGCGTATCCCAATAATACAGTTCAGCTTGAGTTAAGTCTTCAAACTTTAGCCAAAAGTCTTTGCCCACTTTATCTGAAAAACCAGTACTGATTAGCAGGGCATCGTCGCTGATTTCCATGATCCAGCCTTGATAGCTATTGCCATTTAAAATGATCTTTTGCTGATTGCCTGACTCGGCAAACTCTACTAAGCGATTGATCAGCGCTTCCGACATACAATGTTCCTAGCGTAAATAAGAATAAGGGTTAATAGCACCACGTCCTTTACCATCTAGATAAAGACCATAATGCAAATGAGGTGAAGTATAACGTGCATTGCCCGTGTTGCCGACATAGCCGATCAGATCCCCTTTTTTGACATAGTCACCGACATTTAGTCCACGTTTGTGACCATCAAGGTGAGCATAATAATGCCATGTTCCTGCTGGACCTAAAATCCAGATGACTTTACCACCGAGATTATTATTGCGCAGATCTGCAACAAGCCCTTCGGTTGCACTGTACACTTTGGTTCCACGTGGAGCCAAAATATCAATTCCTTCATGACTACGGCCCTGACTGCGTGCAGCTCCCCACGTATCTTTTAACTCATCTCGGTCGACACCTTTCACAGGCACAGGAAGTCGATTTGCGAGTTGCATACTTTTAAGCTTGCTGACTTGAGCTGGTGGGAGTGGGGCTGGTTTTTTAGGTGCACTGGCACAGGCAGCCAATAGAAGAATTAAAAAACCAAGTGAGAAATGAGAAACAAAACGTCGCACAAAATACTCCCTGTCACTGCCATATCAAAATTATTTTACTCAATATGTCATGAACGGCTTGTCGAGATCAATTTTTTCATCGCTGTTGGAACGCCCTTGGCAACAGCTTGTTCTGGACTGAGCCATTGTCCTTCGAGTTCAATCGCCAGATGTTCTTTTTGATCAGGTTCCACGTGGAACGTGTGAGCATTAAGTAACCATGTAAAATGAGTGAAACTATGACTGATCTGAAAGGTTTGCGTCTGAGGTTGCAATTTAAATTGCTGACTTAAGCTAAGACGTTCGTGTTCAATTTCTAAAATGGGTAAACAGAATAAACCACCCCATAAACCATGAGATTGTCGTTGTTGCCAGAACCATTCATCTTCACACTGGATGATAAGAACATCTGCTGTTCTAACGGGTGGTGTTTTTTTAGGTTTTTTAAATGGGAGTTCTTGTTCTAGGCCTTGTTGGTAAGCTTGGCAGTGGGCTTGCATTGGACAATATAAACAGAGTGGTTTTTTAGGCGTACAAATGGTCGCACCTAGGTCCATAATTGCTTGAGTGTAATCATGGTTACGTTGGGTTGGGCAAAGCGCTTCAGCTAGTTTCCACATTTCACGTTCATGTTGGGGTTTACTTAAATCATCCTCAATAGCAAAGAAACGGGCTAAGACACGTTTTACGTTGCCATCCATAATCACGCCATACTGACGTAAACCCAAAGACATGAGCGCACCTGCGGTAGAGCGGCCAATGCCGGGTAATGCAATCCATTCTTCTAGCGTTTCAGGAAATTTTCCCTGCTGAGTTACAAGACCTGCGGCCTTGTGCAAATTACGAGCACGAGCGTAATAACCCAGACCTGCCCAATAAGGTGCTACTTCATCCCAAGTTGCATGACCTAAAGCTTCTACAGTCGGGAAGCGCTCCATAAAGCGGTCGAAATATTGCAGAACTGTTTTAACTTGAGTCTGCTGCAACATAATTTCAGAAACCCAAACTTTGTATGGATCATCTGCGACTTGCCACGGCAAATCATGACGACCATGTTGATCGAACCAGTTTAAGAGGGCATCAGAAAAAGAAAAGTCGGGCATGAACAGCTAAAGAAGAAAAGTAAGAGTTAAATTATAGCTGAAATTTGTGGGGAGATTTTGTTTAAAGCAGGTGAAGTACAAGTACCAGTTAAAACAGAGATGACCTTAAAAAGCGTGATCTCTGTTTCAATAATAAAAAAGGATTAATCCTTTTGTACACCCCAACGCTGATCAAGTTTCAACGGCTGGTTTTTATAGTACGGAATGACATGAATGTGGAAATGATCTGAATTTTGTCCGAACACTTCACCATCATTGAAGCTAATATGGAAACCGTCTGGTTGATGGCGAAGCTGCGTTTCGTGGCGTGCAATTTCAAGAAGTGTAAGCAGGCCTTGATGCTCTTTAGACGTAATGTCAAAAAAAGAACGAACATGGCGTAGTGGTGTTACCACACAGTGGCCTTTAGATAGCGGATTAGAATCAGGTAAAATTACAGCAAATTCATTCTTATCAATGATGTCATATTCATCAAATTCGCAATACGGACATTTCTTGTCAGTCATTGTTGTATCCTCTCATGTTATTCCATTAAACCCGGAGTGCGGGAAATAAGACTAGGCTTTGCTCTAGCTCAACGGGAGTATAGTTATTGAAGTATGGTTTAAAAAATACAGTAAAAATATTGCAAAGTCATAAACATTTAAGGGAGCAAATGCAAATAAACAATTTGCTCCAAATTCGCTTCTTTTATTTTAAAGTACGTTCTAATAAAGCGTACATTTTAGCAAGGCCTTGTTTTTCCGCTTCGCTATTGTAGCCAAGGTCTACACCGTTCGCTTTAGCTCTTTCATCTGCAAGCGGGTTACTAAAGCCATGTTTAGCACCTTCTAAAACCACTACCTCGTGTTTCACCTCAGCAGCTTGCATCTCTTTTTCAAAATTAGCAACATCTTCTAAGGTGACCATACTGTCTAATTCACCATGAAGAACTAAAATTTCACCTTGAATGTTGCCTTTTTGAGCAGGTGCCTTAGGTGTTAGCGTGCCATGGAAGGTTGCAACTGCTTTTAGGGGAGCACCTGAGCGAGCAAGGTCTAATACCACTTTCCCGCCATAACAAAAGCCAACAGCTGCAAGTTTTTCACCGTTTACTTCTGGTTGGGCTGCAAGAGTTTGAAGTCCAGCATTTGCGCGAGTAGTGACAGTGTCTAATTCTTCAAATGTCTGCATCATCCATTCATAAGCTTGAGCTGCAGTAGTTGTGACTTTTTTATCACCATACATATCAATTGCAAGCGCAGCATAACCATGTTCAGCAAGCTCACGCGCACGTTGTTCGGTATATTCGTTACGACCCCACCACTCAGGACCAACAATCACACCCGCAACAGGTGTTTCACTATCTGGAGCAGCGAAGTAACCAATTAAATGGCTGCCATCTGGTGCAGTATATTGAATTTCACGGGTTTTAATTGCTGTACTCATAACCTTAATCCTGAAATTTAAAGAGATTTAAACACGCTTGATTAAAGCATAAAAAAATAAAGTAATATAAATAACTATGTAAGAATCTACATCAAAAGAAAAAGTTAGAAAATTTTTTGCAATAAAAAAAGAAGGAAACTGGTTCCTTCTTTTTTATATATGGTCATGATTAAATTAAGTCCTGCCTCGCGAAATGAACCCAATTACAGCAAGAATTACAGCTATAACTAATAAAATCACGGCAAAGTCTTTAGATAACCCTGCAACACCACCAAACCCTAATAGACTGGCAATGAGTGCAATCACTGCAAAAATTATTGCCCAACGGAACATATGCTGTCCTCCTACTTATTTTTCATTGTCCTTTAACTATATAGGGTGTTTTTTGCACCGAATGTGTCGTTTATGTGGTTGAAATGTATATTAAACAATCATTTTGTGATGTTAGGAATACAGCTTCTTTTTTCGTACAGATCACTTCAATGCTATACTTAGATACTGTTTTATCTCATCTGCTGCTAAAAAATTATGTCTATCGAGACCTCACTTCGTCCATTGTTTTGGAAAAATTACACGCTTGAGCAACTGACTCAAATTGAGTGGGAGGCTTTATGTGACGGGTGTGGTTTATGTTGTCTGGTAAAGCTAGAAGATGAAGATACCCATGAGGTGGCTTATACCAAAGTGGCTTGTAAGTTACTTGATTGCAGTACTGGTCGTTGCTCGGACTATTCTAATCGTCAGCAACAAGTACCTGACTGTTTGCAATTAACCCCAGAGTCTTTAAAAACAATTCATTGGCTACCATCGAGCTGTGCTTATAAACGTTTGAATGAAGGAAAAAATTTACCTTCTTGGCACTATTTAAATACGGGTTCTCGACAAAGCGTGATGAATGCGAAAAAGTCGGTTGCAGGACGTTGTATTTCTGAAGTTGATGTCCATGAAGATGATCTTGAAGATTACGTTGTACGTTGGGTACGTTAAGCAGATCTGCATAAGCATTTCTAATTACAGCGTATAATAAAGTAACACTTTTATCGTAAATTTTTTGCTCATCTCCGTTATATAACAATAAAAACAAAAGGAGATAAAAATGATGAGACGACTAGCAGCCCCCTTATTATGTAGTAGCTTTTTTTTATTAATGGCTTGTGGTTCTAATAATACCAATTCAAAAAATCTTGAACAAAAAACCTCTGCTAAAACAGAACAGTCCAATTCAGTCAAACAATCTTATCAGGTTGAAACTGTTGCACATTTTGATGAGCCTTGGGCAATAACAAGTTTGCCAGATCAGCGTTTATTAGTGACGGAGCGCCAAGGTAAATTAAAAATTTTTAATCCTAAAAATAAACAGATGTTGAATGTTTCAGGAATACCTCCAGTGAGTTATGGCGGACAAGGTGGTTTGGGTGATGTAGCTTTACATCCCAACTTTGCGAAGAACCACTGGATTTATCTGAGCTATGCAACCAAAGGACAAGGTGGGTATGGAGCAGTGATTTCACGTGCAAAATTAGATTTGTCCAACCCTAATCAACCTAAACTTACAGATGTGAAGCAGATTTGGCAGCAAGTACCCAAAGTTTCAGGTCAAGGCCATTACGGACATCGCATGGTTTTTGGGGCAGATGGGAAACTTTGGGTGAGTTCAGGTGAACGACAAAAGTTTGATCCTGCTCAAAACATGAAAAGTAACTTGGGTAAAATCTTGCGTCTAAATGATGACGGTTCAGCATCGATAGGCAATCCTTTTTATCAGCAAGGCGGAGTCACTGCTGAAATATGGTCGCTTGGACACCGTAATCCGTTAGGCATGGCGTTTGACCCTCAAGGTCAACTATGGGTCGTTGAAATGGGCCCTAAAGGTGGTGATGAGCTTAATATTATTACCAAAGGTGAAAATTATGGTTATCCAATCGTTTCAAATGGAGACCATTATTCGGGCCAACCTATTCCAGATCATCACACTCGCCCAGAATTTAAAGCACCTGAAATTGACTGGACTCCTGTAATTTCTCCGTCGAGTTTGATTATTTATCGCGGACAACAATTTCCTGCATGGCAAAACAAGGCTTTAATTGGAGGCTTATCTTCCGAAGCGATTATTGTTGTCGATTTACAGCATAAACCTGTGAAAGAAGTGCAAAGACTAGATATGAAGCAACGTATTCGTGGTTTGCATGAAGCACAAGATGGTTCGATTTGGGTCATTGAAGATGGTCCAAAGGCACGCTTACTTAAGCTGAGTAAGAAAGCATCTTAAGGCGATAAAACCGCCTGTAAATAAAGGCCGTGTCTCATAGATTCAAATTGTAGATTTCTGTGAGACACAATAGACTATAGATAAAAGACGATAAAGCTATTTGAAATGTCAGACACCCATATTCCACTTCCCGAACGCCTACGCCCGAGAGACTTGTCTGAAATTATAGGGCAAGATCATTTATTAGGTGAGAATGCACCACTGCGTCAAATGATTGATCAGGGTCATTTACCTTCTATTATTTTTTGGGGGCCACCGGGAGTTGGTAAAACCACAATTGCTTTGCTGTTAGCTCAGGCGATAGACCGCCCATTTGTGAGCTTATCTGCGCTGAATACGGGTGTAAAAGAATTACGTGAAGTCATTGCAGAAAGTGGTGATTTACTGACACCTGTGGTTTTTATTGATGAAATTCATCGTTTTAATAAATCGCAGCAAGATGCTTTATTGGGTGCAGTTGAAAAAGGTAAAATTACCTTAGTTGGAGCAACCACCGAAAACCCGTCTTTTGAGGTGAATAGTGCGCTTTTATCACGCTGTCAGGTTTATACCTTAAACAGTTTAGACAGTGAAGCGATCCAGACTCTCATTAATAATGCACTTCAAGCCGATAAATTCTTAAAAGAACGCTATATTCATATTGAAGAATATGATGCTCTCATTCAATTCGCTGCTGGTGATGCCCGTAAAGCGCTTAATTTACTTGATCTGATTGCCAGTACATTTGAAACAGAGATTGAAAATACCATTACTAATGCAGTTGTGGTGAAAGTAGCACAGCAAAATATTGCACGTTATGACAAATCTGGGGAACAGCATTACGATTTAGTTTCTGCCTTCATTAAATCGATTCGGGGCAGTGATCCAGATGCAACCCTGTATTGGATGGCACGTATGCTCAAAGGCGGAGAAGATCCTGTTTTTATTGCAAGACGTATGTTGATTGCAGCCTCGGAAGACATCGGAAACTCTAACCCAAATGCATTATTACTTGCTGGTGAGTGCTTTCGTTCTGTACAAGCGGTGGGTATGCCTGAGGCTCGAATTATTCTGGGCCAAACGGCGGTTTATTTAGCCACGAGTGCAAAAAGTAATAGTACCTATTTAGCGATTAATAAGGCCTTGGAACTTGCTGATAAGACTGCAAATTTACCTGTGCCTTTACACTTAAGAAATGCACCAACCAAGCTTATGAAACAGCAGGGTTATGGAATTAATTATCTCTATCCTCACGATTACCCTGAGCACTTTGTGCTGCAAGACTATTTGCCGCCTGAGTTAAAGGGAACCAAACTCTACGAGTCTGCGAGAAACAAGCGTGAAGTTGAAGGTGAGCGCTTGCAACAACGTAGATGGCAGCAAGAACAGTAATAACCTATTCGTTTTATCAAGCTGCACCTAACGATGATCATGCTGTTCCAGTTCTTCAGTCACCTGACCATAAATCAGTAGCGTAAACACGCCTGTACCACCAATAATATTGCCAATGGTGGTTGGGACTAGGAAAGTAAACAGATATTCATTAATGGAAGCCTCTCCTTGCCAGACGAGATAGGACATTTCGGTAGAGCCAACCACTACATGGGTAAAGTCACCTAGTCCTATCAGATAAGTCATGAAAAAGATGAGCAGGAATTTATTACTGACTGAAGGCAACATCCAGACCAATGCTGCAATTAACAGCCCTGACATAATACCTTTGAGCATATTCTGGGTCGCAGTAAAGGAAGCAACATGATGGGCTAGCTCATCGAGTGCTTGGTCAATACCGGGAGTAAACAGGTGAGTAGTTAGGAAAAATAAACTCGCTAAACCTGTTCCAATCACATTGCATAGAATCACAATCCCCCATAAGCGGCCTACTGCTCGTAATTTATCGAAGGTAAAGGGCTTGAATAAAGGTACAACTGTGGTGATGGTATTCTCGGTAAAGAGCTGCATGTGACCCAAAATTGCGATCAGGAACCCAATGGTATAACCGATATTGGTGATTAAATCGGTCCAGATCGCATCAGTCGGGAGATAAGAAGCAATAATCGCTTTAAATACAAATGAAAAACTGATGACCAAACCTGCGGCAATTCCTGAAAAGATCAGCGCAGCCGTCGGGCGATCCAGTTCCTCGGCGCCATCACGACGGATAATTTCATAGACCAGACGGGGTGACAGCTTCTCATGTTCTTCAACCGCTATTTTTTCACGCCAACTTAAGGTTTGATCGACTTTTTCTTCCTCTATTTTATGATCCATCAGGTTTACTCCTCACTGAATAAATATTTTATATTTCTAATTTTTATTTATTGTTAAGGCAGTGTTCAGGATAAATCCAGTCTATTCCTAACAGCTTTGTGTGTTTTTTTATAAATCGAATGATGCGGCGGTAGCAAAGAAGCAAAAATAATGCATGAACAAGAGCAATCAGCCCAGATACAAATGAAGATTGAGAGCACTTTGTGCTACAAGACGATTTGCCGTCTGAATTAAAGGGAAGCTATGAGTTTGCAAGAAATAAGCATGAGGTGGAAGGTGGGCGCTTGCAGCAAATTATGCAGCCATACTAGTTAGAATAAGGTGTAGGTTCTTAAGGTACGAATAAGCGCCATATAATCGCCTTGAGAAGCCTTGGAAATTACTGATTCAACTTCTGCCTGAGTCCAGCCTTGTTTTAAGGCTGAGCTGCTAAAGTTCGTTAATAACACCAACGGATTTTCACCAAAGTGGATTGGATGATTCATTAATCTCTTTTCAAGCTTAGATATTTCCATAGGTCTACCCTAGTTTTAAATTTAATTATTGTGAAGTACTTAATGTTTTTTTAGATTTTAGTGTTTAAATTTAGGTTTGTGCAAGTGCTAATTTATTTTAATAGACAAATCTGTCTACATTATTTATTTTCTAAAGTACCTAATGTAAAAAACCGGGCTAAGACCCGGTTTTTCATGAATTTTGAACGATTAGAGAGCAGATAAATCTACGCCTAAACGAGCAGCAACTTCTTCATAAGCTTCAACAACACCGCCTAAACCTTGACGGAAACGGTCTTTGTCGAGTTTCTTCTTAGAGTCTTTATCCCATAGACGGCAACCGTCTGGAGAGAACTCATCGCCAAGCACGATACGGTCATGGAAAACACCGAATTCAAGCTTGAAGTCCACCAAAATCATGTTGCCTTCAGCAAATAATGCTTTTAATACATCGTTTACTTGGTAAGTTAACACTTTCATTTGCTCTAATTGTTCAGCAGTCGCCCAACCTAAAGCAATTGCTTGAGATTCGTTAACCATTGGGTCGCCTAGACCGTCATCTTTATAGAACAATTCAAATGTAGGAGGAGTTAACTCTTTACCTTCTTCTACACCTAAACGACGGCATAGAGAACCAGCTGCGTAGTTACGAATTACACATTCAACAGGAATCATTTGAAGTTTTTTAACAAGCACTTCAGTTGGAGAAAGCAATTTTTCAAAATGCGTTTCAATACCCGCAGCAGCAAGTTTTTCCATGATGAAGGCGTTAAAAAGGTTGTTCACCTTGCCTTTACGATCTAGCTGTTCGATTTTTTCGCCGTTGAACGCAGAGGCATCATCACGAAAGACTAAAATCAGATGGTCGGCATTGTCTGTTTCATATACAGATTTTGCTTTACCAGTATAGAGCAAGGTTTGTTTTAACATGAGGGAACCTTTTTAAAAAAAATGCCTAGTAAACGACTAGGCTGGCCAATTTTGGTAAATCTGGTTTAACACTTCAGCAGCCACATCTGGGCTTGCAAAAGTGTTGTCTACATTAAATAGAGCAAGAGTATGACTTGAACCAACACCAGTGAGTTTAAGCACATAAGTATTGTCATTTACTTTAATCGTCGCCTGATTACTGCCTTGGGCGATGATGTTGTAATTTAAAGTGCTTAACGTTGCTTTGGCGTATTGCCAGATCTCGGTCGTATTCCCATCAATTTTTAACAATGGGTTTTTATTACCATCGGTCACAAGCTGAGGGCGTCCAAGCGCGCTACCAGTTTGAGCAGATGCATCTGCTGTTGCGTTGCCGCCCTGCGTTTCTTCAGGACGCGGCAATGCAAAACGGTTACCACGCTTGTTTTCAAATTTAGGCGCATGCTCAATAGCGAGCTGGTCTACAGTTGGGGCAGGATACAAAGGTGTCGCTGGTCGTACAGTTGCATCGGCAGGATACTCAAGCGGGGCAAGTTGCTTGGCATTTTTATAATCTAAAGAGTGATTATTAATTGCGAAGCGACCACAACCAACTAAACTTAAGGCTGAAACTGCAAGGACTAAACCAAGACGTAATTGCATCATAAATTGCTCTTATTAAATAATTCCCGCATCGTTTAGGGCATTGCGGAGAGGTTCGCGATATTGCTCAGCGAGAGGAGTGAGTGGTAAACGAATACCAGTATCAATCAGTCCCATCTCATGTAGTGCCCATTTCACAGGAATTGGGTTTGATTCGCAAAATAGAATATTGTGTAAATTTGCAATCTTATTGTTAATCGTCTTCGCTTGTTGTTCATCTTTGGCAATCGCAACAGCACATACTTCGCTCATGGCTTTAGGTGCAACATTTGCTGTAACAGAGATATTGCCGTCTGCACCAAGAAGCATAAGTTCCCATGCAGTTTCGTCGTCACCTGAATACACAGCCATCTTGCCGTCTAAAGCGTCAATTAAAGCTTTACCACGAGGTACGTCACCTGTTGCGTCTTTAATACCGACAATATTAGGGATCTCTGCTAAACGTACAGCTGTATCGTTTGCAAGATCTACACCCGTACGGCCAGGTACGTTATAAAGAATAAGTGGTAATTCTACGGCTTCAGCAATCGCTTTATAGTGTTGGTAGAGGCCTTCTTGAGTTGGCTTATTATAATATGGCGTAACAAGTAAGGCTGCATCTGCGCCAAGATCTTTAGCAGCTTTAGTTAATTCGATTGCTTCACGGGTTGAGTTTGCACCAGTACCGGCAATAATTGGAATACGTTTATTGGCTACACGAATAATTTCTTTAATAACCTGTGTGTGCTCTTCCATGCTCAATGTTGAGGCTTCGCCGGTAGTACCGACGGCTACAATACTGTTTGTACCTTGTTCTATGTGCCACTCAACCAGCTTCTCAAGACCCTTCCAATCTACACCACCATCTTTCAACATTGGTGTGACGATTGCGACGATTGAGCCTTGAATGGTCTGTGCTTGCTGAGTCATTTTTAAAAATATCCTATTTATCCATCCGAATCTGAGGTAAGAAAAACAAAATGTGGGATGGTTGCAGTATTTTGATTGTCCAGTTCTAACAATAACAGATTGTTGAATGACAATTATGCAAATTATGACTGATCAGACGCATAAGAACAATACGCCTAACGGATAATCGCTATGTAAACTTGAGGAAAAGATAGGATGTATTCGTATTGCAGGGGTGAGAAGGGTTCGTAAATATAACAATACAGCTTGATTCAACTGAGCCTTACTTAATATTGGCTTTTTTTATGGCAAGATAGAATGCAATTTTCCCTGTTGGGATTGAAGATGACATGAAAATGAATAAACAACCACAAAATGCGGCTTTAATCGTAGTTGATGTACAAAATGGTTTTACACCGGGTGGAAATTTAGCAGTTGCTGACGCCGACACAATTATTCCAACGATTAACCAACTTGCTGATTGTTTTGAAAATGTTGTTCTGACACAAGACTGGCACCCAGATAATCATATATCTTTTGCACAAAATCATTCGGGCAAGCAGCCATTTGAAACTATTGAACTCGCCTATGGACCTCAGGTACTTTGGCCTAAACATTGTGTACAAGGCACCAAAGATGCCGATTTCCATCCTGATTTAAATATTCCGAAAGCTCAACTCATTATTCGAAAAGGCTTTCATGCTCATATTGATAGTTATTCGGCTTTTATGGAAGCAGATCAGTCCACAATGACTGGTTTAACGGGTTACTTAAAAGAGCGTGGCATTGATACGGTGTATGTGGTTGGAATTGCGACCGACTTTTGTGTGGCATGGACTGCTTTAGATGCAATCAAACAAGGTTTTAAAACTTTAGTGGTTGAAGATGCTTGTAAAGGTATTGATTTAAATGGTTCTTTAGAACAGGCATGGCAAACCATGCAGCAACAAGGGGTTGTCCGTATTCAATCTAAGGATCTGTTGAGTGAGCGCTAAGTCTATTGCTCTAGTATTTTAATTTTTAGGGAACGAAAGTATGTCAGCATTACTGCGCTTTACCCAATTTATTCAAAAAACTTTTGCCTTATGGGTGATTGTTTTTGCAGCATTGGCGCTATGGCAGCCTGAATTTTTTGTCTGGCTAAAAGCTTATATTCCATGGATTCTGGGCATTATTATGCTTGGCATGGGAATGACCATGACCGTAGACGACTTTAAAGGAGTATTACAAAGTCCTAAAGCGGTGTTGATTGGGGTGGTTGCGCAGTTTGTGGTCATGCCGGGTTTAGCATTTGTCTTATGTAAATTATTTCAACTACCCCCTGAAATCGCGGTTGGAGTCATTTTAGTGGGGTGTTGCCCCGGTGGAACGGCTTCGAATGTCATTACCTATATGGCTAAAGGCAATGTGGCTTTATCGGTGGCCTGCACTTCAGTTTCAACGCTTTTAGCTCCCGTATTAACACCTGCGATTTTCTATTTACTTGCTAGTCAGTGGTTAAAAATTGATGCGGGCTCTATGTTCGTTTCAATTTTACAGGTGGTACTACTTCCTATTGTCGTTGGTCTAATTTTAAGAACATGGCTAAAACGTCAGGTCGAGTCCTATATTCAAGTCATGCCTTTAGTTTCAGTGATTGCAATTGTGGCCATTGTGGCAGCCATTATCGGTGGGAGCAAAGCGGCTATTCTACAGTCGGGTTTGCTTATTTTGGCTGTGGTGATATTACATAATGGGCTTGGATATTTATTAGGTTTTGCAGCAGCACGATTCTTTAAATTACCTTATGCCGATAGCAAAGCGATTGCTGTTGAAGTGGGAATGCAAAACTCAGGCTTAGGTGTTGCGCTCGCAGCAGTACATTTTGCTGCGTCTCCAATTACAGCTGTACCAAGTGCGATTTTCAGCCTTTGGCACAATATTTCTGGTCCTGCACTTGCGACTTATTGGGCAAGTAAACACAAACAAGAATAACTGTATAAACAGCATACATTACAAAAAAAGGCCAAACGAATAGTTTGGCCTTTTCATTTAAAGCATATTTTACGGGAGCTAAAGGTAGAGCTGGTATGTCTTTTGCTTTGGATTGATGCACTAAAAATAACGTGAATATGAGTATAAATCGCAAAGAAAAATAAGGTATTTCCTAGATGAATCAGATTTTTAAATTATTTATTCCCATGCTCTCAAGCAATTTAATTCTAGTTTTAAGTGGATTGATTGATCTTGCTTATGTAGGGCATTTTAGTAACGATCATGTGGCCGCATTATCGGTGACCTTATCTTTATATACAGTGATTTATGTCATTGGTATGGGGATTCTGCAAGGTGTGATCCTCAAGCTCTCGGAAGCTTATGGTTGCCACGACATACCACGCATTCGTCAGATTTTTATTCAAGGCATCTGGCTGATGTTATGTTCAGCATTGATTAGTATTGGCCTGCTTTACTTGTTCCGTGATTTACCAAAATTGTTTGGTGCATCTGAACATGTCATTTCAATTACTAAAAACTGTATTTGGGCTTTGGTATTTATTTTACCTGCGCATTTACTGATGCGTTTATTTACCGCTTTGTCTCAGGTCACTGAAAATGCGCATAAGGTTTTACTATCAGATAGCATTTTCTTCATTCTTAAAATTATTTTGTCCTATCTTTTAATTTATGGTGTCGCTTTATTTTCAATTCCGCCACTTGGTGCGATAGGGGCTTTGTTAGCCACTCTCATTGTACGATGGTTTATGTTGGCTGTTTATTACTTATTTTTTCTAGAGAAAAGCTACATCTTTATTGAGCATCCCGAACGTTCGGTTGAAGATAGCCGACAGAGTCTGCGGATGATTTTAAAAATAGGGATACCGACCGCGATCTTAGCGTTGATGGATGTCGTTGCATTTTGTTCGGTTGCTATTCTGATTTTGCCTTTTGGAAGCGTGGTGTCAGCAGCCCATCAAATTGTCGCAAGCACCAGCGGATTCATGTTTATTATCCCTTCATCAATTGCCTCGGCTTATAGCATTTTGGTATCGCGATCTATGGGCAGCGGGAACATGGAAGAAGCAAATAAAATTGCCACACAAAGTATATGGGTGATTATGGTAGTGAGTGGCAGTCTGTCTCTATGTTTATGGTTGGAGCGGGACTTAATTGTTACGTTGTATTCAGATGATTTGGCCGTGCAGATTTTGGCTGCATCCTTGTTGTTGATTGTCTGTATGTTTCATTTTCTAGATGGCTTAATGGCGTTATTGACCTCTTTGTTACGCTGTTGGGATGTGTCGATTTTACCGATGCTAATTTTCTTGGTCGTGGTGTTATTTTTTGGATTAGGCGGTGGTTGGTGGATGGCCTATAAAGGACTGCATTGGCAGAATATCTCGATTTCTGCGATGGGAGTTTATGGTTTTTGGTGGATGGCAGCTATAAGTTATTTAGTGGCTTGCCTATTGAGTGCCACCTGTTTCCGTTTTAGAAAACAATTAAGAGGATTTTGATTGAGTAGACCAACACAACCTTAAAGCGGATGTTCTGCTAACCAATCCTCAATCTCGTTTTCAGAAATCACCTCAAAACCATGGCGCTGCAATAGGGCTGTGGTGATCCCGACACCTGTAATTTTTTCGCCTTGAAAAGTCCCGTTATAAATTTTTTGACTACCACAAGAAGGGCTATTTTCTTTTAAAACCACACAGCTTGCTTTTATTTGCTGTGCAATTTCTAAAGTGCGGTAAGCGCCTTTTAAATATAAGTCTGTTACATCTAAACCAGATGAATCGGTAATTTTTGCCTTGCCATCAAGTACATCTTGACCTGTTCCGCCCACAATTTCTGCGGGTAAGCGCGGAGTGGTAAAACCACCTAATAATTCTGGACAAAGTGCATGAGCTTTTTGATTGAGTAACAGCTGCTTAAGTAAAATATTTAGGCAAGATTTACCGTCATAACGAACAGGTTCGCCAATTAAACATGCGCTGACTAAAAGCATAGGTTTCCAAACACAAAACAGGTGAGATTTTTGAAGATTAAGAATCATAAACAGAATATGGAATATGATAATTCATTTTAAAAACAGACAAATTAAAAGATTACCAAAATTATGCAATTCATAATTAAGTTATGTATTGCATAATTTAATTGTTTTTAGTAGCATCTGTTTTAAGGTAAATGGCCATTGGAGATCCAACAAGGATGTTGGTCTCCATAAATCTATAAATGATTTTAGGAAAAGACGATTTTTAAGGGTTTAGTGAAAAATCTCAATCGTACTTTTAGATAAGAAAGGACAGTGTGTATGGAAAACAAACACCAAATGGAACGGGAATTAATCATCAAAAGCTTCACGCTCATCATATCTTCGTTTTAGTGATTCGTTTTTTTCTCATAGGATGCGTTGGGTTAAGGCATTTTGACGGTTCAAAGACCTTGCCAATAAATACGTATTCTATAGAGAAAGGAGCTGAATTGATCAGCAATAGAGATAAACGGAACAGGTAATCACCAGAGGGAAACTAGATGGATATTTTAGAGAACCCATTAGAATTATGCGGTTTTGCATTTATTGAGTTTGTTTCAAAAGAAAATGAATTAGATCCAGTTTTTGAAACAATCGGCTTTTCAAAAGTAGCCAAGCATAAATCGAAAGAAGCGTACTTATGGCGTCAAGGAAATATCAATATTATCCTGAATTATCAGCCAGAATCTTATGCTTCATTCTTCTTTAATGAACATGGTCCATCTGCTTGTGCGATGGGCTTTAAAACACGTGATGCAGCAAAAGCTTTCCAGAAAGCAGTAGAGCTTGGTGCTGAACCGATGTATTCAAAAGTTGGGCCAATGGAGCTTAACATTCCTGCAATTAAAGGTATTGGTGGCATGCCAATCTTTTTAGTTGACCGCGATATTTATGAAAATGACTTTGTTTTCTTTGATGATGCTCAAAGACATCCAGTGGGTGCAGGCTTAAATGAAATTGACCATTTAACTCATAACGTCTACAAAGGCCGTATGGAGTATTGGGCAAACTTCTATGAAAAAATCTTTAACTTCCAAGAAATTCGTTACTTTGATATTAAAGGCGAATATACAGGCTTAACGTCTAAAGCATTAACAGCGCCAGACGGCATGATCCGTATTCCATTAAACGAAGATTCGGACAAAGGAAACGGCCAAATTGCAGAGTTCCTGTCTGACTTTAATGGCGAAGGTATTCAACATATCGCGTTTATTTGTGATGACTTAATTTCGACTTGGGATAAGTTAAAAGGCCTTGGTCTGAAATTTATGACACCACCGCCAAATACTTATTATGAAATGCTACCAGAGCGTTTACCTGAGCATGGTGAGCCGACTGACGAGTTAAAACAGCGTGGTATTTTGCTAGACGGCAATACCAAAGATGGTCAGAAGAAACTGTTATTGCAAATTTTCTCTGAAAATATGATTGGTCCAGTTTTCTTTGAATTTATTCAACGTAAAGATGATGATGGTTTTGGTGAAGGTAACTTCAAGGCATTATTTGAGTCAATTGAACGTGACCAGATTCGCCGTGGTGTTCTAGAAACTAAATAAGCTGAGCTTTGTTTCTGATCTAAAAAAACCAAGAGTTTGATCTCTTGGTTTTTTTATTGCTGTTGATTAGCGGCTTTTAATATATTGATTGATGAGCTTCACTTCATTTTTTAAGATTTCAATCGTTTTACTTTGAGGGTCGACTGGTAAAAACATTTCGCTATCCAGTGCGACAATACAAAACTCGATGCTTTGATTTGAGTTAAATACAGGTAAACCCACTGCATTAATTCCTGTTAGTAAATCACCTTTCGCTGCCGACATTTCTTGCTGGCGAATCGTTTCTTTAAGCTCTGTAAACGCTTGCCAGTTTTGTGGGGCGATGTGCAGACCAAGTTCTTGATGCTTTTGCCATTCTGCTTCCATTAATGGGCGAACAAAATGCTCAGGAAGATAAGAAGCAAATAAACGTCCCGCAGCAGAATTGACTAAAGGCATAATCGAGCCGACTTTAGTGACAATCGAAATAGGGTGGTTTGATTCAATCGATTGAACAACTACAGGGCCTTTAGGCGACCATTTACTAATTTGTATGCCGCAACCAATTTTGTTTTGTAGGTCGTAAATTAAATGCTGTACCAGTTGTAGGGTGTCGCTATGCTGAACACAGTTGAGACCTAAGCGCCATGCCTGATCGCCTAAAGCATATTGACCATCATCAAGCTGTTTTGCATATTCCATGCGAATAAGGCTGACCAGATAGCGGTGTACTTTGGCAGGATGCATTTCTAGCTTGCTAGACAGATCTTTGAGAATAATAGGTTGATTGTGCTCTAAAAGGGCATTTAGTACAGATAAACCGACTTCAAGTGATTGAACCCCCCCAGATACTTTTTCTTCAATCATTTAAATACCCTTAATAAAGTTACTTCAGTTGTTAAACAGTGATGTTCAAAACATAAATTGAAATTGCTGCGTTTTACATCATGCCTGAGCCTAGTGAGAAATAGAAATCACCTTTTTCTATTAGCGAAATTGGCATGTTTAATAATCAACAATTTTCTAAAATCACCATGCTCTCATTTATAGCGCGATTTTCTAGAAATTTAGCAGTTTTAAATAATATAAATCGGCATTGATATAGAGCTGTTTTTAACAATTCTAATCAATGCCGACTTTTTAGATCGATCTTTTAAAATTAGGTTCCTAACTCTTCTTCATGCAAGAAATGTGTGTGGTGAGGAGCACGTTTAGTTTTGCTCCATTCCTCCAGCATTTCTGCTTTCATTTCTTCAGTAATTTTTGCAATTTTTTCTTCAGCGCGCACATCGTTATAGGTAAGTTCTAAACGGTGGCCATTTGGGTCAAAGAAATAAATTGAGTGGAAAATACCATGATTGGTTACGCCCAAAACTTTCACATCATTTTCTTCTAAATGTTGCTTGGCAGCCATCAGGGCATTTACATCTTCAACTTCAAAAGCAATATGCTGTACCCATTGAGGCGTATTTTCGTCTCGGCCCATTTCTGGTTGAGTCGGCAATTCAAAAAATGCCAAAACGTTGCCTTGACCTGCATCTAAGAATAAATGCATATATGGGTCAAAAGCTTTAGTTGAAGGCACATGGTCTTCAGCAAAAGCTAAAATGAAGTCCATGTTGAGCATTTTTTTATACCACTCAACAGTCTCTTTCGCATCCTTACAACGATATGCAACGTGATGTATTTTTTTAATGGAAAATGTCATATTAAAACTCCTTTTTACTATTCCCAATCTGGTTGTTGTTCTGGCGCCGCGTTATAGAAGGCTGGGATAGACAAACAATGGTGATAAATCGATTCAATTTTTGGAAACGCAGATAAATCAATCTTGAAGCGTTTCGCGTTGTAAACCTGTGGAATCAGACAGCAATCGGCAATTGTTGCTTCGTGTCCAAAGCAAAATTGGCCATTCGAATTTTGTAGTTGCTGTTCCAGATTTTGAAAACCTTCAAGAATCCAGTGCTGATACCAATAATTTTTTTGCTCATCTGAAACATTTAACTCATTTTTTAAATATTTCAGAATGCGCAGGTTATTTAATGGGTGCATATCACAGGCAATAGCTTGTGCAAAAGCACGGACTTTGGCACGTTCTTGCACATCTCTTGGGAGTAATTTGGTTTCTGGATATTGTTCATCCAGATATTCCAAAATGCTTAAAGATTGTGACAAGGTTAAATCGCCGTCAATTAAAGTCGGGACCAGAGCACTAGGGTTTAACTTTAAATAGTCTTCGCTTTGCTGTTCATTTTTTACCAGATGAACTGGAACAGTCTCATAAGCTAAACCTTTAATGTTTAGACCAATCCGTACTCTATAGGCTGCAGAGCTACGAAAGTAACTATACAGCTTCATAGTCAGGCTCCGAAGTTTCTGCAAAATCGAACGTTAATGCAGGAAGAACTGTATTTTTCACTTCACCAAAGCCGACACGGATTCCATTTTTCTCACAGTGACCTTTCATGATGAGTGTATCGCCATCTTGTAAAAAACCACGAGTTTCACCGTTGGCAAGTGTTAACGGCTTGGTTGTATTCCAGGTAAGCTCAAGCAAACTGCCATACGAATCTGGTGTAGAACCAGAAATGGTACCTGAACCCATTAGGTCACCAACCTGAACATTACAACCAGCAATGGTGTGGTGGGTGAGCTGCTGAGACATAGACCAATACATATATTTGAAATTGGTTTTACAGATCACGTCAGTTTGTGTCGATTTGGGCGTTTGAATTTCAACACTCAAATTAATGTCGTAACTATTAGCGACATTTTCTTGTAAATAGCCCATTGGCTTCGGGTCTTGTTTCGGGCCTTCAACTTTAAATGGTTCAAGTGCTTCAAGCGTCACGACCCAAGGTGAAATCGAACTGGCAAAAGTTTTAGCGTTAAAAGGGCCGAGTGGAACATATTCCCATTGCTGGATATCGCGTGCTGACCAGTCATTCAGCAATACCATTCCAAAAATATGATCCCAAGCATCTTCAATAGCGATAGGCTGACCGAGCTGCGTTGGTTTACCCACAATAAACGCTGTTTCAAGTTCAAAATCGAGTTTACGCGTTGCAGAAAAAACTGGGCGCTCTTCATTTGGAAGTTTAATTTGACCAGATGGACGTACAACTTGAGTGCCACTGACTACAACAGAGCTAGCACGGCCATTATAACCAACAGGTAATTCGGTCCAGTTTGGAAGCAAGGCATTTTTTGGGTCGCGGAACATACAACCCACATTAGTCGCATGTTCTTTAGAAGAATAGAAATCGGTGTAACCAGGTACTTGAACAGGTAAATGCAAAGTAACGCTGTCTTGCTTAACCAGAACTTCCTGACGCAATGCTTCATTTTGTTGAAGCGTTAAATTATCAGCCGAGAGAAGAGACTGTAGTGTCTTACGCACTTTTGACCAGTTTGCTTTGCCAGACTCAATAAATTTATTCAGGGTCGGTTGATTAAAATAGGTGTCTTGTTCTGAAAGTTTTAAAAGACCATGCTTTTCAAGAGCAGCGAGATCAATCACCCAATCACCAATAGCGACACCCACCTGACGCTCGCTTTCGGCAGTTCTGCTAAAAATCCCATAAGGCAAATTATGAATAGTGAAATCTGATTGAGGTGAAACTTCAATAAAAGAATTTAGGTTTTGTTCCATTTTCGCGTCCTTGTCTTTATCTCGGGTCATATACAAATAAAAGTTCGGTCTAGGACTGAGCTACTCAATAAGTTTTTAACCTTTGCTGAGAGCATCTTTTGTCTTATGAGTTTGATATAGACCGAGCACAACCAATTGCTTCATGTCTCTATAATACTGAATTCATCAAATTACGCAATACATAATTTAATTACACATTTCATAATAATTGTCATTTCTTGTATTTTCTGTTTTCATTCGCGGTCATGAGAAAAGTCACGCAATTATTTTTTCATGAATCTCTATGAAAGTTTGATTAATTTATGATATACGTAATTTATTGGAAAAAAATTACGTGACAAGGATGAGAATAATCATATGTCAGCACAAGAGCAAGGAAACCTGAAACACGGTTTGAGTAATCGGCACATCCAACTTATTGCATTGGGTGGGGCGATTGGCACAGGGCTTTTTCTTGGTATATCACAATCGATTAAATTAGCAGGTCCATCAGTCATCCTTGGCTATGCAATTGCAGGATTTATTGCTTTTTTAATGATGCGTCAGCTTGGTGAGATGGTGGTCGAAGAGCCAGTAAGTGGGTCTTTTAGTCATTTTGCCTACAAATACTGGGGACCATTTGCTGGGTTCATGTCTGGGTGGAATTACTGGGTACTGAATGTCCTCGTCTGTATGGCAGAACTAAGCGCAATTGGTCTTTATATTCAATATTGGTGGCCGCAAATTCCAACGTGGGCATCTGCTTTAACCTTCTTTGTCTTAATCAACGGCATTAATTTGCTGCATGTTAAGTTTTTTGGCGAAATGGAATTCTGGTTTTCTATTGTCAAAATCTTGGCAATTCTGGCAATGATTGGTTTTGGTTCATATTTACTAGCAACTGGTACAGCTGGTCCGCAAGCCAGTATCAGCAACCTTTGGGCACTCGGTGGCTTTTTCCCATTTGGTGTTGAAGGCTTAGTGATGGCAATGGCGGTCATTATTTTTGCTTTTGGTGGTATCGAACTTTTTGGTATTACTGCGGCTGAAGCACGTGATCCGGATAAAACCTTACCTAAAGCTGTAAATCAAATTATCTACCGTATTTTGATTTTCTATATTGCAACACTTTTGGTTTTATTCTCGCTATTCCCATGGAATCAGATGGCTGAAGGCGGTAGTCCATTTGTGATGGTCTTTGCTTCTTTAGATAGCCAAGGCAT
This sequence comes from Acinetobacter sp. Leaf130, assembly GCF_001423205.1. NCBI lineage: Bacteria > Pseudomonadati > Pseudomonadota > Gammaproteobacteria > Moraxellales > Moraxellaceae > Acinetobacter > Acinetobacter sp. Leaf130. Next base: position 52,922 of record NZ_LMOE01000005.1, read on the forward strand.
TGCAACGTTGCTGAACTTTGTGATTTTGACTGCTGCGGTTTCAGTTTATAACGGTACGAGTTATTGCAGTAGCCGTATGCTATTGGGTCTTGCACAACAAGGAAATGCACCAAAAGCATTTGCACATATTAATAAACGCGGTATTCCAACCAATGCAGTGATTCTTTCTGCTGCGGTGACTATTTTATGTGTGTTGTTAAATTACATTTTCCCTGAAAAAGCATTTGGTTTGCTCATGATGTTGGTTGTAGCAGCCATTGTAATTAACTGGGTTGTGATTTCATGGACACATTTAAAATTCCGTAAATACACGCAAAGCCAAGGTCAAACTACAAAGTTCCCAAGCTTTATGTATCCATTTAGCAACTATCTTTGCATCGTGTTTATGTTGGGCATTTTAGTTGTAATGTCTTTAACACCAGACATGCGTATTGCAGTCATGATGATTCCCGGCTGGATTCTATGTTTAATGGTGGCTTATCAATTTAAACGTCGTAAGCTGAAAGCAGAGCAACCTGTGCCTGCACTTGAAGCTGATTTGTAAGATTGATTCAACCATAAAAGGACGTACCTCATACGTCCTTTTTTTATTTTTAAAATTTAGCAACAGAAAGTAAAAGATTTTATTATTGTTATAATATAACATTTCTTGAATTTAATGATGAGCATCTTTCCCTTTTTTGGTGAAGATAGAGCATATTTATGAAGCGTTATTTAGGTTTACTTTTATTATCTCTCACAGCGTGTAGTACTCAAACACCCAAGCCAACGATTCCTTTGCAACCGCAGTCCAAGTTGCCTCAACCTTCAAAGATAGTCGGCAAAATAAAGCCACAACCTGAGGATTATATTGCATGGTTAGCAACAGGGGAGCATCGACAATCTGTACAGGCTTACAAGCAATTTCTGCAAAAAAATGGCCTTGCTACTTTAATTCCAGACCATGAATTATTACGTTCAGCCCGAGATTGGCAAAAATGTGGAGTTGAACCCTATGCAGTGCCTCCACGCGAGATTTGGTCCAATATCGTTCCGACACTCAGCATCTTAAAAGCATTGGTTAACGATGGGGTAATAAACGATTTTGAAGTGACATCGGTTTATCGAGCTTTATCTCTAAACCGCTGTGCTGGTGGTGCGGATGCTTCTCGACATGTCTTTAATGCAGCGCTGGATTTTCGAATTGGGCCAGAACAGCCGAGTGACTTAGACCAGTTCAATATTCAACAAAGCAAAACCAAAATTTGTCAGTTCTGGGCAACCAAAGGGCAAGCACTCAAGATGGGATTGGGGGTGTATGCCTCGGGACAAATTCATATTGATAGCCAAGGTTTTAGAGCGTGGGGGCCTGATCACCACTATAAAACGTCAATGTGTCAGGGCTTTTAAAAGCCAATTTTTCAAAGACTAAGTGAATTGGTTTAAATAAAATTGGAATAAAAACTTGATCAATAGTTATGTTATAACATAACATTAATGTGGTTTAGAGTAGAAACACCTGCCATCTGACCATATTTAATGGTTAGTCATGATTAGTTTTAAATATTATTCAAAGAGAACAAGCCATGCACACTGCAATCGCCAACTCATTTGCCAAGCTTCCCGTCACTGTTTTATCGGGCTTTTTGGGTGCAGGAAAGACCACGTTACTTAACCATATTTTAAATAATCGCGAAGGTCGCCGTATTGCCGTGATTGTGAATGATATGTCTGAGGTGAATATTGATGCGGCATTAGTACGCGAAGGTGGGGCGGAGCTTTCAAGAACAGATGAAAAGCTGGTTGAAATGAGTAATGGCTGTATTTGTTGTACGCTACGAGAAGATTTACTGGTTGAGGTGAGACGTTTAGCCGACGAAGGCCGTTTTGACCAATTGGTGATTGAGTCAACAGGTATTTCAGAACCTTTACCTGTTGCAGAAACCTTTACTTTTGAAGACGAAAATGGAAATTCTTTAAATGAGTTTGCTCGACTCGACACCATGGTTACTGTAGTTGACGCTTTTAACTTCCTTAAAGATTACAGCTCTCTGGACTCACTACAGCAACGTGGAGAGTCGCTAGGCGAACAAGATGAACGAACTGTGGTTGACTTACTTATCGATCAGATCGAGTTTTGTGATGTGATTGTGCTGAATAAAATTGACCTGATTGATCAGGCTCAGCAAGAGCAGCTCACCGCAATTCTAAAGACATTAAACCCACGTGCCCGAATTGAAATTGCTCAATTTGGAAAAATTGCTTTAGATAAAATTTTAAATACACAGCTATTCGATTTTGATGAAGCAGCACAAGCGCCAGGATGGTTAAAAGAATTGCGTGGTGAGCATACACCAGAGACTGAAGAGTATGGAATCAGTAGCTTTGTTTACCGTGCGCGTCGACCTTTTCATCCAGAGCGTTTTTATGATTTGGTACAGGCTGAATGGCCGGGAGTCGTCCGTTCCAAAGGCTTTTTCTGGTTGGCTGCCGAACCAACATTGGCTTATTCATGGTCGCAAGCGGGTGCTATGGCACGACATGGCTTAGCAGGTTATTGGTGGGCCGCCGTTGCAGAAGAAGAATGGCCGAGTGACTTAGACAGCATCGAACAAATTAAAAAGGTTTGGGATGCAAAAACAGGTGATGCAAGGCAAGAGCTGGTTCTCATTGGTATGCAAATGAATGAGCAAGCCTTAATAGAACGCTTAGACCGTTGTTTATTAAGTGATGAAGAAATGGCTTTAGGACCACAAGCTTGGCAGAACTGGTCGAATCCTTTTAAACAAGAAGATGAAACTATGTTAATTGCTTAATTAAATAAGCCCCTATTTTAAAGGGGCTTATTTTTATGATTTGTCTTTAATGAAAACCTTTCGAATGTAGCTGTTAAGCGGGGTGGAATAATATTTTTCAATCGCTGCGCTAATGATGAAAGTTAGAATCAGATAGCCAATTAAAAGCATAATTTTGATGCTAGAGTCAGTTTGAGCTGGAATAAAAGCAACTTTCATGAGGCCCAGTACAACCAGATGAAACAAATAAGTTTCATAACTTCTCTGCCCCAACCAAACCATAACTTTTGTAAACAGATTATGTGCTTGCGTTGCGGAAGGGTGTTGGAAACACAAAATCAGTAAGCCTGTGGCTAAAGCAAATAAGCTGATACCCCAAGTACTAACTTCTTTAATTGGCGCATATAAATAAAGGGCTGTCATACTCAAAATAATTAACCACGAAAGAGGTTTTTTATAGGCCCAATCTGGCTGATATTTATGAGAGAAAATAGCAGTTAAACAACCAATGGCTATACCATCAAAACTTGAAAAATAATGATATAAATAGGCACCGCTTTCTTCTCCAAAATGTAGAGATCTAAAATAAGGTCCGTATAAAATTACCCCAACAAGTACAGCAATAAAGACTTTATTACTACGCGTGAGCAGGCACAATAATGGAAACACAAAGTAAAAAACTTCTTCTACAGAGAGTGACCACAACACGCCCAAAGCGTAGTTTACCCAACCAAATTTGATAATCAGGATATTCATCCAGAAGGTTAAAGCTGCAAATATGGTTAAGGGGTATGAGACCTCAATGCCATTGGGAGCTTGGTTTACAAAAGGTTTTAAGTCAAATGACCCAAGTAAACTTACGCCTAAAATGAGTAAAACCAGACATGGTAAAATGCGGGCTGCTCGTCGGATATAAAAATGTTTGAGGTTAATTGCGGAGAATTGTTTGTCTCTTTTTAAAGTGTGATGGGTAATTAAAAAACCCGAAATCACAAAAAACATGGTCACGCCATAATTTCCGTTTCTTGCGATGACTGTGCTAAATGCTTCACCTAAGAAATCAAAACCTAACCATGTATCTTTAAGTTTATAAGGAATATTAAAATGGTGTAAAAGAACCAAAAGGATAGAGATTCCTCGAAGAATATCTATTTTATAATTACGCATTCGATGTGCTTCCAGTTTTATTAATATACTGTGTGGCAGAAGAATACTATCGATCAGTTATTTTAAATAAAATTTTTAAGCATCATTTCGTAAACCCGAAAAGGCCACACTTTGAAGCCCTTGGATGGGGCAAAGGCATAGCAGAAATAATTATTAAATAAATATTGATAAAACCTTTATATATTTGAATTTATCTACATAAAACTTTAAATTAGCTCTTGTTGATCTATGTTTATTTTTTAAACTTTTTAAAATCTATTTAATTCATAAATTAACATATTGTATGTGGTTGTATATACATAGCATGTCAACTAAAATATGATTTTGCCTGCTGCCTTTTTGAGTATTTGTTATGCCCAGAACATCAAAACAAGAACATGCTGAGCTTTCGATTGAAGCTGATAGTCCAGTTCCTTTATATCAACGCGTAAAACAGCTGATTTCACAAAAGATTTATGAAGGATCTTGGGCTGTAAATAAAAAAATTCCTTCTGAAAGCGAGTTGGTCAATCAACTTGGTTGCAGTCGCATGACGGTAAACCGTGCGCTACGAGAGTTAACGACAGAAGGTCTATTGGTACGTATACAGGGGGTTGGTTCTTTCGTTGCTGAAGGGCAAGGCCGAACTGCGCTTTTTCAAATTAATAATATTGCCGAAGAAATTGTTGCACGAAACCATAAGCACCATGCTGAAGTTTTAATTTTAGAACAAATTTATGCAAATGCAGAGCAAAGTGTATTAATGCAGACTCGTGAAGGGCAAAAGCTGTTTCATTCAATTATTGTGCATTATGAAAATGATGTGCCAGTTCAAGTCGAAGATCGTTTGGTTGATGCAGCACTCATTCCAGATTATCTACAACAAGACTTTAAAACCATTACTCCAAATGCATACTTAATGGCAAAAGCACCTGTGACAGAAGGCGAGCATATTGTTGAAGCCGTTTTAGCATCTCCGCAAGAGTGTAAGTGGTTAAAAATCACTAAAACTGAACCATGTTTACTGATCCGTCGCCGTACGTGGTCAAACAAACAACTCATTTCTAGTGCCCGTCTGACTTATCCCGGCAGTCGTTATTATCTCGAAGGCAAATTTACGCAATGATTGAAGTACTCAAGGCAGACCAATATACAAAAATGCTTTGGAAAAATGGTGCGGGTTACACTTTGGAAATTGCGCGAAGCCAAGGTGAAATCGAGTTTGATTGGCGAATTTCGATGGCAAATGTGACAACTTCTGGACCATTTTCCTTGTTCCCAAATAAGCAGCGAATTATTACTGTACTTGATGGGCAAGGCATCGTATTACATGTCGATGATCTGCCTGCTAGGTCATTAAAGCTGGGCGAGATTTTTGCTTTCCATGGTGAAAGTCAGGTGCATAGTGAGTTAGTTGACGGTGCAATTCGAGATCTAAATTTAATTTATGATTCTGCAAAATTTCATGCCCGCTTTCAAAGAGTAGATGGTACAGAAGCACAGACTTTTTTAAGCTCGGCAGACCTGATTTTTATTTTTAATAGTGGTTCTGACATTGAAGTAGCGATTGAAGAAAAAGCCTTTTTACTTGCTGCCCACGAGACTCTAAAAATTGAGAAAACCACTGCGATTACATCAGTTCATTTCCCTCAAAATTGGGCAAAAAATTGTTATGTTATTGAGTTAATTCAACGTTAAAAGTCAATAAGTTATTTTTTAAAAGCACATATCTAGTGAAAGGATATGTGCTTTTTTTATGCAATTCATAAAAATAAATTATTTTAATTCATATGCTTATTAAGTCTTTGCAAAAAAATATGAGCAAGCCTCTTCACGCCGTAAAATATTTGTGTAGTATATGGATGTATATACAAGTTAATACATTACTATACAAATGCAGAAACAAGAGATGTTCTGCTGATGTAAGCTCAAAGGAAGGAGTCCGCCTGTGACAACAACAACGACAACAAAATTTCGTGATGTAGAAATTCGTGCGCCACGCGGCACTGAATTGACAGCTAAAAGTTGGTTAACTGAAGCGCCATTACGTATGTTGATGAATAACCTTGATCCGGACGTTGCAGAAAACCCGAAAGAGTTGGTTGTATACGGTGGTATTGGCCGTGCAGCACGAAACTGGGAATGTTTCGACAAAATTGTAGATACTTTAAAAAATCTTGAAACTGATGAAACTTTATTAGTTCAATCAGGCAAACCAGTAGGTGTGTTTAAAACTCATAAAGATGCACCACGCGTTTTAATTGCAAACTCAAACCTTGTGCCGCACTGGGCAAACTGGGAACACTTTAACGAGTTAGATGCAAAAGCTTTAGCAATGTACGGTCAAATGACAGCGGGTTCTTGGATCTACATTGGTAGCCAAGGCATTGTGCAAGGCACTTACGAAACTTTCGTTGAAGCAGGCCGCCAACACTACAACGGTGATTTAAACGGTCGTTGGGTACTAACTGCTGGTTTAGGTGGCATGGGTGGTGCTCAGCCTTTAGCTGCAACACTTGCAGGGGCTTGTTCTTTAAACATTGAATGCCAACAAGCAAGTATCGATTTCCGTTTACGTACGCGTTATGTAGATGAACAAGCAACTGATTTAGATGATGCTTTAGCGCGTATCGATCGTTACACGAAAGAAGGCAAGGTTATTTCAATTGCACTTCATGGTAACGCTGCTGAAATTTTACCTGAGCTTGTTCGCCGTGGTGTGCGTCCAGACATGGTGACAGACCAAACAAGTGCACATGATCCACTGAATGGTTACTTACCAGTAGGTTGGACTTGGGATGAATACCGTGAACGTGCGAAAACAGAACCAGAAGCTGTTGTAAAAGCTGCAAAACAGTCGATGGCGAAGCATGTACAAGCCATGCTCGATTTCCAAAAAATGGGTGTTCCAACATTTGACTATGGAAATAACATCCGTCAAATGGCGAAAGAAGAAGGCGTAGAAAACGCTTTTGATTTCCCTGGCTTCGTTCCTGCATATATTCGTCCATTGTTCTGCCGTGGTATTGGTCCATTCCGTTGGGCAGCGCTTTCTGGTGACCCAGAAGACATTTATAAAACAGATGCCAAAGTTAAAGAGTTAATTCCTGATGATGAACATTTACATCACTGGTTAGACATGGCACGTGAACGCATTAGCTTCCAAGGTTTACCAGCTCGTATTTGCTGGGTGGGTTTAGGCTTACGTGCAAAACTTGGTTTAGCTTTTAACGAAATGGTTCGTAGTGGTGAATTATCTGCACCAGTCGTAATTGGTCGTGACCACTTAGACTCAGGCTCAGTTGCGAGTCCAAACCGTGAAACTGAAGCAATGCAAGACGGATCAGACGCAGTATCAGACTGGCCTTTATTAAATGCATTGTTAAATACAGCAGGCGGGGCAACTTGGGTGTCTCTACACCATGGTGGCGGTGTAGGTATGGGCTTCTCTCAACATTCAGGCGTTGTGATTGTGTGTGATGGTACAGATGACGCTGCTGCACGTATTGCTCGCGTACTGACCAATGACCCTGCAACAGGTGTTATGCGTCATGCCGATGCAGGTTATGAAATTGCAATTAACTGTGCGAAAGAGCAAGGCTTAAACTTGCCAATGATCACTCAATAAAAACACATGGAAAAACTAGCGGTGCTTTTTGCAATTGTGAAAAGCACCGTCTCAGCAGAATATAGTGCCAAAAATTAGGAAGCCAACATGGAATTATTGATCCAACCGGGAAAATTAACCTTAGCTAATTTACGTCAAGCTTACCTCAACCCGATTAAAGTTAAATTAGATGACAGTGCTTCAGCTGCAATTAACGCAAGCGTGGCTTGTGTAGAACAGATTGTAAATGAAGGGCGTACAGCTTATGGCATTAACACAGGTTTTGGTTTACTTGCTTCAACCAAGATTGCTCCTGAAGATTTAGAACAATTACAGCGTTCATTAGTTCTTTCGCATGCAGCAGGTGTAGGTGAGCCACTTGATGATGCAATGGTTCGTTTAATTATTCTATTGAAAGCAAATAGCTTGGCACGTGGTTTCTCAGGTATTCGCCGTAAAGTCATTGATGCGTTGTTGGCTTTAATTAATGCAGAAGTTTATCCGCATATTCCTCTTAAAGGCTCAGTAGGTGCTTCGGGTGACTTGGCACCACTTGCACATATGTCATTGATTTTGTTGGGTGAAAGTAAGGCGCGTTATAAAGGTGAATGGATACCAGCAGTTGAAGCTTTAAAAATTGCAGGCTTAGAGCCAATTTCTTTAGCAGCTAAAGAAGGCTTGGCACTTCTAAACGGGACACAAGTTTCGACCGCTTATGCTTTACGTGGTTTGTTTGAAGCTGAAGATTTATTTGCTGCTGCAACTGTATGCGGTGGTTTAAGTGTTGAAGCAATGCTTGGTTCACGTTCACCGTTCGATGCACGTATTCATGAAGTACGTGGTCAACGTGGTCAAATTGATGTGGCTGCGGCTTATCGTGACCTCTTAACAGAATCAAGTGAAATTGCACATTCACACGAAGACTGTAGCAAAGTTCAAGATCCGTATTCTTTACGTTGTCAGCCACAGGTGATGGGTGCATGTCTAACTCAAATCCGTCAGGCTGCTGAAGTTTTAGCAATTGAAGCAAATGCAGTGTCTGATAACCCTCTCGTTTTTGCAGCAGAAGGTGATGTGATTTCTGGTGGTAACTTCCACGCAGAACCTGTTGCTATGGCAGCAGATAATTTAGCATTGGCAATTGCAGAAATTGGTTCACTTTCAGAACGTCGTATTTCAATGATGATGGACCGCCACATGTCACAGCTTCCACCGTTCTTGGTCGCAAATGGTGGCGTTAACTCAGGTTTCATGATTGCTCAAGTTACAGCAGCAGCGCTTGCGAGTGATAACAAAGCGCTTGCACATCCGGCGAGTGTTGATAGCTTACCGACTTCAGCGAATCAGGAAGACCATGTTTCGATGGCCCCGAATGCTGGTAAACGACTTTGGCCAATGGCTGATAACGTGCGCGGCATTCTAGCTGTTGAATGGTTAGGCGCTTGTCAGGGTTTAGATTTCCGTGAAGGCCTAAAAAGCTCGCCTAAACTTGAACAAGCCCGTAAAATCTTGCGCGCTCAAGTGCCGTACTACAGCGAAGACCGTTTCTTTGCTCCTGATATTGAACAGGCAAGTGAATTACTTTCGAGTGGTTGTCTAAACGAGTTAATTATTCCAAACCTACTCCCTAGTCTATCTGAAGTGTGATTAATAAAACGGTCACATGGAGTGGCCGAATCTAACTAAATATCCTCAAGGATTGGAGATTATAATGTCACAAAACTCCACACTACAGCGGGGGTTGAACACCCGTCACATTCGTTTCTTGGCATTGGGCTCAGCAATTGGAACTGGGCTTTTCTATGGTTCGGCAACTGCCATTAAAATGGCTGGGCCTTCAGTATTACTAGCGTATATCGTTGCAGGGATTGCAATTTATATTGTTATGCGCGCACTGGGTGAAATGGCTGTCCATAACCCTGTATCTGGTTCATTTAGCCACTATGCATCACAGTACATTAGTCCACTGGCAGGTTTTACCACAGGTTGGACATATGTATTTGAAATGGTGATTGTTGCACTTGCCGATGTCACTGCTTTTGGTATTTATATGGGATTCTGGTATCCCGATGTACCGAGGTGGATCTGGATTTTATCGTTAATTATGTTTTTAGGCGCTATTAACTTAATTCACGTTAAAGTTTTTGGCGAGCTCGAATTTTGGTTATCCATTATCAAAGTTACTGCCATTGTTGCCATGATTCTAGGTGGTTTAGGGCTTATGTTCTATGGCTTCCAGGCTGATCATAGCAATTTCGTACCAGGTATTTCAAACCTATGGATTTATGACGGTTTTATGCCGCATGGTATTGCAGGTTTGGTGGCATGTTTATCTGTAGTTGTATTTGCCTTTGGTGGTATTGAGATTATTGGCATTACAGCGGGTGAGTCTCAAGATCCGAAAACGACTTTGCCAAAAGCAATTAATGCTGTTCCAGTTCGTATTTTACTTTTTTATGTACTCACGATTTTTGTTTTGATGTCGATTTTCCCATGGAACCAAATTGGTAGCCAAGGTAGTCCATTTGTCCAGATTTTTGAAAATTTAGGCATTAAATCAGCAGCAAATATTTTAAATATTGTCGTGATTACAGCGGCTGTTTCAGCAATTAACAGTGATGTATTTGGCGCAGGCCGTATGCTTTATGGTATGGCAAACCGTGGTCAAGCACCTCGAGTTTTCCAAAAATTGTCACGTAATGGTGTGCCATGGATGACTGTTGTGGTGATGGCTGGTGTGCTATTGACGGGTGTGGTACTGAACTACCTTATTCCTGAAAATGTGTTCATGATCATTGCATCAATTGCGACTTTTGCAACCGTCTGGGTTTGGCTCATGATTTTGCTTTCGCAAGTGGCAATGCGCCGTAAATTATCTACTGCTGAAATTAAGGCGCTTGATTTCCCTGTATGGGGCTGGCCATATGCACCTGCATTCGCGATTGGTTTTATGGTGTTCATTTTAGTCATGATGGGTTATTTCCCTGATTCACGTCCTGCAATTTATGTAGGTATAACATGGCTTGTACTCTTAACTATTGCTTATCGTATATGGGTAAAACCAGAGCAAAATCTGGGAAAGGAAAGTAATCCTATCCAGCAAAATGTTGAGATAGAAAGCTAACAAATGAACTGCCCAATGGTTTAACTATTGGGCAGTTTTGAGGAAAGGCTCATGAAAAAACTTTGGCAAAATTGCCACATTGCGACCATGCAAAATGGGCAATACTCCTACATTGAAGATGCTGCAATTGTCACAGAAGGGCATCTCATTCAGTGGATTGGAAAACAACAACAACTTCCTACCGATACATATTCCGAAACAGTTGACTTAAAAGGCGCTTGGGTAACCCCAGGGTTTATTGACTGTCATACGCATAGTGTATTTGGTGGCAACCGTAGTGTTGAGTTTGAAAAACGCTTGCAAGGTGTAAGTTATGCTGAAATTGCAGCAAGCGGTGGTGGTATTGCTAGTACAGTACGTGCAACCCGTGAAGCCAGCGAAGAACAACTATTAAATTCAGCCCTTAAGCGTATTCGCTGTATGCAACAAGATGGTGTAACCACCATCGAGATTAAGTCTGGTTACGGACTCAATTACGAAAATGAGCGCAAAATGCTGCGTGTCATCCGTCAAATTGGTGAAGCTTTACCGATGACGGTAAAAAGCACCTGTCTGGCTGCGCATGCTTTACCACCAGAATACAAAGATCAAAGCGATGCTTATATCGAGCATATCTGTACAGAAATGTTACCGAAACTGCATGCTGAAGGTTTAGTCGATGCGGTTGATGCTTTTTGTGAGCATCTGGCATTTTCACCTGCTCAGGTTGAACGTGTTTTTAAAACAGCACAATCTTTGAATTTACCCGTTAAGCTTCACGCGGAACAGCTTTCATCACTAGGTGGTTCAAGCTTGGCAGCACGTTATCATGCTTTGTCAGCTGACCATTTAGAGTACATGACCGAAGATGATGTTAAAGCAATGGCAGAGTCGGGTACGGTTGCTGTGTTATTGCCGGGTGCTTTTTATTTGCTGCGTGAAACACAATATCCACCAGTTGAAAGCCTCATTAAACATGGTGTGCGTATTGCGCTATCGAGTGATTTAAACCCGGGCACATCTCCGGCACTTTCTTTACGTTTAATGCTGAATATGGGCAGTACATTATTCCGTTTAACGCCTGAGCAAGCATTAGCGGGTGTCACCATTCATGCTGCACAAGCACTCGGTTTAGAGCAAACGCACGGTAGTTTAGAGCAGGGTAAAGTCGCTGACTTTGTGGCTTGGGATATTGAGCATCCATCTGAAATTGTTTACTGGCTTGGCGGAGATTTGCCTAAGCGAGTCGTTCAGCATGGACAAGAAGTTATTTTTTAAACGGTGTCACATGAATCACACATTTAAATGGCAAGGCCGCCATGATGGCGAAGGTGAAGCACACCAACGCATTCATCATATTATCAACAAGACCCAACATGCCGAATTTGCGCTGATTGGTTTTAGCTCTGATGAAGGCGTGAAACGTAACAAAGGTCGAGTCGGTGCTGCTGATGCGCCAGACGCAATCCGTAATCAGCTTGCCAATTTACCTATTCATCGTCCAGTCAGTATTGTCGATTTGGGTACAGTGACCTGCGAATATGACAATTTAGAGCAAGCCCAAACTGAGTTGGCTGAGCAAGTCGCAAATAGCTTACAAAATGGTTTAAAACCGATTGTTCTTGGTGGTGGACATGAGGTTGCATTTGGCAGCTTTAGTGGTCTGTTCCAATATGTACAAGCCCACGCGCCAGATAAAAAAATAGGAATTATTAACTTCGATGCCCATTTTGATTTGCGTGAAGCAGAGCATGCAACCTCTGGTACACCTTTCTTACAGGCAGCTCGACTTTCAGAACAACATCAAAAACAATTTAATTATTTATGTATTGGGGTCGCTAACCATGCCAATACTAAAGTTTTGTTTGATACAGCCGATGCGTTGAATTGTTCATATTTACGCGACCATGAAGTTAATATTTTTAACCTGAATAACGTGCTTGCTGCGGTTGATGCTTTTATTGAAAAAGTAGACTGTTTGTACGTTACGATTGATTTAGATGTCTTCGCAGCTGCGGTTGCACCGGGAGTCAGTGCGCCTGCTGTAAAAGGAATTGATTTAGCCACTTTTGAAGCGATTTTTAAGCATATTCAAGAGACTGGAAAAATCAAACTTTTAGATATTGCTGAGTGCAATCCAAAATTTGATTTAGACAATAGAACAGCAAAACTGGCTGCCTATATTGTTTATCAATATTTGTTTTCTTGAGAAACAATTTTTAATGTAGAAATTAAAAAGTGCACTGAGATCGTTCATGTGCACTTTTTTAAGTTCTTAGTCTATTAAAGTCAGATGTGGAATATAGATAGCAACTATAAATAATATAATTAAAAAGAAAATTAATTTATAAAATCATTGAGTTAAAAAAATACTCGATTTTTACACCATTTTATATGCTGCTTGGCACGTAATTTGTTTTGTCTTTATTTTAACCTTTGTTAAATATTTCTGGATAATTAAATGAAAAACAGAACCTTACATTTTGCTTGTATCAGTGTTTTATTTTGGATGTCTCATTCTTCTGATGCTGCAACCCCTGAAATTAATACAAATACCATCGAAAAATTACAATCTAAACAAAACAGTAATGTCTCTGTTCTTGTGAAAGCTTTAAACCAGCTTTTACAAGAACAGTGGGAATACACTTTGAAAAATAGTCCTGAAACTGCAACTACTTTAGGAGATTTACGCTACAACAATCGATGGACTGAGCTTTCAAAAAATCAGATCGAGAAAGATAAAAAAAGTACGCAAAATTTTTTAAATCGTTTTGAAGCAATTGATAGCACAGGGTTTTCAGCAACTGATCAATTAAATAAAGATCTAATGATTTATCAGTTGAAAGAGACTCTTAAAAGTTATGATTTGAAATTGTATGAGATGCCTTTCAATCAAATGTGGGGACTGCATTTACAATTTCCGGGGTTTATTAGTTCGATTCCCTTTGATAATGCGAAGCAATATGAAGACTATATTGCTCGTTTAAAACAAATCCCTCTTATTCTTGATCAAGGTATTCAGTTAGCGAAACAAGGACAAAAAGATGGCTTGATGCCACCCAAATATTTAATTGAAAAGGTGGCAAAGCAGATTAATAGCATTGCAGCTCCCGTAGGGAAGGACAGTGTTTTTGCTTCTCCATTAAAGCAATTTCCAAAAAATATTTCGAAAGCAGAACAAGAGCGTTTAAGCCGTGAAATGCTACAGGCCATAGATCAGAATGTTCGGCCTGCCTATCAAAAACTCGGTACGTTTATTCAGAAAGATTACTTACCCTATGGACGACAACACGAGGGTATATGGAGCTTGCCAAAAGGTGACGAGCTCTATCGCTTTTATGTAGAAAATAATACGACCACGTTGGAAAGCCCTGAAACTATTCATCAGCTCGGATTAAAAGAAGTTGCTCGTATAGAAGCGGAAATGCTTAAAATTGCGAAAGCACAAGGTTTCAATGACTTAAAAAGTTTCCAACAATCCTTAAAAACAAATCCCGCTATTTTCCCAAAATCTCGTGAAGAAATTTTAGAGATTTATCGGGGGTATATTGCCCAAATGCAACCAGAGTTGCCGAAGCTCTTTGGTTTATTACCTAAAAATAAGGTCGAAGTTTTACCTGTAGAGCAATATCGAGAAAAAGAAGCGGCAGGTGCGGAGTATCACCAAGGCACGCCTGATGGTTCACGACCTGGGCAAGTGTATGTGAATACAGGGGACTTCTCTGAACGTTCAAAAATATCAATGGAAGCGACCGCTTACCATGAAGCAATTCCCGGCCACCATATGCAAATTGATATTGCCCAAAACCTGCCAAATTTGCCGATGTTCCGAAAGCAGCCGAATCACACTGCCTATATTGAAGGATGGGCACTTTACGCAGAGCAATTGGGTAAAGATGTGGGTTTTTATAAAGACCCGCTTTCAGACTATGGAAGACTATCGAGTGAGTTATTTCGTGCTTGTCGGTTAGTGGTTGACACTGGTGTGCATTATAAGAAGTGGACCCGTCAGCAAATGATTGATTTTATGCGAGAACATTCTGCTTTAGATGAACCTGATATTCAGGCAGAGACAGATCGATATATTGCTATTCCTGCACAAGCATTGGCATACAAGATGGGCCAATTAAAAATCTTAGAATTAAGAGAGTTAGCGAAACATGAGCTTGGAGATCGTTTTGATATAAAAGCATTCCATGACATGATCTTAAATGCAGGAACATTGCCTTTAAATATATTGGATGTCCGTATTAAAAATTGGATTAAGGAACAAAAAGCGGCAGCTTAAAATAAAATTCGAAATTTAGGTCAGGTCCTCGTTGGGCCTGATGTAAAAACCGATAGAAAACAGAATATAATAATGAAAAATATAGTTTCTTTTAGAATTTTAAATTGGAAAAATAATGAACCAGAAGAATAACCCGATTGGAATGATTGATTCTGGTTTAGGCGGGCTGTCTCTATTTAAGTACATTCGGCAGGCCCTTCCGAATGAAGATATTATCTATTTCGCTGACTCGAAATATGTCCCGTATGGAGATAAAGAAAGCGACTGGATTGTTTCAAGAACCACGCATCTAATTTCAAATCTAGTTGCACAGGGTAAATGTAAGGCGATCGTGATTGCTTGTAACACCATGACGGCTGTAGCGATTGAAACAATTAGAGCGCAAATTAGTGTTCCACTAATTGCCATAGAACCCGCGGTAAAACCTGCTGTAGCAATCACACAAAGTAAGCATATTGCTGTCTTGGCAACTGCAACGACGGTTAAGGGAAAAAATCTCAAGAATTTAATCGAAACTTACGCACAAAATATCAAAGTGTCTTTAGTACCTTGTATTGGCTTAGCCGAAAAAATTGAAACGGGCAAAGCGCATACAGCGGAAGTTAAAGATTATTTAAAAAATATCTTGGCGCCGCTGGTCGAGCAAAAAGTAGATACGATTATTTTAGGATGCACACACTATCCGTTTGTCTCAGATACGATTCAGGAAATTGTAGGCCGTGATATCCAAATTATTGAGCCTTCGGAAGCTGTAACAGCGCAATTAATTCGGCAGCTCAATCAATATGATTTAAGTTCTGAAAGTCCAAATGATGGAAATCATATTATTTGGACCAGTTCAGACCCGTTGGAAGTTGCGGATGTTACTTTTTCATTGTTAGGCACGCATTTACCCGTAAAAGCTATGGAAAAGTAAACTCTAGAAAAGATGATGAGAGGTGTATGCTTATCATCTTATATATTTATATAAACTATTAAATTAGAGTTAACGATCAATCTATTTTATTAACCAAATATATATAACTAAAGTTTATATTTTAAATTTAATTGAAAACCATAGGTATAATAAAGAGGATAATATTATTTAAATATTAATAAAATTATTATATTTAAACTTTTTTATTAAAATAAATTGACGTTCTTTATTATACCGATTATTATCTCGTTGCTGGCCTACATTGCCAGACGGTTTTGACAGACCGTAAGTCCCCATAGCGGATTATAGTTCTACTATAAGTCGTTAGACCCTTGCGTCCCCTTTCTTTGCGGTAGGACGGAAGGGGGACGCCCCGTGCGTGCTGGTCTCTATGGGCACCAGTCTGTCAACCCTCTTTCGTTCTACCACCATAAATTAATTCGCGGTGATCTGGTGGTAGGACTCCATTTTTAAGGAGTTGGCTATGCCACTATTCAAACTCATTTTCTCTCTTATTTAATTATTTTATTTATTTAAAATTTGGGTTTTTTGCGACCTGATTTTTTAAATTTATAAATTATTTTTATTTTAAAATTTTAATTATTTTATTTTCCTATATTTGTGGGAGGGTTAATTATTATTTAAAAAATTATTTTAATATTTAGGATAATCATATTTTTATTTTATTTAAAGATATAAATAATCATGAGAATAATATGAAACTTCATAAATTTATATTAGTTTTAAACCTTATGTTCGGTGCTTACAGTATTACAAATGATGATGCCAATGCTCAGCAGGAATTTAAAAGAATTTGTTCGTCAGGTGAACACAGGCAAGCCAGTTGCAATTGTATTTGCCAACAGCTTGCACAGGTGTATTCATCTCAAACCGTACAACGTTTAAAACACACCAGTTTGCAAAGTCCTGATCTCCCACAGGACTTTGCCCCTAACTTGTTCGGCATCATTCGACGCTGCGACAAAACTGAAATGGGCTAAGTTCGCTTAGCTCCTTTATCTCTGTGTCGCAATGATCTCTCAAACTTTAAATCAGCGCAAAAGTAAAAAGTCCGTTGTGACACAGGGTCCTAGGGGACTTCTCTATTATTAAACTCGATTTTCTTTCACGGGAAAGGGGCTGTGAGGCGTTATGAACGCAATAAAAAAGCCCGATATGCACTTACACATATCGGGCTTAATCAATCAGTTATTAAAGCAGGTGATACCTTAATAATGATCTCTTTTGAATTACTCTACAGTTACTGACTTCGCCAAGTTACGTGGCTGGTCAACATCTGTACCACGTAATACAGCAACGTGATAAGACAATAACTGTACTGGCACGCTATAAATAATTGGAGCTAACCATTCGTTTACCGCTGGAATTTGTACAACGTGCTGACGGTCTTTTTCACTGATTCCGCTATTTTCGTCAGCGAAAACAAATAATTCACCACCACGTGCTTGAACTTCTTCCATATTTGATTTGAGCTTATCAAGCATTTCATCATTTGGCGCAAGAATGACGATCGGCATTTCATTATCAACGAGTGCTAATGGACCGTGTTTTAACTCACCAGCTGCATAGCCTTCTGCATGAATATATGAAATTTCTTTGAGCTTTAATGCGCCTTCCAATGCGATTGGATAATTCGTACCACGGCCTAAGAATAAGCAGTGATTTTTTTCAACGAATAATTCAGACAAACGCAAAATTTCTGGGTCATTTTTGAGGGTATCAAGAATAACTTTCGGGCTGTGCCATAACTCACGTGTAATTTCTTCAAGAATAGCAGGGCTAATACGTTGTTTAACTTGTCCAATTTTAAGGATCAACAACATAAGCGCAGCGAGCTGAGTCGTGAACGCTTTAGTTGATGCAACACCAATTTCAGGACCAGCAAGCGTCAATAGGTGATGATCAGTTTCACGAACCATTGAAGACGTAGCAACGTTACAGATAGTCAAAGTCTGAATATCGATATTGTTTGCTTTCGCACGCTTTTGAGTTTCACGTAGTGCAGCTAAAGTATCAGCAGTTTCACCTGACTGTGAAATACAAATATAAAGTGTATTTTCAACAATTACAGGGGTGCGATAGCGGAATTCACTTGCAATTTCAACTTGGCAAGGCACACCAATCAGTTGTTCAAACCAATATTTCGCAATCATTCCTGAATGGTAACTTGTACCACAAGCGATGATTTGTACGCTTTGAATTTTATTGAAATCTGCTTCAGCATTTTTCAAGAAATCATCACGTAAGCTATTGCCATCAAGTGCTTGAGAAATTGTTTGCTTGATTGCTTCTGGCTGCTCATAAATTTCTTTGAGCATGTAGTGTTTGTATTCACCTTTTGATGCACTGCTTACGGTTGCATCAAGCTCTCTTACCGGACGTTCAACGCGTTCGCCATTTGCAAATACTTCAATTGAAGTACGTGTAAGACGGGCAATATCGCCTTCTTCTAGGTACATAAAGCGGTTTGTTACTGGTAAAAGGGCAAGTTGGTCTGAACTAATAAAGTTTTCACCAATACCTACACCAATGACTAAAGGTGAACCTTCACGTACAGTAATGAGTTCATCTGGATAATCGCTGTGGATAATACCTAGCGCGTAAGCACCTTTAAGCTGAGGTACAACAGTTTCAACAGCATCTAAAAGGCTATCTGTGCTTTTTAGAGCTTCAGCAACTAAGTGTGCAACAACTTCAGTATCTGTTTGAGAAGTAAAAACGTAACCTAAAGCTTGTAGGTCGTCTTTTAACTCTTGATAGTTCTCAATGATACCGTTATGTACAACAGCAACCTTACCAGACATATGCGGGTGAGCATTGTTTTCAGTTGGCTTACCATGGGTCGCCCAACGTGTATGCGCAATGCCGATAGCCCCTGTAAGTTGGTGTTCAGCAACTGCATCTGCAAGATTGATGACTTTACCTACACGGCGCTCACGTAAAATTTGTTGATTATTCAGTAAAGCAACACCCGCAGAATCATAACCACGGTATTCAAGACGTTTTAAACCTTCAATTAAAATCTCGGTTACACAACGCTCTGCAACGCCTCCGACGATACCACACATACTTCAATCCTCTTATTTTTTAACCTTTTGGGGACGTTGATAATTTGCTTTTGAAATTTGTTGCGCACGTTCAAAGGAGAGACTTTGTTCGGCTACATCTTTCGTAATCACAGAACCCGCACCAACTGTTGCGCCATTCCCAATGGTCACCGGAGCAACCAGCGAGCTATTAGAACCGATAAAAACGGCATCGCCAATAGTGGTTTTGTGTTTATTTGCACCGTCATAATTGCAAGTAATTGTACCTGCCCCAATATTTGATTCCGCACCGATTTCTGCATCACCTAAGTATGTGAAATGGTTAGCTTTACTACCTAGTCCAATCGATGTGTTTTTAACTTCAACAAAGTTGCCAATATGCACTTCATTTGCCAATTTAGCCCCTGGGCGTAAGCGTGCAAATGGTCCAATCTGAGCATTTTCGCCTACAACTGCGCCATCAAAAACGCTATAGGCCTGAACTTTAGTGCCTGCTGCAATTTTGGTGTTCTTTAAAATACAGCCAGCGCCGATTTCTACAAAATCACCAAGCTCACATTCACCTTCAATAATAACATTGATGTCAATACGAACGTCTTGTCCAACTTTTACAGAGCCACGTAAATCAAAACGTGCAGGGTCAAAGAACATTACACCTTGCTGCATTAACTTTTTGACTTGTTCTTGCTGGAACTGGCGTTCTAAAGCGGCAAGTTGTAAGCGGTCATTAACACCTTCAACTTCAAAAGCAAGCTCTGGTTCAACAGAGGCAACTTCTAAGCCATCTGCAATTGCCATTGCAACGATGTCAGTTAAGTAATATTCGCCCTGTGCATTTTCATTTGAAAGTTTAGGCAACCACTCATGAAGTTTTGCGTTGCTAACACAGTAAATGCCTGTATTAAATTCTTTAATTTGGCGTTGTTCTTCGTTTGCATCTTTATGTTCAACAATGGCTTGGATTTTGCCATTTTGGCGCACAATACGGCCATAACCTGTTGCATCATCTACAGTAAGCGTAACTAAGCCAATTCCTGTCTGAGTCGATGCATCTAATAATTTTTGCAACGTATTTGCATTAATGCATGGTACATCGCCTGATAAAATCAGTGAAACACCCTCTTTAGGGAGTACGGGTAAAGTCATTTGTACGGCATGACCTGTACCAAGTTGTTCAGCTTGCTCAACCCATTGAACATTTTCTTGGGCAAATGTTTGTTGTACGCGGTCACCACCATGACCATAAATAGTAATAATATTTTTAGCTTGTAATTGTTTTGCCGTTTGAATGACATGCCCTAATAGTGGGCGACCCGCTAAAGGTTGTAATACTTTAGGAAGCTGAGAACGCATACGCGTTCCTTTACCAGCAGCAAGAATAATGACGGTAGTTGACATGTATAACTCTAATGATTAAGTCAAATGGATAATAATTAGTGTACAAAGAGCAGCCCATACACCGGCAATAATATCGTCAAGCATAATACCAAAACCACCATGCACTTGACGATCAATAACACGGATAGGCCAAGGTTTCCAAACATCGAAAATTCGAAATAATATGAAGCCGACGATCACCCACATCCAGTTCATTTGTTGTAAATAAATGAGAGGAAGAAAGGTAATAGATTGCCCTGCAAATTCATCCCACACAATTCGACCATCATCGTGTACATTTATGACTTTTGCTGTTTGACCACAAATATAAATCCCGACCAAGGACATGATAATCATCGCGATTAAGCTTAAGTTAAATCCAAGCGATAACCAGATCGGAACGAAGAGTAGGGCAAAGGCAGAGCCAAAAGTACCAGGGGCTTTAGGTGCGAGACCAGATCCGAAACCAACTCCACAGAAAACGATGCAGCGGTTGAACCAAGACATGTCTTTAAAATGAATCGGCGGCTTATGCAAAGTGTTGGTATCCATGAATTTGCAATGGGTAATCTGAACCCAAATGCTCAAAAGTTAGTTGTGTTTGCTCAACGATCTGTCCGATCATTGTAATCTTAATGTCTAGTTGTTTTTGCAAAAGTTTTTCATAATTTTGCGGTGTTATTGTAAAACATAATTCGTAGTCATCACCACCAGCTAGCGCATATTGCCAGCGCTGCTGTTCTGGTAGTTTTTCTAGCGTTGAATCAATCGGTAACTTTTCTAAAAGTAATCGAGCACCGACCTTTGAAGCTTTTAAAATATGGCCTAAATCTTGGGCTAATCCATCAGAAATATCAATCATGCTAGAAGCAAGACCCTTTAACTGTTGTCCAAGCTGACAACGTGGTGTTGGGTAGTCTAGTCGTTGTTGTAAGGGATGACCTAGGTGTTGTAAACCATAGGCTGCATCTCCAACTTGACCACTCACACAAACATAGTCACCGACTTTTGCGCCTGAACGTAACACAGCTTGTCCAGTTTCAATCCAACCCATTGCCGTGACAGTAATGGTGAGATGTGGACCTTGGGTCGTATCTCCACCAATGAGAGCAACACCAAATTGATTACAGCAGTCATAGATTCCCTGACTGAATCCTTCAAGCCATTCATGGTCAATGGTAGGTAAGCTTAACGCAAGTAAAATACTATGAGGTTTAGCACCCATGGCAGCAATATCTGAAAGATTGACAGCCACACTTTTCCAGCCAATTGCATGGGGAGAGGTATCAAGAGGGAAGTGACGACCAGCAACTAGCGTATCTGCACAGATCACCAATTGTTGATTTTGGGGAGGGGTGATTAAGGCTGAGTCATCTCCAATACCTAAGGTGACATCTGTGTAAGATTGTCTGTTAAAGTATTGGTCAATAATAGAAAACTCAGCCATATCAACTTCAAACCTATTAGTTTGCTTGTTGTTTTTCAGCACTACGTAGTGTTGAACTTAAACGATCTAAAACGCCATTAATGTATTTATGGCTATCTGCTCCACCAAAGTGTTTGGCGAGTTCAATGGCTTCATCAAGAACTACACGATAAGGTACTTCTAAATGATCACGTAACTCGTAAGCACCTAAACGTAAGGTTGCGAGCTCTACACCATCAAGTGCACTAAGTTCACGGTCAAGTACCGGAATTAACAATGCATCAAGATCTTCGCGCTGTGCAATCACTTGCGTTAACAGTTCGTGATAGTAATTTAAGTCTACCTTGTGCATCGCATTTTCAGCACGTGTACGTGCTTCGATTTCATGTACAGGATTGTGACTCATTTGCCACTCATAAATACCTTGTACAGCAAAACGACGTGCTTTGCGTTTTGCTGCATAAGCGGCTTGCAGTGTTTGAGACATGCTTTAAATTGCCTTTAATAAATTAACCATTTCAATTGCAGTTAAAGCAGCTTCGCTACCTTTATTACCTGCTTTTGTACCTGAACGTTCGATGGCTTGCTCGATGCTATCAGTAGTTAATACACCATTGATGACAGGCAAGCTGCTTTCTAACGCGACTACACCTAAACCTTTTGCACATTCACCAGCAACGAAGTCAAAGTGTGGTGTGCTACCACGAATAACTGCGCCAAGTGCGATGATTGCATCAAACTGGTTTGATGTAGCTAATTTTTTAGCAACAATCGGGAGTTCCCATGCGCCAGGAGCATGAATAACAGTAATGTTATCTTCATTTACACCATGACGTTTTAATGTGTCGATTGCACCATCCAATAAGTGTTCAACAACAAAACTGTTGAAACGACCCACTAAAATCGCATAACGACCTTCGCTTGCGAGATGTAATAAACCTTCAATACGGCGAATTGCCATAGCAACCTCGATTATTTCGTTGTGATTTGATCAGCAGTGACATATTCCACTACTTCTAAATTAAAGCCAGATAAAGCATTGAAACGTAATGGTGAGCTAAGAAGCTTCATTTTTTCAACACCTAAGTCACGCAAAATTTGAGCGCCTACACCAATGGTTTGATATTGATGTGAAAGTGCTGCATTGGATTTCACCGGTTTTGGCTTATTTAAATCATCCAACGCTGGTCCCAAGTCTTGCAAATGATCTTGCCCGATCCAGACTAAAACACCGCGATCACTCGCTGCAATTGTCTGTAGTGCACGGTCTAGATTCCACGCAGGTTCACCGTCAGCTTTATTCAGCTTAAGTAAATCGCGAATTGGACTGAAACCATGTACACGTACTGTTGTAACACCTTCTTTTGGCTCGCCTTTGACTAAAGCCAAATGGATGTCCGGGTTACCAATCTCACGATAACGATAGAGTTCAAATGAACCATATTCTGTTTGAATGGTTTTTTGATCCAGACGTTCAACCGTTTGCTCATTGGTCATGCGGTAATGAATCAAGTCCGCAATTGTACCAATTTTTAAGCCATGCTTCTCGGCAAAAATTTCTAAATCTGCACGGCGTGCCATTGTGCCATCTTCATTGATGATTTCACAAATGACAGAAGCTGGTTCAAGACCTGCTAAGCGTGTTAAATCACAGCCCGCTTCAGTATGACCTGCACGATGTAGAACACCGCCTGGTTGTGCCATTAATGGGAAAATATGGCCCGGTTGTACAATATCACTTGGCTTTGCATGCGCTGCGACAGCAGCTTGAATTGTATGTGCACGCTCTGCTGCTGAAATACCAGTCGTAATACCTTCAGCGGCTTCGATTGATAGTGTAAAGTTTGTACTATGCTGAGCACCGTTTTGGTCAACCATCAAGGGAAGGTTTAACTGCTTACAGCGCTCACGGCTTAACGTTAGGCAAACTAGACCACGTGCATGGGTAATCATGAAGTTAATATCTTCAGGACGAACATGCGTTGCTGCAATGACAAGATCACCTTCATTTTCGCGATCTTCGTCATCCATCAAGATAACCATTTTGCCTGCACGAATATCGGCGACAAGATCTTCAACACGACTCAGCGGCATTCGCTTTCACCTTTTTTTGTCGTTAGACAATTTCTATTTAATAAATTTTGCATAGTTTACGCTGTTTAGAGAATTTTGCCTATGATTCTGATTTATCCAAATTTGCAACGAGATAGAATAGATCCAGCTTTATTTATACAAATAAATCATAAGAAAATGGAATAATTTAAAATAAAAACGATGAATTTAAATAAAAAAAACCTAGCCAAAAGGCTAGGTTCTGATATGCGCACTTATTTTTTATGAAGCTGCACTGCTTGGACTATCATTTTGTGGGATTGATTTTTTCCCCATCAAAATCTCAGTTCGGATATTTTGAGCAAGTTCAGCACATTCTGCATTCATGCCATTGATCATAAAGGCATGACGAGTCATGACATTACTTGGGTTTGGCATTGCAACAAGTTGATAGCTGTCTTGAATTGCCTTGAGTTGATCATTCTCAAGATATAAAGCAGATTCTTTCGCATGGAGATGCTGTGCTAAACGTTGAGCAGCTTCTTTCGCATCAATTTGCATCGCTTCCACAGCATTACAAGTTGCACTACGCGTTTGCAAAGCAAAGCGTTTATCTTCGCGGTAACGTTTATATAAAACGTCAGAGAGTAATTGGAATACGGTTCCAACCATAAGCAGACACTCTACAGCGTGAGTATGCGAAGTTGAAATCGCAAGTGTAGCGCCGTCAGCATTAAACTCATTTACGACTTCAATGTCCGCTAACTTTAACTGGTAATGCTTAACGCATAACTCAATACTCTTGTTTAAAAAGAGCTGACAGAGTTTAAAGTACGGCACAGATACCGATTGGTTGACACTGCTTAATAACTGTTTAGGGTCATAAAACTGAATATTGAGTGCCAACATATGTTGGTCAGCTGAATCTGTAGTTTTCTCTGGTTGTGGACGAACCGCCGGTTTACCTTTCGCTTGCTGTTGAGCTTGAGCAACTAACGTTACTGTATTTTGTTTTTCTAGAGCCAATGCCTGAGTTAACTGCTGAATTTCATGTTTTAAGCGGTTCTCTTCATTAATGCGTGCCAAATATTCGCTACGGGTCGGACGAGCAATGGCGCGATAGGCAAGCCATAATAAAACATGCAAAAACAGAGAAGCTAAGATTGCCAGCCATTGAGTGCGGAGAATTTCCCCAATACTTGGCTGAATAAGCGTAATCTCGATAGAACCCACTTTCTTTTCATTTTGCAGCGCATCGCGAGCAAAAATCTCACCTTGGCGAGTTTTCGAAATTCCGCTCGTTGCCAACACTTGTTTATTGGCATCAAGAATGCGAATAGACGCAACGCTTGGATTGGTCGCATAGCGATTGGCAATTAGAGCTAAAGATACCGTATTTGCCGGTTCAAGCTCAGATAAGCTGTCTGCAACGAGCTGACTGGTCATGAGCTGACCTTGACTCGCACGGTTTTCATTGAGCTGGTGTGTCGTTGCAATCACCAATAAAAAGGTATGCAATGCAAAACTAACGATCAGTAGGCTAGCAAATAGCCCTTGTCTAGGCGCAATCAAGTTAAACTTCCAAGGCAATTATATTGAAATTCGATTATGATTCTTACAATAGTTGTCACTCAGACTAGAGTCAATTCATGCGAGAAATCATTCTTATATCCTTTTTAGGACCAGACCAACCAAACCAGTTTACCCGATTAATGCAAGTACTATCCGTACATTCATTGCAAATACTGGATGTAGGTCAGGCTGTTATTCATAATCAACTCACATTGGGCATTGTAGTCGCGTCAGATAATGAAACTGCGACCGCATTGGCAATGAAAGAAATTCTGATTTTAGCACATGATATTGGCTTAACAGTGCGCTTTAAACCAATCACAGGCGCAGAATACGATCAATGGGTAAGTGAAGGTGGTCGTACTCGTTATATCGTCACGGCTTTAGCACCTGAACTCACTGCTGCCCACTTACAAGCAGTTACACAAATTGTGTCTAGCCAAGGCTTTAACATTGAAACTGTTACCCGTTTATCAGGCCGTGTCGACTTTGAAAAGGATAGCGCATTTCCACGTCGTGCATGTGTACAGTTTGGTTTAAGTAGTGGTCCAACTTTAGATGCACAAGCCATGCGTGCAGCATGTTTACGTCTTTCAAGTGAATTAAACATTGATGTGGCTGTTCAAGAAGACAATGCTTATCGACGCAATCGCCGTTTAGTGTGTTTCGATATGGACTCAACATTAATTGAACAAGAAGTTATTGATGAGTTGGCGATTGAAGCAGGGGTAGGCGCACAAGTTGCTGAAATCACTGAAAGAGCGATGCAAGGCGAACTTGATTTCCAGCAAAGCTTCCGTGCTCGTGTTGCATTATTAAAAGGGCTAGATGCTGCTGTTTTACCTAAAATTGCAGAGCGCTTAACCATTACTGAAGGTGCAGAACGTCTCATTTCAACATTGAAGGCGCTTGGCTACAAAACAGCAATTTTATCTGGTGGATTCCAGTATTTTGCTGAATATCTACAAGGCAAACTTGGTATTGATGAAGTTCATGCCAACATTTTAGATGTGCAAGACGGTTTCGTAACAGGTGAAGTGAAAGGCGCAATTGTTGATGGCGCACGTAAAGCTGAGCTATTACGCGAACTTGCAAATAAAATGGGTATTTCTCTAGAGCAAGCGATGGCAGTAGGCGATGGCGCAAACGATCTACCTATGCTTGCGATTGCGGGCCTAGGTGTTGCTTACCGTGCTAAACCTTTAGTTCGTCAAAATGCAAATCAGGCTATTTCAAGTGTTGGCTTGGATGGTGTGCTGTATTTGCTGGGCATGCATGACAAAGATTTAAACCGTGCTTAACCTATAAGGCTAAGCTTTAAGCGCTACTTCAGAGTAGCGCTTTTTTTATGCAGAATCGTCATAAAAACAAGCATGTTATGCTCAAATCGTGCACAGAAAAAAGGCAATAAAAAAATCTGAAAAAAACTTATTTTGGTCCTTAAAAACAGCATATTTTTTTGTAATGACACGCCAGAATTGATGCCATATAGGGAATCGAACTTTTTGAATTTTACAAAAATGTAATGACAAAAGAATGTTGCGACAAAGTGTGTCGCATTAAGAAATAACGGGTCTTTTTTTCTAAAAAAAAACATCCATAATGCATCCTAAGCTTCAACACAAATTATGAATTAAAGTTGTTTTTGGAATGAGGTCGGGTTTTTAAGACCGAATCTTTTTAGACGTTTTCATTAAGACGGAGGTTTCTATGGTAACAGCGAATTTTGCCGCTATCGCCGGATTCAGCTTGATCGCTGTCGCGCTTGTTGCTGTTTTCTTTTCTCCTTACCGTCGTTGGCTTGGTTTTATGCTTGCAGGGATGTTCTTTTGGGGGCTATTGGAAGTGGTCCGTTTTGGAGTTCAAGTCACTTTTGAAATGCCAGTCACATATAGTTATTTAACTGCACTAAGTCTAGCGATGGTAATGGTTACATTTATTTTGTTACGTGAGGATAAACAGGCACAAAAGGCTTTGGCAAATCGCCAATATATAGAACACACGCCAGTATATGAAGATGATCAGCAGCAATGTTCTAGCCGATAATTAAATTGTTATCTAACGGTAAAGAGGTATGCACAGCATGCCTTTTTTATTTACGAAACGTGATTTTTATTATACAAAGCATTTATTAAAAAATAGCCAGTTATGCTACGATACATGGGTCTGTTGACGTTTCATCTAGATTGCGTTGCCAGCTAAAAATTATCAGTTAATGCACAAAACACAGGCAATGGTATGTCCTTACTGAGTTTTGCTCTAAAGTTTTCATAAAAATACAATAGGCGTGAATGTTCATGAAACTTTCTTCTATACCTGTAGTCAAATTACCTCTCGTTGATGTCAGTACAGACCCGTTAGATTTATTGGTAGCAGGTTTAGTGCTGCGTATGAAGCAATTGGCACGTACTAGCCCTAAGTTTATTGAATTGATTCATGACCGCGCATTCCGTATTCAGATCGGTACGGATTTAGGTGTTGCACGTCAGATCATTATTAATAATGGACAGATTGACACTGTTGCAGGCGCACCTGAAAAAGCTGATTTTATCTTGCAGTTTGCAGATAGCGAACAGGGTGTAAAAACTTTGATTAAAGGTGACCCAACAGCATTCATGACAGGTATGCAAAACGGCAGCATTAAAATGGAAGGTGACTTCAGCCTATTGGTTTGGTTTAACCAAGTGGCTAGACTCATTCCACCTAAATTGCCAAAACCAGTTAAAGATAAAGTACGTCAGGCACGTGCTTTTATTAAAGAGAAAACTGGTCGTTAATCGCCAGATATAAAAAAACTCCCAAATGGGAGTTTTTTTATATCTATGCTTCGACTTCCAAGTTAAACGTCACCGGACCATCATTAATTAAATGAACTTTCATATCGGCTGCAAAAATGCCAGTTTGAACTTTTTCAAATTGTGAATGGGCATATTCAACCAGCTGTTCATATAACGCTTTGGCATCTGCTGGCGGCATGGCTGGACCAAAATCTGGACGTAAACCTTTTTGCGTTTGAGCCATCAGGGTAAATTGCGAAACAAGCAGGATTCCACCATTTGCTTGAGAGACATTCCAGCCCATCTTGCCCTGTTCGTCATCAAAGATACGATATTTCAAAATCTTATCAATAAGCTTTTGGCCAATCGCTAAAGTGTCATCACGGCCGATGCCTAAAAAAACCAATAAGCCTTGTTGGATTTCACCGGTAGTCTCACCGTCAACCACCACTTTAGCTTCAAGAACTCGTTGTATTAAAGCACGCATAGTTAAAGCAAATTTCTGCAATTGATTGAATTGGCGTAGTTTAGCAGAAATTAAATTAAATGATTTTTAAAAGGAAATTTCACGGAGCTGCAACAATGGTCTAAAAGCTCGCAATTCATTTATAAAAATATGCTTTAATGCTAAGAAGCAAGCGAATAATCACTGACTATGTCTCCAATTATCCATTCTTTACTAGATACAGACTTGTACAAATTTACGATGTTACAGGTGGTTTTGCATAAATTTCCGCAAACTCATAGCGTCTATCATTTCCGCTGTAGAAATTTAGAAGATACTGTCTATCCACTAGTAGATATTTTGGATGATTTAAACGAGCAACTCGACTATTTATGTAGCCTTAAATATAAAGAAGATGAGCTTCAATATTTGCGTAAATTACGCTTTATCAAAAGTGACTTTGTTGATTATTTGGAACTATTTCAACTGAAAAGGCGCTTTATTCAGGCCAGCATTGATGCGGAAGGTCGTTTGGATATTCGTATTGAAGGTCCGATGGTCCAAGCCATGATGTTTGAAATTTTTGTATTGGCAATTGTAAATGAACTCTATTTTAGCCGTATTAAAAACGATGAAGTATGGGCTGAGGGTGAACGCCGTTTACAAGCCAAGCTTGAATTGGTTCAGCAATATGAAAAAACTCAAAAACCGAATGACCCACCATTTTTAGTCTCTGATTTTGGTACACGTCGCCGTTATAGCTTCGTATGGCAAAAACATGTTGTGGCAGCTTTTCATAAAACCGTGCCAAATGTATTCCGTGGTACAAGTAATGTGTTACTTGCTAAAGAGTTAAACATTACGCCAATTGGAACCATGGCCCATGAATTCCTACAGGCTTTTCAGGCACTTGATGTCCGTCTACGTGATTTTCAGAAAGCTGCTTTAGAAACGTGGGTTCAAGAATATCGTGGCGATTTAGGAATTGCCCTAACTGACGTTGTTGGTATGGATGCGTTCCTCCGAGATTTTGACTTGTATTTTGCGAAACTATTTGATGGCTTACGCCATGACAGTGGTGACCCATATGAGTGGGGCGATAAGGCTTATGCGCATTATCGTAAATTAAAAATTGATACCAAAACCAAAATGCTGACTTTTAGCGATGGTCTTAATTTGCCAAAAGCATGGGAATTACATCAATACTTTAAAGATCGTTTTCAGGTGAGTTTTGGTATTGGAACTAATTTGACTAATGATATGGGGCAAAAGCCGCTCAATATTGTGTTGAAACTAGTTGAATGTAATGGTCAGTCGGTTGCGAAAATTTCTGATAGTCCCGGTAAAACCATGACTGATAACGATACTTTCTTGGCTTATTTACGTCAGGTTTTTGAAATTGAAGAACTTGAAGAAGTGGTTTAATTAAAAATTAGTCTCGCTATTTTGTATTTTTAAAAGTAAGAATGCTGATATCTGATTTTCTGCTAAAGAGTTGCAGAAAATCAGAGTTTGTTAGATATAAGCTTGTGCTAATATGAAATTAAGCTGGTATAAAAAGAAACCATGACGATGACACTCCCGGATTTTAAACTCGATTTATTAATAGAAGCAGAAGAATTAGTGCCTTATTTAGGCAATGAATATATTCGCATTATAGATTTGAGCCGTGCTTCTGTTTATGAGCAACTTCATATTCCGCATGCTATTCACTTACAACCTAAATGGTTAGTGTCTCAACACGAAGAAGCCACTGGCATTTTGCCAGATGAAGCAGGTTTACAAGCACTGATTGAGAAATTGAATATTTCACCTAATCATCATGTTGTGGTCTATGACGATGAAGGCGGAGCATGGGCGGGGCGTTTAATCTGGAATTTGCATTGCTTAGGATTCACTCGTACCAGTTTAATTAATGGTGGTATCCATGCATGGTTAGGAGCAGGGTTACCAACTACAGCAGAAGTCGAAGAAGTTTCTCCTGTTACTGACTTAATTCAGATTGATTTATCGCATGCCGCTCAGTTCCGTGTGAACTATGAAGAGCTACGCAAACAAGTAGAACAAGAAAATGTCCAATTGTGGGATTGCCGAACAAGTGATGAATATAGTGGGATCCGTTTAGCAGCGCGACGCGGCGGTCACATTCCAAATGCACTCCATTTTGAATGGAGTACTGCACTTAATCGTCAAAATCATCTAAAATTGCACCCGCTTGAACGCACGCGGCAGCGCCTTGAACAACTTGGGTTTGATTTACAGCAACCCGTAGTTGTGTACTGCCAGTCACATCACCGTTCCGGTTTGGCCTATATTTTGGCTAGGCTCTTGGGCTGGGAAGCAAAAGCCTATGATGGTGCGTGGAGTGAATGGGGCAATCGCCTCGATAGTCCTATTATTACTGGAGAATCACCGTCGTGAGTTTCACATCTCGATTAAAAAAAGAATTATTTATTAAGGCACAAAACCTTGTACCACAGCACCAATTGAGCCGTGTGGTAGGTAAAGTTGCTGCGAGTGAAAATCCAGTTGTGAAAACTGCTGTTATTCATGCATTTAAAACCAAATATGGGATTGATTTATCGATTGCTGAACAAGGCAATGCACTGAAATATAAATCTTTTAATGACTTTTTTACTCGTGCTTTGAAAGATGGCGTACGTTTAATCGATGACAAAGCAGATAGCATTGTGTCACCGGCAGATGGTGCGATTTCTCAAATCGGTAAAATTACTGCGGGTGAAGTATTTCAAGCAAAAGGACAAAGTTTTTCTGTAGAGAAACTCATTGGCGATCCGCAACTTGCTCAGCCTTTTCAAGATGGCGAATTTGCGACAGTTTATTTATCGCCACGCGATTACCATCGTGTACATATGCCATTTGCAGGCACATTAACTGAAACGTTGTATGTACCGGGTGAGCTATTTTCAGTAAATCAGGTGACTGCTGAAAATGTACCAGGACTATTTGCCCGTAATGAACGTATGGTGTGTTTGTTTGATACTGAACTTGGCCGTATGGCTGTTGTGTTAGTGGGTGCTATGATTGTTGCAGGTATTGAAACTGTGGCAACAGGCAAGGTAAAACCTTCAGGTCGTATCGAATTACAACATCATCAGTTGAAACTAGAAAAAGGTGCCGAGCTTGGACGTTTTTATTTAGGTTCTACTGCCGTTATTTTATTTGAAAAAGATAAGATCGAATGGGAACAACGTTTTAAAGCTGAGTCTGTAGTTGTAATGGGCGAGCGTATGGGACATACGGTTTAATTCGTAAATAAGATTTAAAAAAAGGGAGCTTATGCTCTCTTTTTTATTTAAAGATTTTATATATTAACTATATTATGATTTGATCACAGATGATTCCATAAATAACTTTTTGTCTAATAATAACCATTCAATAGGAAATAAAATGTATTCAAGTTCTATTATTCCCTTATATTTTGCCTCAGCTCTAACATTTCTTGCTGCATTACTTCATTTTGTTTGTGTATTCTGGGGAGCAAATGGTTTTAGGTTTTTAGGGGCGGGGAAAACTATTGTTAAAATGGTAGAAAGAGGACATTGGTATCCTAATTTTACAGCTATAGCTGTGGGGTTAATTCTAACTGTATGTGCTACATATGCCTTCTTTGCAGCAAAGGGAATACAGGTATTACCTTTTACCAAAATTATTTTGTCGCTTGTCGCACTTATATTTCTTATCCGTGGTTTTGCTTTTCCATGGTTAAAGTCAAAATTTGTTGGAAATAGTGATTTATTTTGGTATGCCAGCTCAGCTTTTTGTTTAATTCTGGGGGCTTTATATGCCGCAGGAGTATATTTAATTTGAAATGAATATATTTTAGGTTAAGTAGAATTAATAATTTTAAAAAATAAAAAGGGAGCTTAGCTCCCTTTTAAATTATTTAGTCCAACCATATTTTTTGAAAATAGTATTGCCTTGCTGAGACGATAAGAATTCTACAAAACGTTTAGCTTCAGCATCTTTTAAACTATGTTTGGTTAAGGCAACACCTGTATCGCGATAGACAACTAGTTCTTTCTCTATAGGTATAATTTGTCCAATATCAGGGTTACTGATTCCCCAAATATTAAAGACTAACCAAGCATCGTAGCTACTATTTTCTTCCCAGTTTTTCTTGGCAATACCTGTGTTGGCTGCATACATGGCAATATTTTTTCGGAAAGATTTGGTTAATTCAATATTCCCAGTTCTACCCGCAATATCCTCCCACATACCTACCTGACCTGCGCCATGCGTAACTAAAACCTTAATGTTGGATTTAGCGAGGTCTTTAAAACCTTTAATATTTTTAGGATTTCCTTTGCGTACTAAAATGGCTGCGGGGCGTAAATATAAAGGTTCCACCGAGTCTTTTATAATTTGCTCAGAAAAAGTATTTTCAAAATCAGACATCATGGCCTCTGAACCACTATATATAACATCGGCATCTAGTTTTGCTTTGTCAGACCATTGAGAAGTAGGCCCAGACGTTACATGGACAGCTATGCCCGTTTTATTGGTGAATTGTTTGGCGGCTTCTTTCATTGCTGGTGCTGGCCCACCAGGACCATACACTTGCACGTCTGCAAAGCTATGGATGGGTAGAGAACCGAGAATAAGACAAATCAGATACGGTATAAATTTATATTGTTTTGACATTTTAATCGCTATAGTAATTAAGAAAATATCAGCATATATTTTTTATTATTTAAATGGGATTAATTTTTGCAACCATATTTATAATACATTTTTTTAAAATATATTTTAATTAGATTTTAAGTGACTGTATAAATGTAAATTATTTTGAAGTAAATATAACTATAGAAGTTTTTATGGTAATTTATATTTTATAAATTGATTATTTGAATAGATATATTGTAAATAATAGAGGAGTAATCCCTTGATTAGAAAAAGTAATTCTTTTTTAAAAATTTTATTTAGCAGTGCTTGTTTGGTATCTGGTTCTGCTATAGCTGCTCCAATTGCAGATTTGAATAAGCAAATTGTGAGCGAAAAACCGGGTTCCATACTGTCTCTAGAACAGCAAGCTGTGACGGATTTATTTCCTCATGCAGATCAGCGCTTGTTGGTAAATTATCGTAGTCGAGGTATTCAGGGCGAACCTATTGTTGCGTCGGCTTTTATTTTATTACCGAAAGGCACCCCGCCAAAAAATGGCTGGCCTATACTCGCTTGGGCACATGGCACGACTGGAGTCGCCGATACTTGTGCACCTTCGGGTGATTATGAGGGTGGACCAGTTCATTCATATCAAGAAGTTGCTTCCAAAGCTTTAGATAATTGGCTTGCACGTGGCTATGCAGTTGTCGCACCTGATTATCAGGGTTTAGGTACATTAGGCGCGCATCCCTATATGAATGCAAAGAGCCAACTGCATACGGTGGTCGATGCAGTACGTGCATTACACGTGCTTAAGCCCAATAGCTTTAATAAACAGTGGTTGGTGATGGGGCATAGCCAAGGCGGGGCTGCGGCAATTGCAGTGTCTGCCTATGGTCAAAAAGATGCGCCCGAACTAGATTTAAAAGGGGCAATCGCTCTTGCTCCGGGTGGCTATCAATATGAAGGTATTGCAGAATATGTGCAGAGTCATCCAAACCCAGAACCTAGCGTAGCTGCTTTCTTCCCGATTGTGTTATTGGGTGCGCAAGCAGCAGAGCCGAGCATAGTTCCTGAGAATTTAGTCAGTCCAGAAATGAACGTGGTGCTGACTCAAGCGCGCAGCCGTTGTTTATCAGAACTTCAATCTGATTTAAAGAAATCTCCTTCTAGCATATTTCGATCTGATGCCGATTTAAAACCTCTCTTGGCTTATCTAAAACAACAGTCGATTGAAAATATGGTACCTACCGTACCATTAATGATTGTTCAGGGTTCTAAAGATCATTTAGTCGACCCGAGAGGGACATTTGCTTATTATCAGCAGCTATGTAAATTAAAAAAACCAACGGTATATCAAACGATTGATGGCGGAGATCATCGTGATGCACTACGCCAGAGCAATACTTTTGCTACTAACTTTTTAAATGTAATAGAGAAAAACCAAAGTAAAGCTTATTGCTCGACTTCTAAGTAAATTGGTTTAAATGCTAAAAAAGCCGACTTTTTATGAGCCGGCTTTTTATATTTAAAAGGAGGTGACTTTAGGTCAGGTTATACAGTCTTTCTTTAGGGAAAACTGCGGTAAAATCAGCCTTCATATTCACGTCCATTTTTGCGCCATTTTCCATCAGCACCTTTATACCAGTCTGGGGCTACAGCTGGGCCTCGTGCTCCTGAGCCTTCTCGTGACTCATCTATATAATCAATTTTATCAATGTACACGGTATCTTCTCGGCCTTCATAAACTCTGCTGCGCAACAGTATTGTGCGGTGCTTCCAATCAATACTTTTAAGTTCTCCCTGTTCACAAGTTTGATTTATTGAACCACCAAAATGTCCCCAAACCATCAAATACTTGCCCATAGGGATACGTTTTAATTGCTCATCAATAGTTTCTATATAAGGTTCTTCTTCAAGCGGTTCAAGCATCTCAATTTGATCAAAAGAGATTAACCGAGTTGATTCGTCTTCTATGGATACGTGAATGATTTTTTGAGTTTGATCAACCTGAAGAATTTCCACTTTTAATGCTTCTCCATCTTTCAAGACAAGAATAAAGAAATCACTTATTTCAGGGTTTTCCAATATTATTTCTACTGGATTAATAGTCATTTAAGCCTCGCTTAATTATTATGTTAGCTGTTCTTATGGATTAAGTTTTTTGTAGCGAGTTAATAATACTAATTTTATTTAAAAATGAAAGTGATTTTTAAAACTGTTAAATAATTAGTTTAACTGGTGTTTTTTATTTTCATCATTTTTTAAATTATCAATGACATTGGTTATATATATTGTATAAATTGAGTGGTTTTATTTTTTTAAAGTACAGTTAGTATATCTATTTCATAAATTCTAAACTATGAAATAGATATGAGAGAAAAAGAAGATTTATTAAATAACTTATATAGGCTGACTATAGATTGTATTTGATATTATCAATGACAAAAAATTAAAATCATGTCCATAATAACTTATATATACAAAATGGCTAAGTATCTTTCACTGCGTCTATTTAATATCCACCCTTTGTATGAAATGAATACTTTTTAAGCCATGTTATATAGTCTTTCTTTAGGAAAAACCACTGTAAAAGTTGAACCTTCATTTTCTTTAGACTGGACATCTAAATAAGCGCCATGTTGCATTAATACATGCTTCACAATGGCCAAACCTAAACCTGTACCGCCTGTTTGACGACTACGGTCGCTGTCAACACGATAGAAGCGTTCAGTCAGACGTGGTAAATGTTTCGGATTAATTCCAATGCCTGTGTCTTGTACACTAAAGTAGGCATGTTCACCGTCGTCATGCCAGCCAATGGTAATCGTTCCACCTTTTGGCGTGTATTTGATGGCATTGGTAATTAAGTTACTAAACGCGCTGGCGATTTCCATGTCAGAACCAATCAGGTCACAGTGACTATCAATATGTAAATTGAGTGTATGTCCATAATCGGCATTGTAGGCCTGAGCATCATCAAAGAGTTGATTCATTAAACTCGGCATTTCAATAATCTGATTTTTTGCAATTTTCTTATTATTTTCTAAATTCGATAACAGTAGTAAATCATTCACCAAAGCATTCATACGTTTGGTTTGTGACTGCATTTGATCAAACGCACGTTTCCAGCGTGGACTAATATCTTCTTGATCGGTAAATGTCTCGATATAACCACTCAGTACAGTTAATGGTGTACGAAGTTCATGAGAGATATTATCTACAAAGTCTTTACGCATTTGCTCAAGGTTGTGCATACGAGTAACGTCGTAAGCCACCAATAAACGACTTTCTCCACCAAATCGTGTGAGCTTGACCTGTACATATCGGTCATCGTCAAAACTCGACTGTAGTTTAATACCGTCGGGTGCTTGATCAATATTGTTAAAATATTCAATAAAGGTCGGCTGGCGTAAAATCGTTAATAAATTTCGACCACGGTCGAGAGGGCTGATACCCAACAAACGTTCAGCAGCAGGGTTCCACCATTCAATTTTATGTTGGTCATCAATTAAAACAACAGCTTCGGCAAGCGCCACTAAAGAAGACTGAGCGCGATCAATTAAACCGACCATTTCTGCTTGAACGATTCGTTCCTGACGCTGGGCACGGTAAACATTAAATAATAACGCTCCCCAAATCCCATTTAGGTTTGGAGGAACGTCATAAGGTTTATTTGCAATCCAGTCATTGACCAGATAAAGCGAACGCAACTGGAGTGTAAAAAATACCACAAAGGCAATAAAAATACAGCTCCAGAAATACCCAAGGCCTAAACCGACTAAACCGGCAATAATTATAAAAAATAATAAAAGCCGTAAATCTTGTTTGGCAAACGTCCATAAACTACTGTAGCGGGAAAGCTTTTGTTCACGTACCTGTTCGGGGACGGGGTAGGGTTCATACATAAATCTTGGTTAACCTGCGGCTAAATCTGCACGTGTTGAGAAGCGGTAGCCAGTTCCACGCACGGTCTGAACAAATCGGTCAACACCAAAAGGTTCTAAAACTTTACGCAAACGACGGATGTGCACATCGATAGTTCGATCTTCGATATATACATTACCGCCCCAGACCTGATCGAGCAACTGGGCACGTGTATATGCACGCTCTGGATGGGTCATAAAAAACGCAAGTAAGCGATATTCAGTTGGGCCCATATCTAAAATGCTGTCACCAAAGCTGACACGTTGGCTAACAGGATCAAGAATCAAGCCATTGGCGTCAATCATTTTTTCGCCACTTAATGCATTTGCACGACGCAGAACCGCTTTAATACGTGAAACCAGTTCACGTGTTGAGAAAGGCTTCGTCATGTAATCATCTGCGCCAGCATCCAGACCTTGTACTTTGTGGTCTTCTTCTCCGCGAGCGGTAAGCATAATTACTGGAATTTCTGCTAAGTTCTCATCACGTTTTAAGCGGCGACATAAATCGACACCACTTACGCCTCCAGGTAACATCCAATCGAGCAAGATAAGCGCCGGACGTTGGTCGACGATAATTTGATGAGCTTGTTTGGCATCTTCTGCCTGCAAACATTGAAAGCCTGCCATGTCCAAAGAAGTATGGATCATTTCACGAATAGGAAGCTCATCATCGACAATTAAAATATAGTCATCTTTCACAGCGCAATATCCTATAGATTTAACGGTGAACCGTTTTGTAGTTATGACAGGCTTATTACAAAGATTAATTATGACAATTTCATTGCAGAAAAGTCTATAAAATTGAATTTAGCAATAATTTGTGACAAAAGTAAGGCAAAGGTGTGACCGAATGATGACATGAAAGCTTAAATATTCTTAAAATCATTCAATAAGTTATCACCTTCAAAGCTGAACTGGTTTTGCACATTTTAGAGTGTCAAAAAACTTTAATATTATTTTGAAACCTTAGCCAATAAAGATAAGAAAACAATGCGGCATGCGGTTAAAACCTGTTCAAGAGACTGCTCAAAGCCTCCCATGACCCATCGAATTGCAATTTGAGTGACATATCCATTTAATCCAGTTGCGATTAAAGAGAGCTCATTTTCGTTGTGTTGGATTTGCGGCATGGTCAACATAACAAAGGCCTGAATCATTCGATCAAACTGTGCAAGAGTTTCTTGAATGGTGGCCTGATTATGTAATTCTTGTACCAAAACTGCGTCAACATAGACAATGCGAGCTAATCTCGGGTCGTCTTTTAATGTCGTCAGCAGTGCCCTTAAACCAGCATCGACCATTTTTTCTGGATCTGGTGTCGCTTTAATCACGGCTTGCATCAGGTTTTGCTGCAATTCTTCAATCATTTTTAAAAAGATGGTTTGAAATAAATCTTCACTCTTCTTAAATGATTCATAAAAATAACGTTCTGTGAGTTTTGCCTCTTGGCAGACATCCTTAACCGTCACGGAAAAAAAGCCGAGTGTTCCATAAGTCGCAATGCCAGCTTCAATCAGTTTTTCTCGGCGTGCCTCTTTACGTTCAGATAGAGATAACCCTTTGAACTGACGTTCTTTACTCACAGTTTTTGTTTTCTTTTTACTGGTTGAGTCGTTTGTCGCCATAAATAAGTCGTTTCCTAAAGAATGGTTTCCTAATTTATAGGTTTTAGCCAAATATGCTCACTATGATAAAGCTCTCAGCAGAATTGTGCCATTCTATCTGAAATTACAGTGTACTATATTGACAATGGATATTGTCAAAATTATATTAAAGATGTCTAAGCTGCACATGCAATGAACCGATTGTGCAAATATCGAAAAACAAAGGATGGACAATGAAAAATTTTAAAAACAAAGTCGCTGCAATTACGGGCGCAGGTTCTGGCATTGGGCAACAACTCGCAATTCTTTTGGCAAAACAAGGCTGCCATCTTTCGTTGAGTGATATTAATGAAAAAGGATTACAGCAAACCGTTGAGCTTTTAAAACCGTATAGCACGATTACTGTGACGACCAAAAAGCTTGATGTTTCTGACCGTGAAGCGGTAAAGCAGTGGGCCCAAGAAACTGTTCAAGATCACGGGTCAGTTAACCTGATTTTCAACAACGCTGGCGTCGCTCTAGGTTCAACTGTTGAAGGTGCGACCTACGAAGATTTAGAGTGGATTGTTGGGATTAACTTCTGGGGTGTAGTGTACGGAACGAAAGAGTTCTTACCGTTCATTAAGCAAACGCAAGATGGCCATATTATTAATATTTCAAGCCTATTTGGTTTAACCGCTCAACCGACCCAATCTGCTTATAACGCGACTAAATTTGCTGTTCGTGGTTTTACCGAGTCATTGCGTCAAGAGTTAGATATTGAAAAAAGTGGCGTAAGCTCTTTGTGTGTACATCCGGGTGGAATCCGCACCAATATTGCTAAATCTGCAAAAATGAGTGATAGCTTGAATAGTTTGGGTATGGATCCGACTAAATCGATTCAAAATTTTGACAAGTTATTACGTACTCCACCTGAAGAGGCGGCTCGTCAAATTTTACAAGCAGTATTAAAAAATAAACGTCGTTTATTGATTGGTAGTGATGCAAAAATTCTTGATGCATTCCAGCGTGTATTCCCAACTGGATATCAACGTGCTTCTACCATTGTGACCAAGTTAATGAAATAATTTTAAAGTTAAAAAAAGCCATCAAATGATGGCTTTTTTTATAAGAATTGATTGGTTCTAAATAAGAACTTTGATCTTCTTTTTCTTCCAGATAAATTGGTAATAGAGCCCTTGAATAATACATAAACTCACAAATGCCAAGGCATAGGCAACCCAGATTCCTTTAAGTCCCCACATTGAGCTAAACCAGTAAGCACATGGAATTTCAATAAACAAAATAGCGGAAATATTAAGTAGCATCGGGACGGTCACAGTTCCACTGGCACGCATGATCGATGCAAAAATGGCACCCGCACCAAAGAATAAAATTGCCCAAAGCACAATAAATAAAAGTTGTTGGCCCAGTACCACCACGGTTGGGTCGGTAATGAATAAAGCCATTAAATATTTTGAAAATAGATAGCCAAGTGCAATTAAGGTACCCGTAAATAAAAAGTTCATTCCCAAAGCTGTGCGGGTTACTCGTGCTAACAGATCTGATTTGCCAGCACCAATCGCTTGTGCTGCAAAAATTGAAGCTGCAATTGAGATTGATAAGGCAGGGAACTGGATGTAATTGAGCACCTGATTTACCGCACCATACGCTGCTGTTGCATGCGATCCGTAATGGTTAACCAACCCAACAATAACCAAGCCAGCCATTGAGGTGGTAATCATTTGAATACCAGTTGGGACACCTAAGCGTAAAATGATTTTGCTTAGTTCTGGATTGTGACGGATATGTTGCAGAAGCTGACGATTCGGTCTAAGCGGATGCTTTTTCTTGTTCAGATAAATCGCAAGAAAAATTAAGATAGCTACATATCCTGTTATGGTGGCAATTGCCGGAGCAATAATCCCTAGAGCGGGTAAGCCAAAATAACCTTTAAGCAATATCGGGGTAATTACCAAACCAATGACGCTAGTTAAAGCAAGGGCAAGTAAAGGCGTGGTACTGTCGCCTACACCACGTAAAATTGAAGTATAGATAATATAAACAAACAGAAGCGGGCTGCCTGCCAGCATCCATTGCACATAAGGCAAAGCAAGGTGCATCACCTTGGGGTCAGTCCCCAATAACTCTAAAATATCATGGGCAAAAAACACACCAATAATCGCGGTAATTACTCCACCAATCAGTGTCATAAAGAGGGTAGAACCCACCACACTTTGGACTTTTTCAATATTTTGCGCACCCCATGCTTGCCCTACTAAAACAGTCGTACCCGTTGAAATCCCGATAATAAAAGCGAGTAGCAAAAATAAAATAGGGAAAAAAACAGAGACGGCAGCAATTGCATCAACTCCCATCATTTGACCAACAAAGATGGTGTTAATAGTTCCGGACAAGTTCTGCAAAATATTGGTTGCAATTAAGGGCAGCAAGAAAACAAAAAATGTTTTCCATAGATTTTGCTGATGAATTAAAGACTGTCTTGGTGGCATGCATTCTCCATCGCCCATCTCTTTGATGAGCGGGGCAGATATCCAACTTAGCATAGTTAGAGCAAATGGCTTGTAGTGTTTTTACTATGCTAAGTGGCTAAATTTATTAACATTGATTCAGAATTTCTCCTGCTTTTTGCAATGTCTCATCATTTTTAGCAAAGCAGAAACGAATCAAACGCAAAGACTCCGGCGCTTGCTTGTAGAAAACCGAAACCGGAATAGCCACAATCTTATGTTGTTCTGCTAGAAACTGGCACATTTCAACATCGTTTAAGTCGGGTCTAATTTGACTGTAATCGAGATTTTGGAAATAAGTACCTTGAGACGGTTTTAGCAAGAAACGGCTATTATGGATCGCCTGATTAAAACGATCTCGCTTAGTTTGGTAGAACTGTGGCAGCTCTTGAATATGTTCTGGATGTTGCTCCATATAGTGCGCTAGGGCAATCTGACAAGGTGTCGTGCCACAGAAATTCGCATATTGGTAAATTTGGCGGAATAAACGCATTAACTCAGCTGAAGCGACGCAATAACCTGTTTTCCAGCCTGTTACATGAAAGGTTTTTCCAAAAGAACCGATCACAAAACTACGCTCTCTGAGCTCTGGAAAATGCAATGCACTAAAGTGTTGTTGACCGTCAAAGACCAGATGTTCATAGACTTCATCGGATAAAATCACAATGTTTTTATCTTGAATCAATTCAATGAGTTCTAACCAATCCTGTTTATCCCAGATTGTACCTGTTGGATTATGGGGAGTATTCACCACAATCATACGGGTTTTGTCGTTAATCAGATCTTTAACCTGTTGCCAGTTCACCTTAAAATCGGGTGCTTCAAGAGCGATGTGAATGGCTTTACCACCTGCTAACTGCACGGAAGGACCATAACTGTCGTAACTTGGGTCAAAAATAATGACTTCATCGCCCGCATTAATGCATGCCTGTATGGCACAAAAAATTGCAATGGTTGCGCCGGGCGTAATGGTAATTTGCGTTACAGGATCTAGTTGAAGTTGGTCACGTTGCTTAAATTGTAAAGCAAGCTGTTCACGTAAACCGAGAATACCATCGCCAGGTGGGTATTGATTATGCCCAGCCAAAGTCGCCTGAGATAAGGCTTCCAGTAAGGCTGGTGGGGCCGGAAAATCTGGAAAACCTTGTGACAGGTTAAGTGCACCTAGTCGATGTGCCATTGCCGTCATCGTACTGAAAATCGTCACGCCTTGAGTGGCCAATTTTGACTGAAGCTGTAGCATATTGTTCTCTTATAAAAATATTTAAAGTTATAAAATTGATTCAATCACTGCCCGAATTACACCGAGTGTTAAACCAATAAATGCCCCGACTACAACGCCGTTCACACGGATCATATGTAAGTCGCCACCGACTTCGTTTTCAATTTTTCCAATCATTTCGCGCGAATCCCATTCATGAATGCGTTCGCTGACATAGCGGATGATTTTATGGCTATATTGATCTGTAAAAGTCAGCGCAAGGCCTGTCATTTCTTTGTTCAACACTTCACGTACTTTGGCATTTTGAACAAGATTTTCACCCAGTTGCTGAATAGCAGCCCGAAGGTTCATTGCAATACCTGAGTCTTTTTTCATTAAATCTTCTTTAATGGCATCACATAAAATGGTCACGGCACCACTGATGAAATTTAGGACTTGAGGGCTGTCTAAAAGGGCATCTTTACCGCTGTTTAGGCGTTGGCTGGCAGCACTGTCTGGTTTTGCTAGCTCAAGCATGAGCGAATGGGCAATGGTTTCAATTTCCTGTCGCCATGGGTGTTCATGGTCTGCCAGCATCGATTCTACTTTTTCAACGAGTGAGTCGATGGTGCGTTGTTGAACATCAATACCAATCCAGCTTGCACCTTTTGCAAGTGACCATACACCCAGTGCTTTAAACATCTTTCGGGTCAATTCACGGGTTTTATCTGGGTTTTGTACCACCCACTCATGGGCGATATCGAGA
This sequence comes from Acinetobacter sp. Leaf130, assembly GCF_001423205.1. NCBI lineage: Bacteria > Pseudomonadati > Pseudomonadota > Gammaproteobacteria > Moraxellales > Moraxellaceae > Acinetobacter > Acinetobacter sp. Leaf130. The sequence continues at coordinate 96,109 of NZ_LMOE01000005.1, forward strand.
CCACGCTGTAAAACGTCTTGGTGGAAATCATTTTCCAATACCGCGCGGAGCATTTCACTTGCAAGTTTATTGACTTCGGTATTACGCACCCATTGCACACTATTGTTTTGCACAAAGTTGGCAATTTGATCTTGGCTAACAAACTCAAAAATTTTCGGAACAGTTTGCTGAATAAGCTGTACCACTTGTGTATTGTTTTGTGGACTTGCTAGCCATTGACCAATTGCGAGGCTTAAGTCAGTTTTTTCTAAGCTACGTTCGACCACTTGAGGCGAAAGAAAATTTTCCTGTACAAAACGGCCCATTGACTCTGCAATGCGTGCTTTGTTGCGTGGAATAATCTCGGTATGGTCGCGTAAAAACTTCGGAATTGGTAACTTACCAAATGGGTTCCGAAACAGAACTGTAATCGCGTACCAGTCGGCTAAACCACCGACTACACCGGCTTCTGCCCCTAACATCAAAATATGAATAAAACCTGTGTACTCTGGCAGAAAACGGTCGGCTACCATCAATGCAACCCACAGCACAACGACAATAATAAGCGCTAGAGTGGCAAAATATTTGCTACGTTTAAGACTGGGCACGTGGTGGACTTCTTCTGCCATGTTCATAAATTTATCCTATTCATTTTTGTTTTACTGGAGGCTCAGGCGGTGGCAACAGCTCTCCTGTCGGACTCAATCCATATTTTTGTCCGATTGATTTCAAGATCAAGGTTGCATCAAAAGCATCCTGAGGAGACTGCTTCTGATCCCGATAACATTCAATAGTATACGACACTTGAACAGGATCGATATTGACCACTTGTGGGTAATCATAGAACGGATCATGCCAGAAACCAGGGTAACGACGACCGTAACCATATGGGTAAAAACTTGGAGCAGATGGGTAAACCACGGCTTGACGTGGCGGTTTATGACTTTGATTACTTGGGTCATTTTGCACTTTAAAAAAGCGGAAGCCTTTTTGTACCGTCGTTTGTGCTGATTTTACCAAAGTGATTTCTTCAGCTGCGCCATAGCTCATATTCGGGTCGGCTTGAAAACTAATCCGAAAAGTTTGGGCATTTAAAGGATATGCTGAAAACTGACCAAGCTGATCAAAGGTTCTTGGTTTACTTGGCGTCGTTGCACAAGCAGTTAAAGTTAAGGCAGTGCCTAAGGCTAAACAAAGAGAGAGATATTTCATGATGAACTCCCAGCTGAGTATTAGAAAATAGATGACTCAGCGTTAAAAATTAAGAAGTTTTAAAAACTACTGTTCGGTTCTAATAAAAATTCAGTTTCCTCTGGAGTGGAGGCACGTCCAAGAATCGCATTGCGATGAGGATAACGACCAAAGCGATCAATAATGACTTTATGCTTTTTCTCAAAGCTTAAGTTAATTTCATTGCCGAGGCGTTGAAATAGTTTTAACGCAAACTCATGGATCAATTTTGATTCACTATGCATAAACGGCATATATAAAAAAGAGCGTTGCTCTGGATTAAGCTGTGCATCTAATTGCAAGCTAATGGCTTCTTGTGCCAAAGCTAAAGCAAGGCTGTCGTAAGCAAAAGATTGTGGTTGATCACGATAAATGTTGCGAGAAAACTGGTCTAGTACAATAATCTCTGCCAGACGGCCTTCAGCCGTTTTTCGCCAAGACCAGAGTTCTGCTTGAGTTGCCTGTCGATGAACATCAGAAAAATTTTCACGAATTTTTTGGTCAAAATCATCACTTTTTGCAAACCAAAGTGAACGGTGTTCAGGTGAAAACCAGAAGTTTAAAATGTCTTGATCGTTCATGATATTGACAACTCTTTAGCAATTATTCTTCAATAAAATCACAATTCTTTCGTGTCTTAAATAACAAGATTGTGATAAAAATTGCCAAACTGGAATGATGTGATTATATAAGTAACCGTATCATCTCACGATTTTGTATATAGTGATCTTTAATAAGCGAGCAAATGCATGAGTCAACCCACTACACCATCTCAATCAGTTATTCCTGCTTGGGTGGATTCGTCGCTACTACAAGGCATGTTACGTGGAATAGAGCGTGAAAGCCTACGTATGCAAAGTAATGGGTTCTTATCGCAAGAGTTACATCCAAAAGCATTAGGTTCAGCTTTAACACATCCGCAAATTACGACTGATTATTCAGAAGCATTGATGGAGTTTATTACTTCTCCAAAGCCAACGATTGGCGAAGCTTTACATGAGCTCACCGATATTCATGCGGTTGTGCATCGTCATTTAGAAAATGGTGAAAAACTTTGGCCGCTGTCTATGCCATGTATGTTAGATGACAATGAAGAACGAATTCGTCTAGCGCAGTATGGCACTTCTAATATTGGTCGCTTTAAAACACTATACCGTCGTGGGTTAGGAATTCGTTATGGTCGTCGTATGCAGACGATTTCAGGTGTGCATTACAATTTATCTTTTCCAGATACGCTTTTTGCAGAGTTGCAGGCTCATGAAACTGATGAGCAATTAAAATCATTAAGTTTGCAGGATTATCGTAGCCATCGTTATTTTGGTCTTATTCGTAATTTTATCCGTTTAACACCATTGGTTATGTTTTTGGTCGGTGCAAGCCCAACGGTATGTCGTTGTTTCTTAACTGGACATAAACATCAGTTGTTGCCTTTAATCAAAGGTTCATACTATTTACCGTATGCTACAGCTTTACGTATGGGGCGATTGGGCTATCAAAACTCAGCCCAAAAAAGCTTAGGTATTCATTATAACAATTTGACTGGCTATTTGGATGGTTTACAAAAAGCCGTTCATTCTCCTTACCCACCATTTAGCCGTTTAGGGTTAAATGATGCCGCTGGTGAGCCGTTGCAAATTAATGATCATGTTTTGCAGATCGAGAATGAATATTACAGTCTCGTACGTCCAAAACAGGTGCCTCAAGCGGGTGAAACGCCATCTCAAGCCTTGAAAAATCGAGGAGTGGGTTATGTTGAACTACGTGCTGTTGATGTAAACCCATATTCGTCAATTGGCGTTGATGAAACGACAGCTGGCTTCCTTGAAGTGTTAGCACTTTATTGCTTGTTAAGTGATAGCCCAGAGTTGTTAGGCCCTGAGCAAGATTTGATTGAAAAGAACCAGACTGAAGTGGTGAATCGTGGCCGAGCGCCGAATGCAACCATTACAGATTTAAACGGGTCTTATCACATCGAAGATTGGGCACGTTTGTATATTGCTCAAATGCAAGGTTGTGCGCAGTTACTCGATCAGACCTATGCAACAGAGCTGTATGGTTCTGCATTAGCGATCATGCAAGCACGAATTGATGAAGTTGATGATACTTTATCTGCCCATGTCATTGACGATACGTTAAAGCATGGTGGAACTTGGAGTTTTGGTAGCCACATGGCCCAGTTACATGCTGAAAGTTATGAGGAGCATGAGCTTAGTGTGGAAACCTTGAAACATTTTGAGCAATTGGCTGCACAATCTTTACAGCAGCAAGAACAACTTGAGCAAGATACTCAGGTCAGTTTTGACCAATATCTTGAACAATATCGATAATAAAATGAGGTTTTACATGCGATTAAGTTACCGTTTGGTGAGTGGACTACTTGTTTTAGCAAGTATTGTCGGCATGTCTTTTGCGTTGTATCTGGAACATGTAAAAGGTTTGGAGCCATGTCCGCTCTGTATTTTTCAACGTGTTGGCTTAATGGCAATGGGCCTTGTGGCACTGATTGCATTTTTGCATAACCCTGTTTCCAATGCAGTTAAACGCTTTTACGCATTTTTGGCTGGCATCGCAATTTTATGGTCAGTGGGTGTAGCAGGGCGTCATGTCTGGCTACAACATTTACCACCTGATCAAGTGCCAAGCTGTGGTCCAGGTTTAAACTATTTAGTTGATGCCTTACCAATGAAAACAGTTTTGCAAGAAGTATTGTCAGGTTCAGGTGAATGTGCAGCAATTGACTGGACCTTTTTAGGCCAGTCTTTACCAGTCTGGTCATTGGTTTATTTCATTTTGCTATTACTCGTATGTTTGTGGCAATTGTTCCGTTTTTATCCAGTGTTTAAGACTGCTAAAAAAAGAATTTAAACAGATTAAAAAAAGCCCAACATGAAGTTGGGCTTTTTTTATTGTTTTAGAATTAATCAAAATATAAAAAAACGAATTGAAAAAAAGCATAATATTGTAGACAGATAGTTCTGTTTTTTATAAAGTGCAGCCGTTTATATATCCTTATGATTATAAAAAAATGCTTTTTAATATCTTTAATGTTTTGGAAAAAATAGGATTAAGCGCACAGAAACGTGCGATCCACGTGCAATTTTCTAATGAATTGCTCAATCACCAAGTTTTTTTACAACGTATAGAAGGCCAACATCAGTTAAATGGGGGAATTGAAGCTGAGTTAATTTGCCTTTCGACGAGTGCCCAAATTGCATTAAAGCAGTTTATAGGCGTTCAGGTTGCTGTTGATCAGGTTACAGATTCTGGACAATTATTTCGAACTACAGGAATTGTGACTGAAGCCAGTTATGGCCAAAGTGATGGTGCTTTAACGCTTTATAAATTGACCTTAAAAGACGCGACAAATTTATGGCACAAACGCCGTAATAGTCGTGTTTTTATGAATAAAAGTATCGTAGAAATTACCGAAGTTCTATTCAAAGAGTGGCAAGAAAAAAGTCAGCTTTTTGCGACAAGTTTAAGTCTCGATCTTAGTGGGTTAAGCCAGAGTTATGATACTCGCCCATTTATCATGCAGCATAATGAATCCGACTATGACTTTCTTACGCGTTTATGGCGAAGTGAAGGTGTTAGTTGGCTAATTGATGAATCAGAGCTTTTTGTTCCTCATTTTACTGCCCCAGTACAAGCCCAAAAGCTTAGATTAATTGATGATAATAACCAGTACCAAGCTTTAGCACGCCGTAGCATTCGCTATCATCGAAGTAGCGCGACAGAATATCAAGATAGTATTACGGGTTTTGTTGCGGTGCGGAGTCTGCAACCGACTGCTGTGCATGTGCAACGCTGGCAGCCCGATGCCTTAGCACAAGAAGAAGGCGCTGGTTCCGTCATCACGACCCATACACATTCAGATAACTTTGATTCAGCGAGTTTAAGCCTTGAGCAAGCATGGCACATGAGTCCTGCTTGGATGCAAGATTTAAAAGGTGAGGATCAGGCTACTGCTTCAACCAGTAATCAGCTAGAGAAACTTAATCAGCAATTTAATGACATGTATGCAAGTCAGGCCAAATACTTTAAGGCTTATAGCAGTGTCAGAGATAGCCAAGTCGGCTATTGGTTTAATCTCCGAGAGCATCCTGAAGTTGATCAACATGAAGGGGTTGATCAAGAGTTCCTGATTATCGCTAAAAATTTCTACAATCAAAACAATTTACCAAAAGATCTACATCAGCAAGTTAGTCAGTTACTAACCCAAAGTCGTTGGGATAAACATGGTTATGACGATATTGAGCGTCAAGGTAATGAGCTGACTTTAATTCGCCGTCAAATCAAAACGACACCTGAATATAATCCAGAACAGCATCGTCCGATTGCCTACCCACAAAGAGCGAAAGTTGTTGGGCCAGAGGGAGAAACCATTCATGTCGATGAATGGGGGCGCATCAAGGTGCGTTTTCTGTTTACCCGCAGTGATGATCATGGCCATGATGGTGGCGCAGGCAGCAATGACAATGATACAGATTCAGCTTGGGTTGATGTACTGACTCCTTGGGCGGGTGAAGGCTATGGAGCACGATTCTTACCGCGTATTGGTGAAGTAGTGGTCATTGACTTCTTTGATGGCAATATTGACCGTCCATTTGTGACTGGGCGTATTCATGAAGCGCAGCGTTCACCAACCAAGTTTGATGTGAAAGGACAGCTTCCTGATACTAAAAAACTCAGCGGTATTCGTAGTCAGGAAGTTAGTGGCAGTGGGTTTAATCAATTGCGATTTGACGATACGACAGGGCAAATCAGTACCCAACTACAAAGTAGTCATGCAGCAACACAGCTGAATTTAGGTAATTTAAGCCATCCTAAAGAACAAGCAACCAGTCAGGGTCGTGGTGAAGGCTTTGAGTTGAGAACAGACGCTTGGGGAGCTGTGCGTGCAGGTAAAGGCATGCTCATTAGTACCTATGCGCAAGAGCAGGCAATTGCAGATCATTTAGAAGCTGCACAAGCACAATCCTTACTTTCACAAGGCTATGAAAGCATGAAAATGCTCAGTGAAGTTGCAGCCAAGCAACAAACTGATGCTTTGAACGTGATTAACAGGTTACCCAAATTCATCCAGTCACTTGAGCTAAAAACCACAGGGCAGGCTTTAAATAGCACGGTAAATCTATTTAAAGAAGGGATTAATAACGATCCTATTCATGCGTTAAAAGATTGTGGTGGTTTTATTGAAGATATTGGTGCACTAGGTGGCGATGCAAAAGGAGTTGTAGATGAATTTAATACTTTCTTTAACGATGCTAAAGATTCGGTGGAAAATTTAAAAGCGTTCATCGAAAACGTTGAAGAGCATGGTGCTGACATTGTTAAAGGCAAACTCGCAAGCATTAAAGATCGAATTCATCAAAATCCATTTGAAAGTCTTAAAGAGGTCAGCAAAGTCTTAGCCAATGTCGAGACTAAAGACTTTGACCTGATGAGTGTATGCGGAACTTTTAGTAAAGGTAGCAAATTGGAAGTGACACCTTCTAAAGCATTGGGTTCTTTACAAGGCTTTATGGAGGGTTATACCCAAGGTTTAGAAAGTAGTTCAGATGCTAAGCAGCAAGAACAAGGCAAAATCTTTAGACAAGCCCTTATGTTATTAGCATCGCCAAATGGTATTGCCTTGACTACACCTGAAAATATTATCTTACAGGCCTCACAAGATATTGCTGAAAGTGCCAGTGGGTCAATTAATTTGAGTGCACAGAAAAATATTATTGGGCATGCACAAGACAAAATCAGTTTGTTTGCCGCGCAAAAGGGTTTAAGTGCGTTTGCCGCTAAAGGACCAATCAAAGTACAAGCGCAAACAGAGGGTATTGAAATGCTCTCAAGAAAAAATATTAAAATTCTCTCTGTTGAAGATAAGATTGAAATAATTGGACAGAAAGAAATTGTATTAAATGCTGGTGGTAGTCAATTAACAATTTCAGATAAAGGAGTTTTTATTAATACACCTAGATTATTTCATGCTAAAGCAGGTCAGCATAAATTTGATGCAGGTGCTATTGTAAATTATTCTTTTCCAAATTTACCAAGTATGTATTATGGTAATTTTAATGTTAAGGATAAAAATAATAATCCTATAAGCGGTCAAAAATATAAGATGACTCTACCAAGTGGAAAAGAAATTCTAGGATTTACAGATGAAAATGGTAGTACAGTTACTGGATATTCTGGCGAAGATAATCAAAAATTAAAATTAGAAATTATTGAGGATCTACATCAAGATATCTGGTATCAACCGAAATCTACATATGAATATGAAACAATTGATGATTTAGAAATACCAGTAAATTTTGATAAAGAGGTTGATGAAAATGAATAAAATATATATTAGTTTATCGATGGTTTTTATTTTTAATATAAGTGGTTGTGCTACAGTAGCTCAAAGTGCTCCTATATATGAGAAATATGAATCTCAAAATTTAAAATGTGGTGAAGCTAATATTAAAGTAATCTCTTATTGTTATGATCCTGAAAAAGGGCTTGAAGATAGAGGTAGTGGTGGTATTGTCAGAGAGTGTAAAAGTAGTGTAATTAATATAAATAATAAAAAAGAAATAAATATACCAGTAATGGCAGAAAGCCAAAAACAATTATTAAAAAAACAAGGGTATGATTTTTCAGGAAATCTTGAAGAAGGAAAATGGAGCTTGGTTAGTTTTGCATGTATTGAAAATAATCAAAGTTCTTTTCTTTTATTAAATCAAGCAACTTCTAATAATATAAATATGATGGATCATAGTAAAGGATCATTGTGGGATAACCCAGTGCTATTAGATCTTAAAGGTAATATAATTAAAAATGGAAATAAGGAAATACTAAAAAATAGTAAAAAAGGAAAAGTAATTTCAGCTAATGCAGTTTATGGGAATGAATAATGGGCGATATTTATCAATTACTAAAGCCAAAAAAGGGATATGCATATACTAAGGAGCAAATAATTGACGCCTCATTAGTAAATTTACCTATACCTACAGGGAAAAAGTTAAAAGGTAATTCTAGAATCATTGGTGATGTAGATGAGGAAACCTTCAAAGTTATCGTTGATACAATTATTTCTTTATGTTCTAGATTCAATTTAGAATACCAAGAAATAGCTTATACACTATTAATTTGTTTAGCTGAATCTGGTTTCAATCCAGATGCGGCCGCTGGAACCACAAGTGCATCGGGTCTTGCTCAATATACAAGATCAACAGCAGATGCTTTTAAATCAAGATCAAAATCAATACTAGGTTTTGAAATAGACATGAGCGGAACAAATGTCTTTGATGCAAATATAGGTTGTCATGGTGTTTTAGTCGCTTTTATATTTAATAAAAATTTGGCCCTAAAATGGGGTTTTAAACCGGATGATGATAAATATTGGCAATTGATTTATATGCTTCATCATGATGGTCCTGGTTATTATGAAGATGACCGAGGAAAAGAACGAGCATTGAGATTTAAATGGCGAAAAGATGCTGTAGATACTTATGAGCGGGTTTTTAAGAAAAATTTACTTTTATTAACGACTTTATTAAAACAAAAAGTTGAAACAAAGTTAAAACTTACTGATCATGAGGGTAAAGCAATTGAAAATAAAAATTATGTTATAGCTACAGTTAAAAGCTCTGATAGAAAAAAACCTACTCATTTGTCAATGAATAGAAATGAAAAGAAAGAGGTAAATGTAGTATTTGGAAAAACCAATTCCAATGGTGAGTCATCCCCAGTTCATTCGAGAATTGGAGATGAGATTATTACTCTTTTATTACCAGATAATTTTAAGAATTTAATTAATACAAAATCAGCTGGCAATTATGTAGTTAAAAAGGGAGATACTTTAGAAAAGATTGCAAAAAGAAATGGTACTAGTGTCGAGCAGCTTGCCAAGGATAATAATTTAAAAGATAAAAATAAAATATCTATTGGGCAACAACTTAAAGTAAACTCTGATGTAAAATATATAGTAAAGCAAGGAGATACTTTAGAAAGTATTGCAAAAAGAAATGGTACTACTGTTGAGCAGCTTGCCAAAGATAATAATTTAAAAAATATTAATAGAATAGCCATTGGACAAGAACTTAGAGTACATAAATTCCTAAGACATAAACCATCTAATAGTGCTTTAAAGGATATTTTTGGTTCTTTAGGATTAGATAATATAAATTTAGATTTAATAACATTTTCCAAAAATCATACAGCTAAGCCTAAAGGTAGTTCTAGTAATACAACTAGTAAAAGTAAATCAAATTTAATAGAGTTGAGAACACCAGTAAGTGCTGAAGCGGTAAAGCCAAAAAAACAAACTAAACCTGTTATAGAACAAAATAAAACGCAATCAAGCGGGAATAATAAGACTGTAAAAGTAGATGTAACAGATGGCATGGCTGTTATTTATACATTTCAAGATACTGAATATGGACCACATGATGCACCGAAGGTCGGTTATACAGTTTTTTATGATCACTTAGGTAATAAATTATACAGTTTTAAAACTGGTAGTAGAGTATCAAGTAAATCTAAAAAAAATGCAGATGGCCCTTTTAGTGGTTTCTATACATATATTGCTGGAGGAAAGCGAAATAGTAAGTTGGGAGCTGCCTATGGAACTACAAAAATTATGACCACAGATAGCCGTGCAAGATGGGTACATGGCGGGGGAAGCGGTTTAAGTGATCCATATGCTGAGAAACAAGGTTGGAGAGTCACTATGGGTTGCACAAGAGCACAAAATATAGATGTTGAAAATTTGGCAAAAAAAATTACAGAATTTAAAAAGCAATATCCTAAAATAAAGATCAAATATATTCGAGATAGTAAAGGAACTTATCCTAAATGAAGAAACAACTTAAGTTTATAATTTTTACTTTTCTAATGATTGGTCCTATAGTATCTTCATACGCTGACTTTGGTTTTATTCAAGATAAGGATGGGTACGTTAATGTACGAGAAAATTCAAGTTTAAATTCTAAAGTTACGTCCAAATTAAATAATAATGAAATTGTTTCTTGTGTGATGGATGAAGGGACAAATAATTTTTGTTTAGTTAATGCAAGCAATGGTGTAACTGGATTTATCTATAAAAATAGAATAAATAATTTTAGTGGTTACACTTCTATTAAGCTATCTCAATATTCTAGAGAAAAAGCTGTTTATAATGATAAAAACATAATAGTAGAAGTGTATGCAAAAAAAGCCATTTTAGATCCTAAACTTTATAAAACTTTTAAAGGTGAATATAAGTATTTTAATAATAAACAATTCTTTGGTACTGATGGTACTTTACCTAATAATGATTTTTTACAACTTGATAAAATCATAATTAAGAATAAAGATAAGAAAATAGAAATTGGTAAAAATGATATAGAGCAATACTTTTTTCCTAAAAATGGTATAGATGGTGACAAGAATGAGCTTGCTGATTTTAAAATATATTATTTAAATAATAATATTTATATTTTAAATACTTTTAATAATGGTGGTGCAGCAGCTTACAATATTGTTTTAAATATAAAAAATGGAAAAGTAATTGCCAATAAAGCTTGGAAGGTTGAAATTTAAAATATTTTCTTTCTTCTACAAAAGCTAATTAATTAAAAAAGCCCAACAAAAGTTGGGCTTTTTTACGCCTCTAGAATCCCTTCCAAATCTTTGAGTGTATAGTTCCATTCATTAATTATGAGTTTGAATACGTTCTTGCACATAATCATGTACATGGGGAAACAACTAACAAGTATTTTTTTAGAAAAATTGAATGGTGCTGAATTTAAGAATACTTTAAACTAAAAAACATTGCTTTATATGAGTTCGTAACTATAAGCATAAATAAATAATTGTTTTAAATTCAATAATGTTGTGTTAATAAATTGAGTGTATTAGATGTATAGAATTAAATTGTTTTTGATATTAGCTTTATTAATACCAAACCTTTCGCAGGCAAAAAATATTATTTTATATGATGATTCAAATAGTTTTATTTCTCAAGGGTATAAAAGTATTAATAAACTTGGCCAATCTGTAAGAATAGATAAAGATTACGAAATTCTAACTAAAGAAAACTATTTGAATTCTAGTGATAAAGATACTCATTCTTATAGTATTCTTCTGAAGGAAGGAAATAGTTTATATACTTTGGATAATAATAAAATATATAGTTTGAATAAATATATTATTTCACCATATTTTTCAGATAATAATTTTATTGGTTTTGTGGAATATACGGAAAATGTATTAAGAGGTGATTTTTATATCATAAAGAAATTTTATATTTTTAATAAAAAAGCAAAAGAAATTGCTGTTGTTAAACTAATCAATACAAGTGTTTTACCAAATAAAAAAGGTCAATATAATTATAATTTTCTTGATCAAAACTATATAAAGAAAATTACTGTGGATGATTCTTTAAATATTTATGCTATAAATTCTATATATGTTCAAAACAATCCTGCTGTCTGGGTGGTGATGTCAAAAGAATTTAAATTAGGCTATAAAGTTAATGATGGTTTTAAATTTAGATTAACAAAAGATAATAAAATTAAATGTGAGAATTTAAAAGGTTCAACTTTAGAATGCAATGAAGGTTTTATGCAAATTCATCAAATAAAATAGAGCTTTAGTTTTTTGTTTAATTTTTAAACGTGTAATTATATTTAATTAAGAGTCAAATTAACCGGTAAAGATCACTTTTATAGGCACTTTTATTACTGAAAGTGCCTGTATAAGCTAATTTAATTGATCCTATAGCCTCTTTGGTTAATTAGTTGTTAGGTGGCTTCTAAAAATAATATTAATGTTCTAACTTTAAAACCCAATTTAATAATTTTAAATTGTTGATTTTAATATTTTTAATTTTGTTGTTGTCACCATTAATTAAATAGGGGAGTTTTGCGCCCATCAAAATAGGAAAGTCATCTTCAATATCATCACTGTATGTCGCGAACCAAGGTTGATTGACATTAAGTTTATTCAATCTTCTTACTTTTTCTTCAGATCTACAATGTATTCCACCTACCCATCCACCTAGCCTCTTTTGCAAAGGAGTACCAATAATTTGTACATCTAGATTGATAGACCCGAGTAAAATATTTGCTAACTTTTCTGGTGCAGCTGTGGCAATAAACACAATTCTTCCACTTGCTAAATGATCTTTAACTTCTGTTATACCTTGCTCAAACCAATATAATGAATCAGAAGTAGTATCTTTTATATTATTGGAAAAAATTTTAAAGCTGTATTCTAATTCTTCTTCATTCAGACCGCAGGTTGCAATCCACAAATACAATGAAGCACCTCTAGATTTATATTTCTTGAATTTCATAAGAGGTAAAGCAATGGGAGTAACAATAAGTGCACCGATGAATCTAAGAAGATTAGATTTCAATTTATCCGTTAACCATGCCTTTGTAGAGTCACCCGAAAGTAATGTCCCGTCCAAGTCAAAAACAACGATTTCCTTCATATATTTCTCTAAATTTGGTAATAGTGATAAGAATTAATTTTCAAAAAGAATATTTTTAATAGTTATTTTATAAATTAATAAAATATTTTATTGTATTGTAATTTGGTTATAATACCTTGATCTGATTATTTATAAATTAATTAAATGAAATTTTTATTATTATTGCTGGCTCTTTCTGCTACCACACTTGCAAATGCTGATAAGTGGAATGGTACTTATCATTATTATAGTTCAGAAGAACTACCAGATGGAAATGTTGCGACGATAGAATCAGTTTTAACATTAACACCAAAAAAGTGTGTGTACTCTATTGCTGGCTTTCAGGTTGATAAATCTTATATATGCAAAGTGACAGAGAAAAATAACGAACTATATTTCTTTAAAGTTCAAAGTGGTGAAAAGTTAGGAAAAGTAGTCTTTAAGAAAGGAAAATATTATCTTTATTCCGATGAAGTTTTAGATATCAAAGATAATCTATTTTATAAAGATTAATAATTGATATAGGCTTTTTATAACCTTTTCTATTTCTAATATTTGAAATAGAAAAGATTTAAAATTTTATAAAGAAGCTCAACATAAGTTCTCTTTTTCTATCTCTTTACAGCTCATTCTTAACATTCTAGCACATGGTTCGATATATCTAAGATGAAGATTTTAATCCCTAAGTGATGAAGATATTGATGGAAGCAGTTGTATGATAGAAAATGAACATGATTGAAATATTTAAACGGAAGATAACGGAAGTTACAGGATTTAATATGAAAAAGACTTTTATATCAATTTTATTATTAAGCGGAATTATTTTTAGTTTTAATATATATGCAAATGACGATAATTTTGTGGTTTCTGCAAAATGTAAGGATGAATATAGTTCTAATTGTGACATTGTGAGAACTATAAATAATAAGAATGAAATAGTTATAAAAGATGTCAAACTTTTAAATATTTCAAAAATAAATAAAAACTTATATAAAGTAAAAACATCTTGTGGGTCTCCATGTTTAGTTACGCTTTTCTATAGTCAAAATAAAGAGGATTCCACAGACGAATTTATTGCTATTGATAATAAAAATAATTGTTTAATTGAAAGTGATAGTCAGAAAAAAGTCATTTATGCAAGAAAATTATTTACAAATAACCCTAGAAAAATTGTCGATTTAAAAACTAAAGAGTTTAATGGTTTGTTACAAAGATTTGATTATTATAGTTATTTTAAGGAGAAAAGTTTTTTTTCACCTGATGGTAGTTTAAATTTAATTGCAAATGATTATGGCGAAATATTGGTTAAAAAGAAAATAAAAAATCCTTGTAGTGGTGATGGAAAATAATTTATTTAGTGCCTTTAATTGATAGAAATACTAATTTTCTTATTAAGTCTAGTATAAGTGTTAAAAAATTAGTATCAGAATTAATTTCTGGATGGAAAGTTGAGTCTTTTGATGATTAAGAGATTAGTGTTCATGGTTGTAGAGAAAAGTATAAACGTGCTTAAAGATTTAAAAAATAAAATTATAAAATTTTACCTTTTTAATATTAAGAAGCTAACTATATTGGCTCTTACATTTTTGGGATTTATTATTGCTTCGACTGTTTATGCAAAAGATACATTTAATGTTGAATTGAAATGTAAAGGGCATGATCAAGAGTATTGTGACATTGTAAAGAATGCTGATAATAAAACTAATTTTATTTTAAGAGACATGAGATACCCTGAGGTTGATCAAGTAAATGAAAATATTTTTCATGCTTATGGTAGTTGTGGCTCACCATGCCAATATCACTTTTTTATAAGTAAAACAAAGGAAGATCAGACAAAAGAGTTTATTGCTTTAGATAAAAATAATAATTGTCTAATTGAAAGTGACTCTAAACAGAATTTTATTTATGCTAGAAAATTGTTTAATAAAAATAAAAAAATGATCGTTGATTTGAAAAATAAAGAATTTAATAATGTTCCAATAGATGTTGCTATATATAACTCATTTCAAGAAAAATCATATTTTGATGATCAAGGATAATTACATTTAGTAGGCATTTTGGCAGATGTTGATAAAAATGGTGATAGCTTATACTTTAATAAAATAGTTAAGAAAGCTTGTGAATAATAAAATGAATGATTGCGGTGGTAAATATTTTTTAGTTAATTTGAGTGCAATCAAAAAAATATTATTGGATTTATAAAAGATAAGCTTGAATGTAAGATAGCGGTAGATTTTTTGAAAATTTTAGAATAAAGGTCTAAGTTAGTAATGAAACTATTAAAGATAGCAGTAGTGATATATCTTTTATTAAATAGCATAAATTTATATGCAGAAAGCGCTAAAGAATGTATGAAGTATTGGAGTAAACCTGCAGTACAAGTGAGTGTACTGCCAGATATTCAATGCCCTGATGTCTGGGATGATAGTTTTAGGACAGAAAATAAAAAATTAGTAAAACGAATAGGATTTAATCTAAAAGATAAAAATTGGATTTCTACTGGATCTTGTAGCCATGTCCAGTATAGAACTAAAGACTATTATATTTATTGGGCTGATATGAAAAATAATAAAACTGATCTTATTGTGATTTATAGTCCTAATAATTCATTTGCTTACTCAAGAGCATTAGATCAAACAAAAATTCAAGAAGGATTCAAAATAGAGGATTATGTCGACGTAAATTTGTCTTGCGGTAAAATAGGGGAAGATATAAATATTATATCTGTTTTAAATGGATATTTACTTAAGGAAACATCGATTAAGAATATTTCTAAATATAAACTTTATGACAGATTTAAATGATTGAAAACTAAAAAATCTAAAAAAGCCCAACATAAGTTGGGCTTTTTTTACGTCTCTACAATCCCTTCTAAATCTTCGAGGGTATAGTTCGGCATATCAATAATATGAGTTTGAATACCTTCTTGCACATAATCATTCGCATGAGGATATAACCAACGAGTGATCTGTTCGGCAACGCTCGAATGATACTGAATTTCAAAGTGGTTTAAGCCATAAAACACGGCTTTATGTGAATCAGGAACTTTGAGCTGAAAACGTGGATTAGGATGTTCACCCAGCGCGCTTTTCACACTCACCAAGTAATCACCAATCACAGTAAGCGCTTTATTGCGTACTTTTTCAAACTCGAGTGTTCCTGCCACTAAAAAAGTATTGATATGGGAAGGCAAAGGAGCAGGGGCACGATTATCATCCATCATACCAATTCGGGCATCCATATATTCCCAGTCATCATCACGAACGCTACCGTGGCGTAAGTCTAAAATACCGTTACTGCGAATATTAACCAATTGACCAAGTAAACCTACAAAAGGGAACGCGCCAAGTTTATCTTGTAGGGTAAAACCAAAGCGCTCCAAGACCGCACCATGATGTGGGGAACCAATACACACTAGGTTCTCGACCATATGAATCCATTGGTACATATTTTGTTTACCGTAGAACAATGCACTACGAGAAACCAGTCCACCCATACTGTGGCCAATCACATCAATGCTGGTAATTCTTGGATTATTTTTTACGAGATCTTCTAATAAGTTTGAGAAACTGCGTCCATTTGCTGAAATACGTCGACCTGTATTGTAATTTAAATACAGCATGGTGTTATGGTCACGCTGGGCTAATAGACGCTCTCCAATTCCACCGTAATGGGCGTTTGACCAAGTCAGATGATTCATACACAAACCGTGAACCATAATTACAATACGGCCCGCAAGCTCACCTTGCTGTATAGCTCCGTAGTGATCGTATAACACTATTGGTAGGGCGAGAGGACTATGTTGCTTGAGTAGGTAATCCCCAAAAACACCATTCAAAATTCCCACCAAAAAATGTAGGCTTGGGGTGAGTGGTTTTTCATGAAGTGTTGGATATTTTTCAATAATGCGACGCAAACCAGGTGCTAAAAAATAACGACCATATTTTTGTAAAGCGCCATAAGAAAATTGATATGCCTTTTGCACAAATGGTCGTTTTTGAAAGTTTTTAGCGTTTTGTGTACTAATACCAAAAGCATTTTTTAAGACTTCAATATTAATAACTTGTATTAATTCATGTACACCATTTAAGCTGGTGCTGAACAGTTGAGCTAAACCTTCTAGTACGTCTGCCTGACTAGGTGGCGTACGATCCCATTTACAATAAGTTTCATGTAGTGGTGTTAAGCTCGGCATATCTTTTCCCCATATACGTTATAACCGACGTTTTAAGCTGTACTTTTTATCAACGGCAGTAAACGTTTCCATCTTAGTAGTTTAAATAACACATTTTTTTAAAATACTGATGAATGGTTAGTTGAGTGGTTTTTCTTGTCTAACAATTGTGCTTTTCTATACAAACTGAGAACAAAATTGTGAAATTAGTCTCAATTTAGAGGGAAATATATGAATATTATCTACCTCCATGGTTTTAATAGTAGCTCTCTTTCGATTAAAGGATTGAGCTTAAGGCAGTATTGTAGCGAATTAGGGATTAATGTGCATTTGCCAAACCTCAATAGATCTCCAGATCAGGTGGTTGAGCAAGTTTCAGAGCTTATTGAAAGTTTGGATGATGTTGCACTTGTAGGTAGCAGTTTAGGTGGTTTTTTTGCGACATACTTTGTCGCGAAATATAATATTCCGGCTGTACTGATTAACCCTGCTATGCAACCATGGAAGTTGTTTGATGAGTTATTTCAGGTTGAAAGCATGCCCTATGTGGTGAATGATCAATGGTCGATTGATCATGTTCAGCTACGACAGTTGCAGCAACTGGAACTGAAACAGCCTGAAAATGCCGACAAAATACTCGTCTTGTTGCAACAAGGCGATGAAATTTTGGATTATCGTCAAGCACAACGCTATTATAGTGCTGCAACGCCATCCTCATTGATTTTGACGGATGCTCATGGCAATCATGCTATGGAAGATTTTGAAGAAAAATTACCGTTAGTGATCGAATTCTTTGCGCACACCATCAAATAAGGAAAACGTACAACGTGACACAATATACGGCTCAATCGCTTGAAGTCCTTTCCGGTTTAGACCCCGTTCGTCGTCGTCCAGGGATGTATACCGATACGACTCGACCTAACCATTTAGCTCAGGAAGTTATTGATAATGCTGTTGATGAAGCATTAGCGGGTCATGCCGACAAAATATGTGTCACAGTTTATAAAGATGGTTCATTGTCGGTTGAAGATAACGGCCGTGGTATGCCAGTCGATATTCACCCTGAATATGGCCAATCTGGTATCGAAATCATTCTGACCAAGTTACATGCTGGCGGTAAATTCAGTACCGAGAACTACCAGTTTTCTGGTGGTTTGCACGGCGTGGGAATTTCAGTTGTAAACGCTTTATCAACGCGTGTTGAGGTCGAAGTACAACGTCAGGGCAACCTCTACCAAATGGCATTTGAGCAAGGGGAGCCTGTTGCGCCTTTAGCCGTGCTAGAGGGTAAGGCACCAAAACGTGCGACAGGTACGACAGTACATTTTTGGCCTGAAACTAAATATTTTGATAGTCCGAAATTCGCTTTAAAAGCCCTTAAACATAATTTAAAAGCCAAAGCTGTTTTAGCCGCAGGCTTAAAAATTATCTATATCGATCAAATTAACGATGAAAAAATTGAATGGCAATTTGAAAATGGCCTTGTCGATTATTTGATGGATGAATTGCAAGACCGTGAAATCTTGCCAAATCCAGCTTTTGTGAGTAGTGGACAAGCCGATCGTGCGGCATGTGAATTTGCAATTTGTTGGAATGTAGAAGGCGGTGAGCAGGTTCAAGAAAGTTATGTAAACCTAATTCCAACTGCACAAGGCGGAACTCATGTGAACGGTTTACGCTCAGGTGTAACCGAAGCATTACGTGAGTTCTGTGAGCTACGTAACTTGTTGCCACGTAATCTCAAACTATCCGCAGAAGATGTTTGGGATGGTGTGAACTATATTTTATCACTCAAGTTCCAAGAACCACAGTTTTCAGGTCAAACCAAAGAGCGCCTTTCTAGTCGAGAGGCATCTAATATTGTTTTAAATATTGCCAAAGATGCTTTTTCACTTTGGCTAAACCAACATGCTGAAATTGCCATGCAATTGGCAGAAATGGCGATTTCTAAAGCGGGTCGTCGTTTAAAAGCCGCGAAAAAGGTTGAGCGTAAAAAGATTGTTTCTGGTCCTGCTTTACCGGGTAAATTGGCTGACTGTGTGGGGCAAACTCGCGAAGACAGTGAACTCTTTATTGTCGAGGGTGACTCGGCAGGTGGTAGTGCCAAGCAAGCACGCGATAAAAACTTTCAGGCCATCATGCCAATTCGTGGAAAAATCTTAAATACTTGGGAAGTTTCTTCAGATGAAGTTTTGGCTTCTCAAGAGGTTCACGATATTGCGATCGCAATTGGGGTAGACCCAGGTAGCGATGATTTATCCGAACTTCGTTATGGCAAAGTTTGTATTTTGGCCGATGCGGACTCCGATGGTTTACATATTGCCACTTTGTTATGTGCGCTATTCGTTAAACACTTTCCGACACTGGTGGAAGAAGGCCATTTGTATGTGGCGATGCCACCATTGTTCCGTATCGACATTGGTAAAGATGTCTTCTACGCCTTAGATGATGATGAACTCGAAGTCATCTTGAAAAATGTGAAAGGCAATCGTAATCCGCAAATTACCCGATTCAAAGGATTGGGTGAGATGAACGCGATTCAGCTACGTGAAACGACTATGGATCCAAATACTCGTCGTTTAGTGCAGCTCGACCTTGATGATGCTCATTTTACGGCAGGTTTACTCGATAAATTACTTGCCAAAAAACGTTCAGCGGACCGCAAGCAGTGGCTTGAGCAGAAAGGTAACTTAGCCGATATCACCGTTTAAAAGAGAATTAAAAAATCCCCGCTTAATAGGCGGGGTTTTTATGTAAACCTAGATTATTGGAAATCACCACAACGATTGCTGCCATTAAACTAAAATAGACAGATCTGTCTATTTTAGACAGTAATTTTTATAGCGTGGGGAAATTGAAAAACATCACAATTCGCTCCGCTTCCAATTCGATCCACTACTGCAAAATCACTCGGTGCTTCAAAGGTAAGCAAAGGATGATGCCATGTACCTGCCCGATAATTGATGCTTTGCTTTCCATTTGAAACAAATGCACATAATTTTGAAATATCGGGAGTATTCTCATCCAAAGCAGGTGCCACAATAATTAAGAACTTTTGCTGTTGTAAGGGAATAAATGCCTGAGAGCCTTTCGGATGACGCTCTAGCATCGAAATTTCCAGAGGTAAAACGCTGGTCTTAATATTACGGAAAATACTGATTCCTGCTTTTGCTTCACCTTCAATTTCTGTTTCAACGAGCGCGTGGTAGCGCTCGGTGTGTGCATCATTAATATGAAAAAAGTCATGCCCGTCACAACAAATGACTTCTCCGAATGGCTGAAAGCTCTCAATGGTTAAGGGCTGAATTTGGACATTATTCATGATCATGACTGGGCAATTTTCCCCCATAAACGTACACGGCTAATGCCGCCATCTGGAATCATGTTGATACGAATATGCGAGATTTTTTCATGCTGTAAAATCTCATTCACATATTCATGAATATGGTCCATTTGCATAGGTTGAGCTTCAAGCAAGTAAGACCAAAACATACTCTGTGGAATCAGTTGTGCATCGGTTGCATTTTCAAGATAAACCGCCTGAATGGATACTTGGGCAGGGAAATTACCTTTAAAGTGAGCTGTATCAATTTCAAGCTTATCAATTTTCCCACCTTTACCCAGAGCAAGAATACACCAGTCATAACCCGGCGCTCGGCGGCGTTTGGTTTCCCATCCATCACCCATGTTGACGCCACGCCCGGGATTAATCAAATTGCGCGGATGTCCAAAATGGGCATCGCTATAGGCAACTACGCGGCCACCATTTTCGAGGGCTAATAAATCGAGTGTTTGCTCGCTATCAGTCACCTGAATATGAACATCACCATAGACACGTAAACGAGCAATACCACCATCTGGGAAAATATTGAGGCGTATATGAGTGAAAAGTGCATCATTATTGACCATAAAAATATGATGCTGACTTGGGCCGAGTTCAGTATTTTCTAAAACACTCTCCCATTTTGCTCCTGTAAGGTCACCATTTGGTGCATAACAAGCTTCTAATGATGTAGATGCAGGATAATTTCCTGTAAAAAAGCTGGTATCAATATCAAGTGCAGTGATTTTTCCACTTACACCTAACTTCACGATACACCAATCATAGCCTGCGTGACGTTTACGGCGCGTTTCCCATCCGTCCATCCATTTGCCGTTGTCATCGAATTTATCTTCAACAAAAACAGGTGCTTCAAATTGCAGCATACGCTTTGCTTCTGCAAAGAAATCATCTGAACACTCAATGACTTGTGCACCAATTCGGGCATCTGCCAAATCGGTTTTCGTATTCAAAATTTCAGGAAGTTCAAAAGCTGGAGCGTGCAGTGTTGCCATAATGGAGTATCCGTATTTCTTGTTAAAAACATGATTTTTCATTTAAAACTGCCCTAACACTGAGCATGTTAAGACGAGTTTTATACTTAAATATATAAGCATGGTGCATGCCAGTTTTGTGGAAAAGCTAAATAAATTTTGAACGATGGCATGTTTTTAGCATAAGCACCCTATAGGTGAATATCTATAGGAGAGTGTTATGAATGTGGTGATTATTGGTGCGGGAATGGGAGGTCTAACCACTGGCATTGCATTAAAGAAATTTGGTCATCAAGTTCGTATTTATGAGCAAACAGAGAAGATTCTTCCTGTGGGTGCTGCCATTTCGCTGTGGTCGAATGGTGTGAAATGTCTAAACTATCTGGGATTAACCGAGAAAATCGCCCAACTTGGCGGACAAATGGACGACTTGGCCTACGTGGATGGTTTAACTGGAGACGTGATGACACAATTCAGTTTATCGCCATTAATTGAAGAAGTAGGGCAAAGACCTTATCCAGTTGCACGTGCAGATTTACAAAACATGCTGATGGATGAGTTTGGCCGAGATCAAATTTATTTAGGCAAAAAAATGGTCAGCCTCGAAGACAACGCTGATTATGTTGAGGTTCATTTTGCTGATGGTAGCTCAACGCAGGCCGATTTAGTGATTGGGGCAGATGGCACTCACTCTCTTACACGGGCCTATGTGTTGGGCCAGCAAGTACAGCGCCGTTATGCGGGTTATGTGAACTGGAATGGTCTGGTTGAAATATCTGAAGATTTAGCTCCAGCACAGCAATGGACAACTTATGTGGGCGAAGGTAAGCGTGCTTCTCTGATGCCGGTTGCAGATGGGAAATTCTATTTCTTTTTAGATGTGCCTTTACCAGCAGGTTTAGAAAATAATCGAGATGAATATAAAAAACTTTTAAGACAATATTTTGCTGATTGGTGTTTACCAGTACAGCAGCTCATTGAACGTTTAGACCCGCAAAAGACCAATCGGGTAGAAATACATGATATTGAGCCGTTCACTCAGTTCTATAAAGGTCGCGTGGTGATTTTAGGTGATGCTGCGCACAGCACCACACCTGATATTGGGCAAGGTGGCTGCCAAGCCATGGAAGATGCGATTTATTTAGCGCGTTCTTTGCAAATTAATACTTTAGGTGTCGAAGACGCTTTACGTCGTTATCAAAACAAACGTAATGAACGTGCCAATGAATTGGTACTTCGTGCGCGTAAACGTTGTGATGTGACCCATATGAAAGATGAAAGCGTTACTCACGCTTGGTATGCAGAATTACGCCGTGAACAAGGTGGGCATATTATGCAGGGGATTATTAGCAATATTGTGGGTAATCCACTCGATTAAAACAAAAACAGCAAGGACTTCTCCTTGCTGTTTCAAGCTTCTAAATCATAATTTTAGAAGTGGTATTTAACCAGTGCACTAACGTTATTTTCGTCGGCACCTTTAATACCAAATTTATTATTCCACACTGAATGCTCGATACCTAGGTATAGACGTGTATCAGGAGAAATGTGTTTACCCACATTCCATTTCCACTGAGTTGTCCAGTTCAACTCGCTGGCATGGTCGCCTTCAGCAGTTGACCAGTCAAGGAAACCATCTACCAAGAAATCTTCAGATGCGAGTTTAAATGGAATACCATAAACGAACGTCATTTGATAATCGTCGTCAGTGTTCTCATTATTTGCACGGTAGAAGTTTAAATTCGCATATTGGAAATATGGGATATTTAAGTCGACAGCAAAACCATAAAGGAAGTTATCGAAGTTTTGGCCGCTTTGAGTATTACTTTCCCAAGTGGTACTGATCAACACATCTTTTACTGGGCCGTATGCAAGTTTTTTACCTGATATTTCACCTAAGCTTAAACGTGGTGATAATTCAAAATATGTACTTTTATGATCGTCTTCGCCACGCATGTGGTCCATGAAGAAAAACACATCAGCATATTTAACTTTCGCTGCATACTCCAAAGTAATAGTCGTTTCTTTGTCATCTACAACTTCATAGTTTTCACCATAAAGTCCAGTCACGCTAAAATCTTGCCAGATTGGTTTTGCCTGAACCATGGCAGTTGCAGATAACAAGGCACAAGTCGCCGCAAGTTGCTTTAATTGCATTTAAATGATCTCCCCCCAAATAAAGCACGCTAAGGATACAGTGTCTTAAGCAAAAATGAAGCCAAATTTGATCAACGGTTAAAAAAAGGCCCACCGAAGTGGGGCGCTAAAAACTAAATCTTTAATGTGTATTTCTGGTATTTATTGTTTGGCTTAAATGAGGGGTACGCGAGCTGCGAAATGTAGGAAAATGATTAAATAATAAATTCAATAAGATAGCAAAGATACAGGTTGAACTAATGCCCGAATGGAACAAAGTTTGTACCCAAATTGGGAAATGAGCATAAAATTCATGGTTAATAATTGGAATCATACCTGCCGATAAAGCGGTCGCGACAATAATTAAATTTTTCTGATCGTTATAATCTATTTTTGCCAAAGTGCGAATTCCACTTGCTGCAACCGATCCAAATAAGACCAAACCTGCACCACCAAGTACGGGCATTGGAATCGCTGCAATCAAACGACCCATAATAGGGAGTAGACCCAAAATAATCAGAATGACACCGCCTGCTGCTACTACGAAGCGGCTTTTTATGCCTGTAATCGCAACGAGTCCAACATTTTGGGCAAAAGCACTTTGCATAAACGAACCAAAGATAGGCGCAAAAGCACTTGAAAACATATCCGCACGTACACCATTGGCGATACGTTTAGCATCTACTTCAGTTCCTACAATGTCTCCGACAGCAATAATATCGGCTGTGGTTTCCGTCATAATGACTAAAGTCACAATCAACATCGACAAGATTGCGTTTAACTCGAAAGTAGGTAAGCCAAATGCAAATAAGTGTGGAAATTGCAGCCATGCGCCTGGGCTCACCTGACTAAAATCACCAAAACCCATGAAGTAGGCGAGGGCAGTACCAGCAACAATAGCCAATAAAATCGATAAGCGACGAATACTGGCTTGCGGCAACATATTTAAAACAATCACAATGCCTAAGGTCAGTAAGGCCAAAGAGATATTTTCTACGCTACCCCAGTCGGGTGCTTTATTGTTACCACCCATCATCCAGCGAACTGCGACGGGTAACAGAGATAAACCAATAATTGTGATGACGCATCCCGTTACAACAGGCGGGAAAAAACGAATAATTTTAGAAAAATAAGGCGCAAGGCATAGACCAATCAGAGATGCGGCAATGACCGCACCGTATACAGCAGGTAAGCCACCGCCCGTGGTGATAATTGCGACCATGGTTGCAACACCTGCAAAAGACACGCCCTGAACTAAAGGTAATTTTGCACCTAGATATTTGGTTCCGATTGTTTGTATGAGTGTTGCCAATCCACCGACAAATAGAGCAGCAGCGATTAACATTCCGACTTGTGCTGAGCTTAATCCAGCCGCTGTTCCAATAATAAGGGGCGGTGCAACAATGCCACCATACATGGTAAGCACGTGCTGTAACCCGTAAGCAAAACTTTTGGATATTCCTAAATATTCATGCTCTGGAGAAATCGCATTCTTTTGCCGATGATTCATATTTTTCTCCTCGTTATATTTGAGTTAACTACCGCGATAAGTGGAGTAAGCAAACGGGCTAATCAGTAAGGGAATGTGGTAATGCTGATTAATGTCTTCTATAAAAAATTGAATGCAAACACGCGGGAAAAAAGTTTTGACTTTTAGTGATGAAAAATAAGAGGCGATTTCGAACTCAAGCTGATAAGCACCCTCTGCAAACTCTTTTATTCCAAAATCACTCACACGCCCATCTTGGTTCGTGGTTGCGGTCGCAATCAGCTCATGGGTTTCTGCATGAAACAACTTCACTTCTACGTGTGCAGCTGGTTTGCCTAAATTCGTATCTAAAATATGAGTGCTGATCATGCTTGTATTTCCTGAGATAGACGTAATAGAGCAATCGCAGCGAGTTGCTCATGTACAATTATTTTTTCTATAGCCAAGTCATGTTGTAAACGTTCATATAGCTTTTTTAAAATCTCATCGCTACTGAGTCCTGCTGCTTTAATTAAAAAAATAAAGCCAAACTTTTGTTCATAATCGAGATTGCCTTGTAGCAGAGCTTGCTGCGTTTTCTCATCTAGAGAAATGCCGGCTTGTTCTTGATTCGAAAAATGTTGCTCTTTTGCATTGAGTTGCTTTTTTGCCTGCCGTTCACCAATTTTTGGGTGAGTTGCTAATGCTGCTTGAATCTCTTGCCATGACCACATGTGACTTAAATTTTCTGCATATTCCAAAAGAGATGCTTTTGTTGAATAGGGGCGTTCTGAGATGATTTTTTCGGCCCATGTTGGAATGTGGACACAGTTTTTTAACAAAGTCTTGAGTTGTTCGGGTGGGGCTTGATTAAACTCGGCTAAAAACACTGTTATTCCTAAACTCATTGTCGTGATATAGAGTTTTAGCAATAACAGTGCCAATAGCTGTTAATCAACAGTTTAAGAATTTAAAAATTTAAAAATCAATTATTCAGTTATGTGATTTTTATACCAATGTTCAGCAATATCCTGTCGACGACATACCCAGACACGATCGTGCATTTGAATGTAGTCGAGAAATTTTTGTAAGGCTTTAAAACGACCCGGATGCCCTAAAATACGGCAATGCATTCCAATCGACATCATTTTTGGTGCAGTTTCACCTTCTGCGTACAGCACATCAAAACTATCTTTTAAATATTGAAAAAACTGTTCTGAATTATTAAATCCACCTGGTGAACAGAACTTCATATCGTTACATTCTAAAGTATAAGGAATAATTAAATGGGGTCGGGATGCACCCACAGCATCGGTAAGTGTGGTCCAAAAAGGTAGGTCATCACCATAATAATCAGAGTCATATTGTATTTGTGGGAACTCTGCAAGTAACTGACGAGTATTGGGGCTGTCACGTCCGGTGTACCAACCTATCACTTTATTTTCAAACAAGTTTTCTAAAACAGATAGGGCCTGTTCCATGTGCTGTTTTTCTACTTCAACATCGGTATCTTGATAGTGAAGCCAGCGGTAGCCATGAGACACTACATCATAATCAGCTTGCTTAATGGCTTCTACAATATAAGGGTTGCGGGCAAGCGCCATTGCAACTCCAAAAATGGTCATTGGAAGCTTGCGCTTTTGGAATTCACTATGAATGCGCCAAAATCCAGCACGTGAACCATATTCGTACATAGAGTCCATCGACATGTGTTTAGCTGGGTAGCTTGCAGCGCCAATAATCTCTGATAAAAACTGTTCCGAACCCTCATCGCCGTGTTCAATATGTTTTTCGCCACCTTCTTCATAATTAAGCACAAATTGCACAGCAACCTTGGCATTATTAGGCCATTTAACCTGTGGAGGCTGTCCGTGATAACCGATTAAATCACGTGAATAAGGAGACTTTTGAATTTGCTCAATGAGCTCGGCGCCAGATAGATAAGATTCGGTCACGATTGCTCTCCTTTTGTTCAATTTTTCATAAATATTTAAAAAATCAGCTTGCATATTTTTATAGATGGACTGATATTGAAGATATGAAGATCTTCAAAATAAATTAAAAGCAGTACGTTTAAGTCAGGAGATAACAAACCATTACACCATCAAAATGTACAATTGAAGTCAGTTCATGCATGCTTAAAACATGCCAACATAAAAAAGTTTTGCATAGAAAAGATCCACAGTAAGAAAGAGAGGATGGTATTTATGAATATAGAAATCCGCACAGATAAAAACATCCATAATAGCGAACGTTTAATTACTTATGTACGTGCAGAACTTACTCAAGAATTCCAACGTCATAGCGAACGTATTACGCATTTCTCGGTTCATTTTAGTGATGAAAATGGGGACAAAAGTGGTGACAAAGATATCCACTGTATGATTGAAGCACGTCCTTCAGGTTTGAAACCAGTTGCAGTGCACCATAAAGCAGGAAATATTGATGCTTCAATTCATGGTGCAATTGAAAAATTAAAACGTAGCCTCGAACATACTTTTGAGAAAAAAGAACACCCGAGAGGTGGGCAACCAGAATTCATTGATGATGAAGTTTAATTGAAAACGGTAAAAAGCCCTTCGGGGCTTTTTTTATATCTGATGAAAATAAAACTATTCACAACATTAGGTTTGCAATGCAATGCAATCAACCTCTAAAATCTGGAGAAGAGATTAGGCATAATAGCCCTAATATATTTTTGAGAGATGGTCATGTTAACCACCCAGCAGCAAGCTTTAATTAAAGCCATAGAAGAATTAGAACTCGCGCAAGTGCAAAAATTACTTGCTGAAGGACTTGATCCGAACTTTATTGATCCGGAACAGGGGCCACCTGTATCAATTATCTGTGACGGAATTTTTAAATGGTGGGAAAATGTATCGGAAGCTTATGAAGCAGGTACACCATTATCAAAAGAAGAAAAGCAACAAGCGTTACAGGTTTACCTTGAGATTCTCGAAGCTTTGATTCAGGCTAAAGCCAATGTACATCTCTGGGATGCAGAAGAGTTTTACGGTCCGTTATGGGATGCTGCAAGCTCGGCATGTGCTCCAGCTGTTCAACGTTTACTCGATGAAAAAGTTGATCCAAACTCACGTGATGAAGAAGGACTCACTATTTTATCTTCAATCAGTCAGTTGTTCTTTGATTGTGAATTTGATGAAATAGATTGGTCAGAATCGCTTGAAGAAGAGCGTGAAACATTAGAATTATTGCGCCGTCATGGGGCTAAAATGACAAAAGAATTAACTGCTTGATTGGATATTAAAATGAAAATAGTACAAATTTTAACTTTTGCTCTCACCACTGTTGCTGCAGGAAGTACTTTTGCCGCAGAGTTCTCGTTTGACCGCCCAGGGGCAGGAATGGGGACGGGTATTACCCCTGTAGGGAATTTGGCTTGGGAGCAAGGTTTACCTAGCGCAACTTATACAGAGTCGACTGTTGATGGTGTTAAAGAAAAGACTGTAACTGTAAATGAGGATATGTTGTTCCGTACAGGTTTGGGTCGTGACTTAGAATTACAGTTAGGATGGCAGGGTCCAGCATGGACTCAAACCAAACGTGCGGGTAAAAAAACTGACAATTCAGGTTTTGGTGACGTAAGCATCGGTTTAAAAAAAGCGATTGATTTAAAAGATGACAGATTGTCTATGGCAGTGTTGGCTGAGGCGATCATTGCAACCGGAAATGATGAATTTACGGCACATGACGACATTTATAGCCTTACCTCTGCGGTAGCTTACCAATATAGTGATTTAGTAGGTACTTCAATTACCATGCGCTATGAAGTGCAAAATAGTGATTGGGCAGTGACAGCAGTACCAACCATTGACTATAAAATCGCAGGTAAACTCTCAGGTTATTCAGAGTTCATTTACCGTAAAGCTGAAAGCCAAGACTATGAATATGGTCTAGGTACAGGTCTAGTTTATGCGGTAAATAATCGTACCCAGCTTGATGCAAGCATAGGCGTCGATTTAAATGGTCAAGACAAGAGCTACAACGGTGGCTTAGGCGTGTCATTCTTGTTCTAATCGAAGCAATTTAAATTTATGTTAATGAAAAAGCTTATTCATCAGGGAATTCTTTATTTTCTAGCTGTTGCTGTATGTGTGTTTAGCCAGTTGGTTTCTGCACAAGATAAGCTACTGTCACCCGAACAAGCTTTTTCATTTTCGGTTGAATCTTCTGAACCGCATACTGCAAGTTTATCTTGGCAGATTCAGCCAAATTACTATCTATATCAGCATAAATTTACCGTACAACAAGGTACTCAACCTTTAGCTTTAAAGTTACCTAAAGCTGTTGCTCAATATGATGAAAATTATGGACAAAGTCAGGTTTACTACAATCAAGTTAATTTTCAAATTAAGACAAAGCCCTCAGAACACTACAGTGTGACTTGGCAGGGCTGCGCCAAAGACCGTATTTGTTACCCGCCGCAAACCATTGAGTTTCAAACCGATGCAGATGGCTTAGTTGGTGTGCAGAACCAAGCAGGAACAGCGCCAAAACGATTACTAGATTTAGCAAATATGCAACCAGATGCCTCGTCAGATTCAGAATCTTTAAAAAAAGAGCAGAGTACACAAACGGCTGTTGATACAACTACACCACAAATTGCACAAGATCAGATTTGGTCAGCTAAACTGATCGAACACTCTCTTTGGTATGGGATTTTATTATTTTTAGGTTTAGGCATGCTGCTCGCATTTACGCCATGCTCTTTACCAATGCTTCCTATTTTAACTTCGTTGATTATTCGAGAGCATAAAGGCTTAAAAGCTTGGGTGATTGCACTTACCTTTGTGTGTAGTATGGCATTGGTTTATGCAGGTTTAGGTTTAATTGCTTCTTCAGCAGGCTTAAATTTCCAACGCTGGCTACAACAGCCTGCTACTTTAATTGCTTTTAGTTTGCTGTTTATTGTATTTGCGCTGAATCTATTTGGCTTGTTTGAGCTTCGTTTGCCGCAAACATGGTTAAACCGACTTGATCGCATTCAGTCCATGCAACAAGGTGGAACTTTAGTAGGTGCTGGCGTCATGGGGGTAGTTTCTGCGCTCTTGGTGGGTCCTTGTATGACTGCACCTCTGGCTGGAACTTTATTATTTATTTCTCAAACACAAAATCAATGGCAAGGGGCTTTGCTTTTATTCTGCCTAGGTTTTGGAATGGGAATTCCCTTATTGCTCGCGAGCATATTAGGTGCAAAATTTTTACCTAAAGCTGGCGACTGGATGCATCAGATTAAAGTGATTTTTGCTTTCCTGATGTTGGGTTTAAGCCTTTACTTTATTCGTCCTTTATTGCCTGATTGGGGTATGCAAGTACTTAGTCTAGTATTAGGACTCGCTTTTATAGCTTATGCTGTTTATCAGTTTTTCTGGAAAAAAGGGCAGCTACAATGGCTCTATGCGATTTTATTGCTAATCGTTACACCCTTTGTAGCCTATAACCAGTATCAACATATTCATAATCGAAATTTGCAAAGTTCCGAGCATATGGCCGAGTGGCATATTGCAACTACAGCAGCAGATTTTCAGAAAATTTTAGCGGCTGCTCCAGCTGATCGGGCTATTGTAGTTGATGTTTATGCAGACTGGTGTGTTGCCTGCCAACCGATTGAACACCGTATTTTAAAAGCACCCGAGGTTCAATCTGCTCTTGCGCCATATTATTTAATTAAGCTTGATTTGAGCCATTATGATCAGTCACATGAGGCTCTACTAAAACAATGGAACATTTTAGGACCACCTACCTATTTATTCTTAAGCCCAGAGCAAAAAGAAATTCGTGCATTGCGTTTAACGGGTGCCTTTAGCCAGCAAGAACTTTTACAGCAACTCGCAAGTTTGGCAAAACTAAAAGAATCATAGCGTATTAACAGCCTCAGTCTGATGAAATGTACGTACCTGATTACGTCCTGAGGCTTTTACGGCATAAAGCGCTTGGTCTGCCTGCCGAATAACAAGATAAGGGTCTTGTGCAAATGCTGAACAACTTATTCCAAAACTCGCGCTAAGATGAATGGGATTATTTTGAGTGCTAAAAACTAGCAGTTCTTCTAAAGCATGGCGGCAGCGCTCAGCAATTTTTTCTGCTTGAATAATATCGGTATGGGGGAGCAATAAAATAAACTCCTCGCCACCAAATCGACCAATAATATCTTCACTACGCACGTTGTTTGATAGGCATTGGGCAATTTCAATTAAAACCTGATCGCCTTGATGATGCCCGTAAATATCATTAATTTTTTTAAAGTGATCAATATCCAGAAGTACAACCGCATAATCAAATTGCTGTTGGTGTAGTGACTCTAAATGCGTATTTAAACTACGTCTATTTAATACGTTGGTTAATGGGTCGAGTTGGCTTAGGCGTTGAATATAAGTTTCGCGCTGACGCCATTGGGTGAGTAATATTTCAAATAAAATAAAACAAGCCAATAAAATGGGCATAATAAAAAATGCCATGCTTCCTAACCAAAAGGGGTTAGTTTGAGCACGTTGCATAGCAATAAGATTAAATAACGGCGCATAAGGCAAAGTACCTTTCATACTCAAATAAGTACATACGGTTAAAATAACGGTCGCAGGCACGAGGGCGCTATAAACAATTTTTCTATCAAATAACACCAAACCCACACCAATGGTGCCGACATAACCCACCATGGTTGCAGGGCTAATACTGCCAATTAAATATCCATCGTGACATAGCATGAGTGCAAAGAATTGCACGCTAATAAACGGAATAATTTTTTGTGCCCACTCATGATTTTTGTAGCGATAGCAGGGAATAATCAATGAAGCTAATAAGAATAAGGTAAATAGATTTAACCAGATTTGCGATTCAACTAAAGGTAAATGTGCCCATTGCCAGACACTTGGTGTAATTAAAATATAGCCTTTCCATAAAATCCAACTGAAATTCATTGCACAGGCAAGTGTGAGCATGAGGGCGCTTTTTTGTAATGGCGTCCAGTTAATGATGTGATTATTGTGGATGAAATCGATTATCACCTGTTTTGTTCTATGTATTGGATGAGTGATTAAACGACTTTTCATAATAAGTAAGGGCTCCTAAATATAGATGCCTCTTTGTTGGACCATCCTAAAATTGAATTATCTAAATAATTTATTTTTTAAACATAACATGATTTTCAATTTATACATGATGACTTTTTATAAAGAAAATAATGTGAAAAGTTTTATTCACTGTTCACATCATTCATAGATAAATTAAGTTTTATCGAGTTCATGGGCAAATTCAGCAATATCTGCCAATGCTTGTTTTGCCTCATCAAACCATGCATTAAACATCTGGAAGTTATGCCACATACCTGTATAAAGTTTGAATTGAACTTTAACACCTGCATCTTCGGCTTTTTCTCTAAAACGCTTGGCATCGTCTAATAATATTTCTTTAGAACCTACTTGAACCAAAGTCGGCGGTAGGCCATGCAAGTCATCGAAAATAGGCGAAACACTTGGGTCATCGGCTGCAATCTGATTGCCAATATAATGCTGGATCCCTGTTTGCAGGGCTTCAAGCGAAAGCAGGGCATCATGTTTCTGGTTAAATCTTAATGATTCGCTTGTCAGCGTTAAATCTAAAAAAGGCGACAATAAAATCAGGCCACTCGGCATGAGCTCAGGTTGTTCTTTTAAGCGTAAACAAAGTGCTAATGCTAAATTGGCTCCGCACGAATCACCCGATAAAATAATATCTTTTGGCTGAACACCTTGTACGACTAAAGATTGATAGATGTCATATAGAGCTTCGGTTGCCTCAGGGTAAGGATGTTCTGGTGCAAGCGGATAATCCACATGAATAACTTGCATTTGGGTGCGAGCAGCCAAATCTGTCATAAAAGCATGGTGTGTTTTGATACTGCCAAGAAAAAAAGCACCGCCGTGAATATGAAAAATCAGTTGAGTAGCATGATCTTGCGGTTTGATTTCTTCACCTTTAATGCCTGCCAGCCGAATTGGGCGAACAGAGACATTTTTTTGTCGTGGAAAAGCACGACACATTTGGTCTAAAACAGGACGTAAGGCAGTAGGCGGTAAATTTAGCTGACTTGGCTTGCGAATTGTTGTTTTAAGAAAAGTTTCTGTAAAGTAATATTTCCAAACATTTGATATATTCATAGAGCATCCATTTTTATGCTAGTTTCTTGTTTTCTTGTAAATTTTATTTTGCAAGATTACAAGGTTACACGAAACAGTCACATTCAAAAATTGCAATATCTTTGCGACTTCTGAATACTAAAATCTTGAAAGACCCAAGGATATTACAAAAATGAAAAAGATTGCTTTAGCTTTAGGACTCATTGGTATGGCTGCATTTGCCAATGCGGCTGATACACTCAATGGAACGGTATGGAAAACAATTGATGATCAGACCAATAAGCCAAAAGCCGTAGTTAAATTTACGGAACAGAAGGATGGAACCTTAACTGCAACCATTCAAAACATTTTGACACCGGGCGAAGAAAACGCTTGTACAAAATGTGAAGGTCCGTACAAAAACAAACCACTTAAAGGTGTCACCATTGTACATAATTTAAAAAATGTAGGTGGCAACAGTTATGAAAACGGTACGATTTTAGATCCTAAATCTGGCAAAACTTACAAATTGAAAGGTGAGTTAACAGATGGTGGTAAGAAGCTTAAATTGCGTGGCTATATCGGTGTTTCTGCACTTGGTCGTAACCAAACATGGATTCGCGCTAACTAAAAGTTTTAATAAAAAAACGAGCCAAATGGCTCGTTTTTTTATGCTTGGATATTTTGATAGGTTGTTTCATCAAAACCGACGATAAAACCTTGGGAGGTTTGTAAAACTGGTCTTTTAATTAAACTTGGTTGAGCAACAAGTGCTTCAATAAGGTTGTCTTCACTGCTTAACGCACGCGTTTGTTCTTCTTCTGATAGCTTGCGCCAAGTGGTTCCTTTTTTGTTTAGAACCGTGTCTTGCCCAATTTCTTTTAACCAAATTTTTAGAGTATCTGCATCGATCCCTTGTTTTTTATAATCATGAAAATCATAGTTAAGCCCTTTAGCTTGTAAGGCATCAAATGCTTTTTTCATTGAATTACAGTTTTTGATTCCATAAATTTTTAACATTTTATCGGACCATGTCAAAAAGAGAGAGCACACAGCCTAACCCAAAAAGCATTTGAGCACTACTTTATACAGATACTTTTAAAACAAATGAAAATTAATGATTAATCGAAAGAGAAATGTCATGTTATTGTCATAAGACAAAGCGATAATGAGCTTAATAAGAAAAAGTTAAAACTAAAAGAACTTAGCGCAAAAAATAAGAGATTGAAAAGAGAAAACCCGCATTTAATCATCCTGATCATGCGGGTCTCATTTCAACGTCCAATGTCACATCCTTGCAAATAAACTTATCATAAGTTTATTTTATCTTCCTACGGCGTCCTATCCTTTTGCGTCATCCTGACTGCTTCCCTGTGCCGTGGGGCTATAATGCCGTTAAAGCTGTGTAAGAAAAATACTCAAAAACGACATATGCTGTAAGCGAAAACGACAAGGTAAGTGAACAACTGTTCACTTATTCTTGAATTTTATAGTCGATAATAACGGGTGCATGGTCACTAAACCATTGATCTTTAAAGACCCATGCATTGGTTGTGCGTGCTTTCCAGTCTGGTGAGCAGGCTTGATAGTCAATACGCCATCCTACATTTTTTGCACGAGCTTGACCGCGATTTGACCACCATGAATAAAGTTCTGCTTCTGTGCGAACTACACGGAAGGTATCAACATAACCAAGCTCATCGTAAATATGGTCAAGCCAAGCACGTTCATGCGGTAAACAGCCAGATGATTTTTGATTACCTGACCAGTTTTTAATATCAATGCGTTTATGAACAATGTTGTAGTCACCACAAATGATGACTGACTTATTTTCATCACGCCATTGCTTCAATATTTTCGCGTATTCACTTAAAAATAAATCTTTACGTGCTTGCGCTTCTTCACCACTTGAGCCCGAAGGTAAGTATAATGACGCAATATGTACCGGATGTGACAAACCTAAATCGAATTCAGCAGAAATAAAGCGACCTTGACTGTCAGCCAACTCAAACCCTAAACCATCTTTAACAGAGACAAAGGGTAAGCGGCTATATATGGCAGTTCCTGCGTAACCTGCACGCTCTGCTGGAAAGAGATGGGTATGCCATCCTTCGGGTCTAAATTTTTCAGTCCATTGTTCATGGGTAATGCGGCTTTCCTGCATGCATACGACATCGGCATCTGATTGTTCTAACCATTCAAGTAAGCCTTTCGTCACCGAAGAACGCAAGCCATTTACGTTAATGGAAACGACTCGAAGAATTTTTACATCACTTGGATACTGATCCTTTGGTATCATGCGAAAATTTAACCTCAATTGTGAATTTGGAGCACCTCATGACAACGCCTGTGTCATTTAACCCGCAAGCATTTATCGAACTCGCATTATCACGCGGTGTGCTTAAATTTGGTGAGTTTACTTTAAAATCTGGACGCGTGAGTCCTTATTTTTTTAATGCAGGCCTACTCAACGATGGTGAAGCTTTATCTCTTTTAGCACAAGGCTATGCCGATAAATTAACACAATGCCAAAATGTTGATGTTATTTTTGGACCAGCTTACAAAGGCATTCCGTTTGTAGCAGCGACTGCTGTTGCCTTGTCGCAAGTACATAACAAAAGTGTGCCATGGGGCTTTAACCGTAAAGAAGCGAAAGATCATGGTGAAGGCGGTGTTTTAGTTGGTGCTGCGGTTGAAGGTAAAAAAGTCTGGATTATTGATGACGTGATTACCGCAGGTACAGCGATTCGTGAAGTTGTAACGATTTTGAAAAACGCTGGCGCAACTATTGCGGGTGTTTTAGTTGCGCTAGATCGTCAAGAACGTGGTCAAGGTGAACTTTCTGCAATTCAAGAAGTTCAAAAAGAATTAGAAATTCCTGTTCACGCACTCATTACCATGAAAGATTTAATGGATTATTTAGAAGGCAAAGGCGAGAAAGAAGCGCTAGCAAATATGCAAGCGTATCGTGAAAAATACGGTATTTAAGGATTAGGTATAAAAAAAGGAAGCTTCTGCTTCCTTTTTTTATAATTTAATTAAATTATTGAGTTGATCTAATGGTATTGGTTAAATGATAGTCGTGGGGCGTGAAAAATCATAAAAAACCGTTCCAGAGTGCGGAAACCTAGAGTGATTTAGGTTAAGATATTGATACAAATAGGAATATTTTAAGTATTTAGCATAAGCTGCATTTTGTTAATTGTAGAGAAACTTAACTTTATAGAGCCCTAATATTCTTTATTATTTTATCCAATAAGTTGCTTAAATCACGTTCCATACGACTAGCAAATAATTCACATAAAAAAAGTGCATTACTTTTTTCAATAAATTGAATAGAACATTCTTCTTTAGTAGACAAAATAGAAATATGGGAATTCTTAATTTCTTTTAATATCATTCTTTTGCAATCTATAGCAGCTTTACATGAAGCTTTCGAAATTGACTGATGAATGATTAAAAAATCTATATCATTAAATGTTTCAGCTCCTTTAAAAAAGGAGCCAAATCCATATATCTTTAATATTTCTGTATGCTCATGATCTTTCATCTGGAGGTATATAATTCCAAAAATTAGTAAGGTTAATAGCACCAAAGAACTCTGATATATTAAATATACCTACCCTATGTTCTTTACAATGTTGTTTTACTTCAGGGGTATACTTACACCAATTAGAATTAATAATAATTGCATCAAGAGTTTCGAAAAACTCTATAGCTTCTTCATATTCAGCTACACCGAAAGAGTAACATTCACATATAAAAACTCTTAAAGTTCGATTTTCTTGCACGATATTAAATAAACCATTAGGAGCATCAATTACTTCTACAGTTACTACTTGATCATGGTTTCTGATTTTGCTTAAAAAACTATTATAATTTTTGTAATAGCTCATCCAAGGAAAATCTTCATTTGCTGCTGGCATAGTTATCCTAAAATTAACTGTTGAAAAGTTTCTGGGAAAGGTAATACAGATTCGTAAGTATCATCACTAAGAACCCAACTTTCATAACTTTCTACATGAGTCATGAAATTACTGATAATTAGTTGATGCTCATTAGCAAAAAGGCTTCTATTAACTTTGAGCAATTGAAATATAGCCCTGTTATTAGGAACAATTTTCTCTAACCGAATTTGTAACCATAAATTGTATAAACTAATGCTATGTGGATGACGCTTAGCTCTTTCAGAGATAGGACCATAATTACTCCAATAAGTATGGTTATCTGTCAAATAAGTACTAATCTTTTGCTTTAAATCCTCTAAACTGCTTATTGGATCTACTTTCAATTTATCTTTAATATGTTGTACATGGTTCTCTTTCATTTCCATGAGAACATCAACTGTGTAAATAATTAAATTTTCAGGTTTATCTATAATGGTATGATGTGTTGGGCACAATAAAATTAAATTATTATGACTATGTCTTTCTAAATCTGTTTGACTTGAATCATATCGACAAGAGTCTGGTTTATCCCCTTTAATATGCGCCATTTCACCTAATGTATATCCAGAACCTTGTTGAGGAATAGCTGTAATTTCAATATCACAGTCCGGAAATGCACAACGATTTCCAGATGTACCCCATAATATTTTTAAACTTTTCTCAGTAATCTTAGCCATAAGATTTTCTCAAAATTAACCGCATAATTGTAAATCAAAATCAAAATCAAAATCAAAATCAAAATCAAAATAAGAATATGATTTAAAATTAAAAGATAGCATTAAGTTAGTAAAATATAGTTTTTTAAAAAATCCTTTAATTTACTATTTTTTGTGATCTATTCGAAATCTTTTATATCACACTTCTTATACTCCAAGCTCATACCTAACTTGTTTTGTTGATCTTATTCAGTCATCACCAAAGGCGAAAAAGAAGCGCTAGCAAATATGCAAGCTTATCGCGAAAAATACGGTATCTAAAGAGAAAAAGGCATACCTCAATAAGAGTATGCCTTTTATATATTTCTATTTAAAACTGATAATTCAAACGCAATAACACATTACGTGGTGTGCCTGGCATGCTGTCTGAGCGCCAGTATTCTTTATTGGTTAGGTTATTTACTGCAAGTGTGACATTCCAAGGGTCTGCACTATAGCCAATTGCTGCATCGACACGATTGAAGCCTTCCATTTTTACCTGATTATTAATATTTGGATAATAAGACCCGACATAGGTCACGCCCACCTCGGTATACCACTGTTCAGTTGGTAAATAACGAACAAATAAATTACCAGTGTTCTTAGATGTATTTGCTAAATAGTTACCTTCTTGTTCAGGCTTTTGTTTGTCTTCTTTTACTTTTGCATCTGTGTAGCCATAACCACCTCGAACAAAGACATTATCAAGTACGCGGCCAATAAAGCTAAATTCGAGACCACGAGATTGATGTTGACCAGCAGTTGCCCATACCTCTGGTTGTTCATTAGGCTTTGGTTTATAGCGAATATTATTCTTACGAATATCAAAGACAGAAAATTGAGTATTTAAACGACTATCTAACCATTCGCTTTTTACCCCAACTTCATATTGCTCGTTATATTGAGGCTCTTTATCCATTTTTGTGACATCGGTGATTCCAGTAACTTGGTTAACACCCATTTGTCCACCAAACGGTGCAAAGCTCTTAGAGTAAGATGTATAAAAGCTATGTTCAGGAAGCGGTTGCCATACCAAGCCAACATTCGGGCTAAAGCTGCCATTTTTTACATTACGGTGTTCATTAGTTAATGTGTTGGTGGTTGAAAAGTCGAAGTAATCGTAGCGGACACCCATCATCAGTTTAAGTTGGTCATTTAGACCAATTAAATCCTGAATAAATACGCCATAAGTTGTGCCTTCATTATAGTTGTGCTGTCTAATTTCTAATGGGCCATTGCCACGACTATATTCACGTTCGCCCGTGAATGGATTAACGTAACCATAAATGGCTGACCCATTTTGAGTTTTATTGGCTAGACGTGGCTCTCGCTGTTCATAAGTCCAGTCTGTACCCATCATGATTTGATGTTCAAGCGAACCTGTTTTGAACTTGCCCTTAATATCAAATGTATTGGTGGTGGTCTTATTGCTGGTTTGTTGCCAGTAGTAAATTTGGTCGATGTAACCTTTTTTAGTACAAGACTCATTCTTTGAGTTTTTTCCATCTAACCCACAATAAGTTCCAAAGTAAAAATGGTCAAAGTTCTGTTCTGCTTGTCTGTAACTCGCTGCCCAGTGAAAGTTCCAATCAGGCGCATATTGGTAATTTACGTCAGTACGCACAACTTGCAAAATATCATCAACATAATCGCCGTCTTGCGCAAATCCTGTTTTGATAGAGGTTCCCGTAGGCAGAATGTCATGTGATGGTCCGCGGTCGGGTACACGGCCTAATTTGTCATACGTATATTGTGTGGTCCAAGTAAGCGTTCCATCGTCATTTTTATAAGTAAAACTTGGTGAAAACATCTCAATTTTATTTTCAATACCAGAGCGGAAGCTCCCTGACTCACCATATTCTCCCGTAAGGCGTACTGCTAAATTGTCATTAATGACTTGGTTGATGTCGGCAGTGGTTCCATAGTTATCGTATGAACCTGCGTACGCACCAACTGAACTTTTAGAATCGAAATTGGCGAATTTACTCACCATATTCACAACCCCGCCACCAGCACTACGGCCATATAAAACAGAAGCGGGGCCTTTTAAAATTTCAATACGCTCAATATTGGCAGTACTACGGCGTACTTGCCCACTTTCACGTATGCCATCACGGTAAATATCTCCTGTATCAGCACCAAAACCACGAATGGTAATGCCATCACCACGCATATCGTAATTGGTAGATACCCCTGGGGTACCTTGCAGCATAACGCTTAAATCATTTGAGCCATAGACTTTATATTTCTGAACATCAATGGTATCAACGGTTTGAGGGATATCTTTTTTATCTAAGCCATTACGTGTGACATTGGCTTTGTCATAGTCGATATAGCTTTTAATTGGGTCTAACTCA
This sequence comes from Acinetobacter sp. Leaf130, assembly GCF_001423205.1. Classification (NCBI taxonomy): domain Bacteria; kingdom Pseudomonadati; phylum Pseudomonadota; class Gammaproteobacteria; order Moraxellales; family Moraxellaceae; genus Acinetobacter; species Acinetobacter sp. Leaf130. The sequence goes on from NZ_LMOE01000005.1 coordinate 135,963, forward strand.
CTCATAGCCTCAATTTTTATGGTGGGCATGGTCGCTGCAGCTTTCGAGGATGAGTTACTAGAGTCTTCAGCGTATACAGCTTGGATATTCAAGATCATTAAACTGAGTAAGCTGAGCGGGAAAAGACGCTTAATTTGGGGAGATGATATAGAAATTCTTAACATAAAGATAAAATCAGTTAACAAAAATAAAAGTACAAATGATAATTATAATCATTTCTTTGTTTAGAATAAAAGAACTATTGTCTTTAAAATTTATGAGATTGCTTTTTTAAGTCTTTATTTTTGAAAGGATGTAGCGATTGCTCAAGCTAACAAGGGGGAGTATTGGTTAGCTTGAGTTATTAATTTAGATTAAGAAGATGTTTTTAGAGATGAAAGGAAATATTTGAGTTAAGTATTATTTTTGAGAATATCTAAAATATCCATTTCTGGATCATAATTCTCGTCAATCGTTTTGCAAATTGCTTGTCCAACAATCACATGCGTGCCATTAAAGGTCATGCTGGGTGCTTCATATAATTCCCAGCCGTGATTCAGTGCTTTAGTTACTCGTGCACAAAAAGCAGAGTCATCAGGGCCAGTTAAATAGCGATAAAGTTTCATCTTTAGCCTTTAAAAATAATATTTTATGGTCATAGTTTAACTGAATTTACCTTAGTCTAATCGCGAATAAGGAATTGAATTAAAAAATATAAGCGCTGGAGTCATCAGTAGAGTTACCACACCAAATTGACATCTTTTAAGAATGAAAATAGTTCAACTGAGTGTTTCACAAATTAGCTTTATTGCTATTTTATAAAAGTGTTTCGAATTTAATAATTTCAAAACATTTTTCTCACAGTTAAAATAATAACAAATTCGTTTATTTAAAAGTTTACCTTGAAATCAATAGCCCATATTGTATTTCTTGATAAAAGCTCATTGAGATGGTTTTATGGCTTTAAATTATACATTTCCTATATTAGAGCGATTGAGAAATGAGTCAAATTTTTATAAACAAAGTATTAGTGGATAGTTGTTGTATCAGTCAAGGTTTAAAAAGAAAACTGAAAGAGCATGGATTTTGTTGAGTTTTTTGATCAGATGAATATCACTTGAAACAACCTAATAAAATAGAGACTTTATGTGAATATCAATTAGTACATAAAAATAATCCAATGATTTGAATTATGGATCCTTGGGTGAAAAAGTATTTGGGTTAATTGTGAATAGTAATTTATTTTTATTCGATCCAAATTTATTTTTGATCTTACAAAAATAAATCGCTAATAAAAAGTCGTATATATGATATAGATATTTGTAGCTTTTCATATGTCTAAAAATAGTTTTAGTTGTAAATGTTATTGGATTAATTTTAAAATATTATATAGAATTAATCAATTTTAATTTATTAATATATTGAAGGATTGTATTGTAAATGAAAAATATTCTTATATTGTTTTCCACTACAGATGGTCAAACATTAAAAATAAGCAACTATATAAAAGATATATTGCTTAGTTATGGTTTTAAAATTTCTGTTTTTTCTATAGATGATTACTCTAAAATAGATATTAAATATGATTTCATTCTTATAGGTGCTAGTATTCGTTATGGAAACTATAGTCAATCTCTTTATAAATTTATTGAAAATAACTTGCAAGAGTTAGAATCAATAAATAATGGTTTCTTTTCAGTCAGTGCAACAGCTAGAAAAAAAGGTAGAGATATACCAGAATTAGATAATTATTTTAAAAAATTTAAAGAAAAGACAAATTGGAAACCTGATATTGTTGGTGTTTTTTCAGGAGCTATTAATTATCCTAAATATAATATTATTGATAGATACATGATAAAATTTATAATGTATCTAACCAATGGACCTACAAATTTATCTAAGACATTTGAGTTTACAGATTGGAATAAAGTTTCCTTATTTGCTATCAAAATAGTTGATATTTTTAAATATCAAAATAATTTTGGCAGTCAGTAAATTCATTTGACTAATAAAGATATTATTTTAGAGCTTCGAACGCTGCATTAGAAAGTATGGTATCAGAACTTAGCTTTGCATTTTCCCAAATTTCATTACGTAAAGTCGGGTTAAATTTAGTTAGTTCCTTCATTATTTCAATACGTGTTCTTCTACAACTATGGGAATCTTTTAATTTCCAAAAACTGTCTAAGCATTTAGAACCGAGTAAATCAGCTATAAGATGTACAGTTTGGGCTCTTTTGAATGTGTCGTTTTCCAAAGGTCTTATGATTTTCTTATTGGTTAAATCAAAAGCATATTGGTCATTAAATCGCTGTTGACCTCGTTTTCGCACAATCAAATTTAGGCTAATAGAAAAATCATCTGGAGAGCGTTGCTGATGTATTTCTTTACCTGCACGGAAGAGATAGGTTTGGCCTGGTTTTAATTGATTGAAAGAGATCTTTTTCATTTCAATACTTTCTCCAGTTTTACCTATAACTGAATCATAATCATATTCATAAGTTTCTGTATAGTAACCTGAGCCATAATGACCAACTGTTAAGAAACTGAAATCATGATCATGTGCTATAGAATAAATTAGTAGACCTCGATCAACATCTACATTTACAAATTTTCTTTCTTTATCTGAAATCCAGCAAACTGCCCTTATTACAAAATCTTCATCTTTATAAAGAACATAACCACTAGCTTGATAAGGATTATTTTCTTGAAAAGGTTTATTTGAGTACCTTAATTCTTCACATACAGCTTTAGGTAATAAGTCTTTATCGTTACTTAATTTTATCAACATTGGAGCAGCAGAGTTAATGGAATTTAGATCATCTAAGTCTATATTTTTTTTAATATAATCAATAAATTCATCTAAAGAGATTTTATCTTTATTCATTTTATTTATTCCTATTTTGGATTAAAAATAAACTTTGATTAATAGCATTAATAACATGAGGATGTTGTTCTTCTGCTAAAACTCTTGAAAGGAATATTTCTGCTTGATCAGGGTTTACTTTACAGAAAGTTCTTGTAGCTTCCCATCTAATAAAGTAATCATTATGATTAAAAGCTAAATGTTCTGCTACATCTGAACAATCTTTATAATTCATATGTCCCATAGTAAACAACATAAGTTCTAAACGTGATGATGCAAGACTATTTGATACTATATGGCTAAATTTTCCAGTATTTATAGAATAAACTTCTCTTATTGATTCATTAGTCACATTTGTATTATCAGTTAAATATAAAAGATAAGTTGAGACTGTAGAATTATTTTCTACGACCACCAGTTCATGATCTATTAAAGTGGATTGTCCACTAGATATGATTTCTTCTGAAATTTCGATTATTTCTTTTTTATCATTTTTTTTTGAAAATCTTTGTATTTTAGCACTACCGATCAATACGCCAATAGCTTGTTTGCTGCCGTTAGAGGATATGAAATTCCTCGGTGGAATATTTGCAGGTAAAATTTCTAATTCTAAATGAATTGATTGTGTTTGAAGTAATGTTGTGCGAGATGATATTGCCGGGTTAAATGAAGGAACAAAATCGTGTTTTCTTTCTAATAATTCTAATAAATACTCACCTATGGTTTGATAAACTTTGGGTGATAAATATATATTGAATGTATCTAGATTAATAGAATTTTTACTAAAAACAGATTCTATGTCATTAAAAACTTCATTAAAATTAAACTGTTTATTCATTTTAAGCTTATTTGATAATATTAATTTTTAAATTGGAAAGAATTTATAATAAGTAATTAGGGGTAATAGAATTAAAAACTCTAATTACCCCTAATTCTTTATCTAACTAAAAATTAGATAAACCACCATATCAGTGCTAACTGACCATTTCCATCACACACATTTTGTTCTAGGTTTACTAAACAATCATCAATACGCATTTTTAAATCCTCTGTAATATAGGGTTGAGACCACAATATATATTAAAGAATTTGAAATAGTAAACATTAAAATTAATTTTTTTATATTTTTTATTAAAATAATAAGATTAATTTAAGGGGGAGTTGTTTTATTTAATTTATTCTAAACACCTTTTAAATTAATTTTAATAATGCCATGAGATAGTGATTTTTATATAAATAATAAGTTTAATTAATAAAAGTATTTTTTTATTAGTTATTTTATATAAAATGAAAAGCCACTATGTATTTTTAAATTTAGCTTAATAGATAATGCATTTTTAAATTATCCGAATCGTGGATAAGAAGTTGACTTGAAAATATAGTGGTTAGAGTCATCAGTAGAGTTGTCATACCAAACTATCACTTTTTAAGAGTGGGAATGGTTCAACTGAGTGTTTCAGACATTACCTTTATTACTATTTGGTATGAGTATTCTCAATTTAATAATTTCAAAGTATTTTTCTTATAGTTAAAACAATATAAAGTCATTTGTTTAAAAGCTTACCTTGTTATCAAGGCGTGATTTATTTGATCAATATGTATCAATTGGCACTATCCATTTTATATATGGTTATGAGTTATATATTGTGATGAATTAGTTCGCTGAAATTGCTAGTTCTGTTTTATCTAATGTGTATATGCTGATATTAAAATAGTTGAGCAGTTAGTCAAACAAAGCTTGGGCGGCTAGTTGTTACATCAGCTGGGATTTAAATTTAAAAACAAAACTGAAAGAACAGGATTCGGATTAGTCTAAGCTAAAGGAATAACAGATAACGATTTACTGAAATTAAGAAAAACGAGTGAAAAATCTCAGCTATACTCATGCTAATTTAAATTTTATGAAGAGCTTGAGCATGCGTGTACTTGTCGTCATGGATCCGATTGAAACCGTAAATCTTAAAAAGGATTCAACCATGGCAATGTTGTGGGCGGCGAGCCGTCGTGGACATGAATTGGGTTATGCATTACAACAAGATTTATATATCGATCAAGGTAAGGCTTACGGTCTAATCTCGCCATTAAAAGTATTTGAAGATTACAATCATTATTACGAGTTGGGTGAAAAGAAAAAAGAATCTATCGCGGCTTACGATGTGGTATTGATGCGTAAAGATCCACCGTTTGATATGAATTTTGTCTATACAACTTACGTGCTTGAGCAAGCTGAACGCGAAGGTTCATGGATTATCAATAAGCCTCAGTCATTGCGTGATTGCAATGAAAAGCTATTTGCAACGCAATTCCCAGAGCTGCAAGTACCTACACTTGTAACATCGCAACAAAGTTTAATTCGTGAATTTCTTAAAGAACATGGCGATGTCATTGTGAAACCACTTGATGGTATGGGCGGTACAGGAATTTTCCGCTTATATCAAGATGGTGTAAACATTGGTTCAACGTTGGAAATGCTGACAGAATTAGGTACTCGTCCAATTATGGCTCAACGTTATATTCCTGAGATTGTAGAAGGGGATAAGCGTATTTTGATGGTAAATGGCGAGCCTATTCCTTATTGCCTAGCTCGTATTCCACAAAATGGTGAAGTGCGCGGTAACTTAGCGGCAGGTGGCTTAGGTCAAGCGCGTCCGCTTACTGAAAATGATAAGCTGATCGCAGCTAAAATTGGTCCTTTCTTGCGCGAAAAAGGTTTGATTTTTGTTGGTTTAGATGTAATTGGCAATTATGTCACTGAAATTAATGTCACCAGCCCAACATGTATTCGTGAAATTGATGCTCAATTTGGTACATCAATTGCCGATGATCTATTTGATGTATTAGAAGCTGGTCGTACGGCTTAATTATTTATTTCAGGTGATTTTCAGCAGTATTTATGGGAAATCACCTGAAAATATATGAATTAATAAAATCACAATATGAAATACGCTAGTGCTTTGTAGGCATATTTTCAAAAAAGCACATCTTTCTGTTATAAACGAGTGAAATTAGCTTTTCGTTAATGAAGCTTTAGGATTAAAATAAACGGCTACAAAAATAGATGACAATTTCCATTGTTTTTTGAGTTGAAGAATTAGACCGTGACCGATTCACAGCAAAGCAAACCCAAACATGTCATGATGATGGCTGCCGGTACAGGTGGACATGTTTTTCCAGCCCTCGCCGTAGCCAAACAACTTCAACAACAAGGTTGTCAGGTTTCATGGTTAGCCACGCCAACAGGTATGGAAAATCGGTTATTAAAAGATCAAAATATTCCGATTTATCAAATTGATATTCAAGGTGTTCGTGGGAACGGTGTGATCCGTAAACTTGCTGCGCCTTTTAAAATTTTAAAAGCGACTTTAAGCGCAATGCGCTATATGAAACAGCTTAAAGTTGATGCTGTGGCTGGATTTGGTGGTTATGTTGCGGGGCCTGGTGGTTTAGCAGCACGATTGTTAGGTATTCCGGTACTTATTCACGAGCAAAATGCAGTTGCTGGTTTTACCAATGCACAGTTAGCGCGCGTTGCTAAAGTCGTGTGCGAAGCATTTCCAAATACTTTTCCTGTTAGTGATAAAGTTGTCACAACTGGAAATCCGGTGCGTCGTGAAATCACCGATATTTTAAGCTCTAAGTGGCGTTACGATGCACGTGAGCAAGCGGGACAACCTTTAAATATTTTAATTGTCGGCGGTTCTTTAGGTGCAAAAGCGCTTAATGAACATTTACCGCCAGCGCTAAAAAAAATACAAGTTCCACTCAATATTTTTCATCAAAGTGGTCAACAGCAAGTTGAAGCAACTCAAGCACTTTATGCAGATGCACCAGCCAACTTAAAGGTGCAAGTTTTGCCGTTTATTGAAGATATGGCAAAGGCTTATAGTGAAGCTGATTTAATTATTTGCCGAGCTGGAGCATTAACGGTGACGGAAGTTGCAACAGCAGGCGTTGCAGCAGTTTTTGTACCACTTCCTATAGCCGTTGATGACCATCAAACTGCAAATGCCAAATTTCTGGCTGATATCGGTGCTGCAAAAATTTGCCAGCAATCGACTATGACACCAGATGTTTTAAATGAATTGTTCACTTCGCTGATGAACCGCCAATTACTTACAGAAATGGCAGTGAAAGCGCGTCAACATGCCCAACCAAATGCGACTCAGCATGTGGTTGATCTTATCCAAAAAATGTAATCGGATTTACTATGTCTCCATCAACAGCTGCGAACCAAGCAAAAAAACTGATTAAAGTGCCTGAAATGCGCCGTATCAAACACATTCATTTTGTGGGGATCGGTGGTGCTGGGATGTGTGGCATTGCAGAGGTATTGGGTAACCAAGGTTATAAAATTTCTGGTTCAGACATTAAAGCATCTAAAACTACAGAACAATTAGAGCAAAATGGCATCAAGGTTTATATTGGCCATCAAGCGGAAAATATTAAAAATGCCAATGTGCTTGTAGTTTCTACAGCGATTGATCCAGAAAATCCAGAAATTAAAGCAGCGATTGAGCAACGTACTCCAATTGTACGCCGTGCAGAGATGCTAGGTGAGCTTATGCGTTACCGTCATGGTATTGCTGTAGCTGGTACGCATGGTAAAACCACTACTACAAGTCTTTTAACCACCATGTTGGCTGAAGAAAACCTTGATCCAACCTATGTCATTGGTGGTTTACTTAACAGTACAGGCGTAAATGCTGCACTGGGCGAAAGTCGTTTCATCGTGGCTGAAGCTGATGAGTCAGATGCGTCTTTCCTTTATTTGCAACCTATGGCAGCCATTGTAACGAACATTGATGCTGACCATATGGATACCTATGAAGGTAGCTTTGATAAATTAAAAGATACGTTTGTACAGTTCCTTCATAACTTACCATTTTATGGTTTGGCTGTAGTTTGTGGTGATGACGCCAACATTCGTGAAATCATGCCGCGTGTAGGCCGTCCAGTTATTACTTATGGTTTTAATGAAGATAACGACATTCGCGCAATTGATGTTGAACAAGATGGCATGCGTTCACACTTCACGGTGTTGCGTAAAGGTCGTGAGCCGCTACGTTTAACCATCAACCAACCGGGTATGCATAACATCTTAAATGCTCTAGCTGCTATTGGTGTTGCGACTGACGAAGGTGTTTCTGATGATGCAATTAGCCGTGCTTTAGCAGGATTTAGTGGTGTTGGTCGTCGCTTCCAAGTACAAGGCGAATTCGAACTTGCTGATGGCAACGTTAAGCTAGTTGATGACTATGGGCACCATCCGAAAGAAGTAGAAGCGACTATTAAAGCTGCTCGCCAGAGCCATCCGGATCGTCGTTTGGTTATGTTATTCCAGCCACACCGTTATTCTCGTACCCGCGATTGTTTTGATGACTTTATTGAAGTGCTTTCTCAAGTCGATCAATTATTATTACTGGAAGTTTATCCTGCCGGTGAAAAGCCTATTGTAGGTGCTGACAGCCGTACTTTGGCGCGTAGTATTCGTTTACGTGGACAAGTGGAACCGATTTTGGTCGATCCGGTTGAAGGTAATTTGCAAAACATCATGCAAAATGTGTTACAACCAAATGACTTGTTATTAACGCAGGGTGCGGGTAACGTTGGAGCAATTTCAGTAGAACTTGCACAACACCATTTGTATGTGAAATAAACAAAAATATTGAATTATCGGGTTAAGGATTTAAACGTGTCAAATGCTACAAAATTCGGCAAAGTTGCCGTGCTATTTGGTGGGAAATCGGCTGAGCGTGCTGTGTCTTTAGATAGTGGTCAGGCAGTTCTGGATGCTTTATTGCGTTCAGGTGTTCAGGCTGAAGCATTTGATCCGCAAGACCGCAGTGTGACTGAACTTGTAAATTATGATCGTGCATTTATTGTATTGCATGGTCGTGGCGGTGAAGATGGCCAGATTCAAGGTGTACTTGAATGGTTAAATCTGCCTTATACAGGAACTGGCGTGCAAGGTTCTGCGATTGGCATGGATAAAGTCAAAACCAAGCAAATCTGGCAAGGTAGCGATTTACCTACAGCGCCATATCGCATTATTACTAAAGAGACAGATTTAGATGCGGTTATTGCTGAGCTAGGCTTGCCTGTCATTATCAAACCTGTACATGAAGGCTCAAGCGTGGGCATGAGTAAGGTTGAGAAAGCAGAAGACTTTGCTGCTGCAATTGAAAAAGCGACTCGGCACGATGCTGTTGTGATGGCAGAAAAATGGATCACAGGTCGTGAATTCACAATCTCGTTCTTAAATGGACAGCCTTTGCCGGTTATTCGTTTACAACCACCAGCAGACGTTGCTTTTTATGACTATGAAGCAAAATATGAACGTAATGATGTTGAGTACGGTATTCCTTGTGGTCTAAGTGAGACAGAAGAGAAGAACCTGCAAGCATTGTGCTTACGTGCTTTTCAAGCAGTTGGTGCTGAAGGCTGGGGCCGTATTGATGCAATGCAGGATGAGCAGGGGAATTTCTGGCTTTTAGAAGTAAACACTGTGCCAGGTATGACCAGCCATTCTTTAGTTCCAAAAGCTGCTCAAGCTGTTGGCTATAGTTTTGATGAATTGTGTGTTGCCATTCTTGAGCAAACATTGGAAGGTACGGCTTAAATATGGCACAACTTCCGGCTTCCATGCGCCGTAAACGTGCGGCCATCACCTCTATTCATGATAAACCGCCTACACGTAAGCAGAAGCTTGCGAATGCTGGTGGATGGGTGCTGTTGGTTATTGCTTTTGTAGTGCTGGCAGTCGGAATTTATGGACTATATAAAGTTATTACAGATGCAAAAGTTGCAAAGCTAGAGGTTGTAGGGTCGACGTCTTCAGTTGAAACACAACAAGTGATGCAGCATGTTGCTCCAATTATAAAAGCGAATTATTTCACATCTGATTTAGAACAGATTCGTGATAAAACATTAGAAATTTCGTGGGTAGACCGAGTTGTGGTATCTCGTGCCTGGCCCAATGGTATTCGTGTTCGTGTCATGCCTCGACATGCCATCGCCCGTTGGGGGACAGGTCGCTTGTTAAGCGATGGAGGCGATGTATTCAGTGAGGCAGAGCCGACAATTCATCCTGAGCTTCCGTTACTACATGGTCCGGTAAGCCAGTCGAAAATGATGATGCGACGCTATAATGAAATCAATCAATTATTCCATCCCGCCAATTTGCGCCTAAAAGAGTTATATCTGACGGAGCGAATGACTTGGTTTATGCAGTTTGATACAGGTTTACGAATTATTGTTGACCAAGATCAAACAATGAATAAGTTGCAACGTTTAAGTCATCTGGCACAATCTGACTTAAAACCGGTGTGGTCGAAAATCTCAGCCATTGATTTGCGATATCGTAATGGATTATCTATTCAATGGAAGAACGCAACACCACCTAAAATTGTGAATGGTCAGTTTGTTGTAACGATTGATGACACAAGCATTGCAGGTGGAACAAAAGCAAAGCCATAATACGTGGCTTTAAAATAGGCAATTTGCCTGGTATTAAACAACAAAGAAATGGTATGAGTGATGAATGAAGCTGTTCCCTCAGTTGTTGCGATTGACATTGGGACGCATAAAGTTTCAGTTTTGATTGGAAAAATTCATGCGCCGGATAACATTCAAGTTATCGGTATGGCAACTGCTCGCAATCGTGGCATGAATAAAGGAAAAATCGTAAGCCTCGATAAAGTCATCGCTGCGATTAAAAATGCTGTTGCTGAAGCGGAAAATATGGCCGAATGTCGCATTCATAGCGCATGGGTATCGATTCCGAGTACCGAGTTGCAAAGTTTTTATGCCTCTGGCCGCACACCAGTTGCTAATCCAGCACATGTTATTACAACAAATGAAGTCGTGCGCGCGTTAGAATTGGCAAAAGCAAGTCATGTGACTTCTGATTACTATTTAGCAAGTGCAGTGCCGTTAGGCTTTGAATTGGGTGATTCTGCTGAATGGGTGCAGAATCCAATTAACATGACTGCCCATAGTATGACAGGGCATTATCAGTTAATGATGATGCCTATAGCGACTATGCAAAACCTTGATCGCGCCATGAAAGGTGCAAATATCGGGGTTGAAAAAATGGTGGTATCTTGCTTGGCAACCGCCGAGGCAAGTTTGCTTAAAGATGAAAAAGAATATGGTGTTTGTCTGGTCGATGTTGGCGCAGGCATTACCAATCTTGCGGTTTATCTGGATGGGCGTTTGGCTCTGGCACGTACATTGCAGCGCGGTGGTGAACACGTTACACGTGATATTGCTGCTGTATTGCAAACCACGACAGAAGAAGCTGAACGCATTAAAATTCTGTATGGTTGTGTCGATTTAAGTGCTGTTAAGCCAGATCACATGATTCAGGTAGAAGGAATTGATGGCCCTCAAACCATTAGTCGAATTGAGTTGTCAGAAATTATTATTGCCCGTTATGAAGAGATCTTTAGCCAGATTCGCGATGAACTCGAACACAGCGGCGCAATTCATGGTTTATACCATGGTGTAGTGCTGACAGGCGATGCTTGTCAAATCGAAGGTATGGTGAGTTTAGCTCGCCGTATGTTGGGGGTATCTGCACATTTGGGCAATCCACCGTTACAGGTTTATGCTGATGATCAGCATCAAGCCGCGTTACGTCGTTCGATGTATGCAACAGCAGCTGGTTTGCTCATGTTTAGCCAAAGTGAGTTGCAAGAAGCTGTTGAAGAGCCTGAAGAGGCAAATGACCGTTCGGTATGGGAACGAATGGTAAATGGCTGGAATGCGTTTAATAGCAAGCTAAAAGCCATTTTTTAGGATGTATGGATTTATTGGTAGAATTGTTAGGAAGTTGTAAGAGAAAACCACTGTACTTGACAAGGTTTGTATTGCACAGCATTCTTAAAATTAGTTGTTTTTGAAAATCAAGGCAGTATACGGGCTGAAGTGACTGCCATAATGTATTAGGAACCCTAAAGGTCATGGCCTCATTTGAATTTATAGAAGATGAACTAAACGATGGCAACGGTCAAGCCCGTTTCACTGTATTTGGTGTAGGTGGTGGTGGCGGTAATGCCGTTCAACATATGGTGCAGTCTGATATTCAAGGTGTTAAATTCGTTTGTGCCAATACAGACAAACAAGCACTGGACTGTATGAATGCACCTTTCAAAATTCAGTTAGGCGAGCAAAGTACACGTGGTCTAGGTGCTGGTGCTAACCCTGAAGTAGGGCAAGTTGCAGCAGAAGAAAGCCGTGAAATTATTCGTCACCATCTTGAAGGTACGGATATGGTATTCGTTACCGCTGGTATGGGTGGTGGTACGGGTACAGGCGCGGCACCTGTCGTGGCTGAAGTTGCCAAAGAAATGGGTATTTTGACTGTTGGTGTTGTGACAACCCCATTTAACTTTGAAGGCCGTCGCCGTTTAAAGTCTGCTGAACGTGGTATTGAAGCGCTTGAAGCACATGTTGATTCATTGATTATTATCCCTAACCAGCGCTTACTCAGCGTATATGGCGATATTTCAATGAAAGATGCTTATAAAAAAGCTGATGATGTATTGTTAAACGCTGTACGTAGTATCTTTGACCTTGTTGTAAACCGTGGTCATATTAACCTTGACTTCGCCGATTTGAAAACTGCAATGAGTACACGTGGTTATGCCATGATGGGTGCTGGTTTAGGCCGTGGTGAAGATCGTGCACGTCAAGCTGCTGAACAGGCGATCCGTAGTCCATTGCTTGATAACGTAAATATTATTAATGCTAAAGGTGTGTTGATTAACATTACTGGTGGCGATGATATTACTTTACGCGAAACTGAAATCATTACTGATGTCGTGAACCAGATTGTTGACCTTGATGAAGGTGAAATCTTCTACGGTACTGTATTTGATCCAGATGCGCGTGATGAATTACGTGTAACAGTGATTGCAACTGGTTTAACACGAAATGCAGCAGATGCAGAGCCGAGAAAACGCAATACGGTAAGTCATGCATCGACTCAATCAGCTCAATCTGTTGATGAAGATGATGTTCCTGCTATTAATAAGCGTCAAAATGCAGACAATGAAGTGAGTAGTACTGCAAGTTCTTCTCCGCGTTCTTCTCCGATGAGCATTCAAGATTACTTGAAAAATCAGCAACGTAAGTAAAATATTATTAGATTTTAAAAAAGGCAGTGTTTAATCACTGCCTTTTTTTGTTTTTGATCAATCACTAAATATGCTAACGTATAGCGGTTTTAAAAAAGAAGTTACAAAGCATGGTGAAACAACGTACTCTCAATCGTGTGGTAAAAGCGAGTGGAATAGGTCTTCATAGCGGTCAAAAAGTGATGATCAATTTCATTCCACATACCGTGGATGGAGGTATTGTATTTCGTCGTATCGATTTAGATCCACCTGTGGAAATCCATGCGAATGCTTTGCTGATTCAAGAAGCTTTCATGTGCTCCAATTTAGTAATTGGAGATATAAAAGTTGGAACGATTGAGCATGTGATGAGCGCAATTGCAGGTTTGGGAATTGATAACCTTATTGTTGAGGTATCTGCGTCCGAAGTTCCGATTATGGATGGAAGTGCTGGCCCATTTATTTACCTGTTAATGCAAGGTGGATTGCGTGAGCTGGATGCGCCGAAAAAATTTATAAGAATATTAAAACCAGTTGAAGCATTAATAGATGATAAAAAAGCAATTTTTAGCCCGCATAATGGCTTTCAGTTAAATTTTACGATTGATTTTGACCATCCGGCATTTGCTAAAGAATATCAATCTGCGACTATCGACTTTTCTACTGAAACTTTTGTATATGAAGTCAGTGAAGCTCGTACTTTTGGTTTTATGAAAGATCTGGATTATCTCAAAGCAAATAACTTAGCTTTAGGTGCAAGTTTAGATAATGCGATTGGTGTAGATGACACGGGCGTTGTTAACGAAGAAGGCTTACGTTTCGCCGATGAATTTGTGAGACATAAGATTTTAGATGCAGTAGGTGATTTGTATTTGCTTGGTCATCAAATTATTGCCAAGTTCGATGGCTATAAATCGGGACATGCTTTAAATAATCAGTTGTTACGCAATGTTCAAAGTGATCCGAGTAATTATGAAATTGTAACATTTGATGACGAGAATGAATGTCCAATTCCATATGTGAGTGTGACATAAGTCATTGTCTTTATTTGGTCATGTTATAATGTAACATTTTAAAGTGTGAATTTTGTCACATAAATATGGCTGAACTTTTCTTTAAATATATAGCTCGTCATTTTTTATTGCTTGCCAAACGTAGTAAAGCTTGGCTAAGCTTAGGGTCGCTCACAAAGTCGGCTGCACTACGTAACATTTCTTGTGTTTCCGGGGGGATGGGTTTAGATGGCTCAGATGAGGGTGGATTTGGAATGTTTTTATTTCTCAAGCGAACCTGAATTCTTTGTAGGTCTTTTAACCCTTCAAGTTGAGATAATTTAGATACATATTGGTTCTGTAAATAACTGAGTTGACTAATCATCGCCTGATTTTCACCAGTAATGATCAAAGAACCATTTTGATAACACACGACCTGCCATTGTTCCGGTTGGGGCAATAAGGGTTGGATAATTTTCGTAAGTCTTTGCCATTGCGCGACTTGCGTTGTTAGAAACGTAAGGTTTCCTGTTTTTATGTGTTTTCCGGATTGTTGAAAAACGTTATTGGGTTTAGACATGGGTCATTCTCGGATAGATTCTTGTCTTCATCTTAAGCGTTCATTTCAATCGATATCAAGGAAGAGATCATAAGGAACTTAAGTAAGAACAGTTTCAAGAGGTTTTTATGCACACGCGTCGTATTTTATTAGCGTTTTCACTTGCCGCTTCGGCAGCATCAGTTGCTTTTGCAGATTATCAAACAATTAACCAATCTACTGATTCAGATCGATTGGAACAACTATCAAAAACATTATCTCAAGGTTCATATACTCATCCTGATGATTTAGATCTTCCAGCGAGTGCGAAAGTTTCAGTGACCTTACGCCAAAAAACGGTTGAGCTCAACAATGAGTCACTCGCTAAAAAATATGGCAATACGACAGCTAAGAACTCTTTCAATACCTCTTCTTCAAATGCTTATTCATGGTTAGTTTCTCACCCTCTTCCTGATACAGTGCGTGTTTCTTCCAACTTTGGTGGCCGTACGATGGGTGGTCGTGCCGAACATCATGGCGGATTGGATATGGCTGCTCCAAGTGGTACGCCAATTTATGCTACAGGCCCGGGTATTGTAACCAAATCTGGTTGGGGCACTGGCTATGGTCAATATGTTGAAATTAACCATGGTAATGGCTATTTAACACGCTATGCGCATGCTTCGCGTTTAATGGTACGTGTAGGTGAACAAGTCTCGGCAGGTGAACATATTGCCAATGTAGGTTGTACTGGTCGCTGTACTGGTCCACATTTGCACTATGAAGTAGTAAAAGATGGTCAACGTAAGAACCCAACAACTTACTTAGCGATGCTTCCTTAAAAGCATAGTGAAAAAGGTTAAGGTTAAGGTTATTGAATTTATGAATCTGAAATTAACTTAAACCTTTTTTAACGTAAAGATTGTATAAAAAAACGCCATTATTGGCGTTTTTTTGTTATTTTGTTTAATGCTCGGTCAATGACTATTCATTCAGAAAATAATAGGCCCCCCTCACATTCACCCGTGGCAATAACTAGAGAGGGGTAAAACGTGGTAAAAATACAAAGTAGATTAAAGAACAAGGAACAGGTGAATTATGGCGTTTTACGGTGACTCCGATGCACAAGAAACCCAAGAGTGGCAAGATGCATTCGATTCAGTTTTACAACATATGGGAACTGAGCGCGCGGCATTCTTATTGGAAAAACTTTACCAACAAGCAATTGCCAAGCATGTTCCCATTCAACGTCTCAATACACCTTACTTAAATACAATTTCTGTTGAAGAACAACCTGCGATGCCAGGCGACCAAGATATGGAACGCCGTATTCGTGCATTGATTCGTTGGAATGCCTTAGCAATGGTACTTCGTGCGAATAAAACAGGTGATGATTTAGGTGGACACTTGGCGAGCTTCGCATCAAGTGCAACATTATATGACGTAGGTTTTAACCATTTCTTCCGCGCAAACAGTAATAACTTTGGCGGAGATATGATTTATTACCAAGGACACTGTGCTCCTGGTATTTATGCACGTTCATTCCTCGAAGGACGTTTAACTGAAGAACAGTTAAGTAATTTCCGCCGTGAAGTTGGCGGTAATGGTTTACCAAGCTATCCACATCCATATTTAATGCCGGACTATTGGCAATTCCCAACTGTATCAATGGGTCTTGGTCCAATCATGTCGATTTATCAAGCGCACATTCAAAAATATTTGATGAACCGTGGCTTGATCAAAGAAGAAGATCGTAAAGTCTGGGCATATCTTGGCGATGGTGAAATGGATGAGCCAGAAAGTACTGGTGCAATTTCACTTGCTGGTCGTGAAAAGCTTGATAACCTCATTTGGGTGGTTAACTGTAACTTACAGCGTCTAGATGGTCCTGTACGTGGTAACGGTAAAATCATTCAAGAATTAGAATCTTTATTCCGTGGTGCAGGCTGGCGTGTCATTAAAGTAGTATGGGGTCGTCATTGGGATCCGCTACTGGCAAAAGACAGCACTGGCGCTTTAAAAGCGGTAATGGGCGAAACAGTTGATGGTGAGTATCAGCGCTATCAAGTGAAAGGTGGTGCATATACACGTGAGAAATTCTTTGGCAAGTACCCAGAAGCTGCGGAACTTGTAAAAGATTTAAGCGATGAAGACATCGATAATCTTAACCGTGGTGGTCATGACCCGTACAAAGTTTTTGCTGCCTATGCAGAAGCAATGAAAGCTAAAGGTCAACCAACAGTTATTCTTGCGAAAACTGTTAAAGGTTACGGTTTGTCTGAAGAAATTGAAGCGGTGAACAAAACTCACCAAATCAAAAAAATGCAGATCGACTCTTTGAAATATGTACGTGACCGTTTCAACCTGCCATTTACAGATGATAAGTTAGAAGAGCTTCCATTTTATCGCCCAAGTGAAAACTCTCCAGAAATGAAGTATATGAAGGCGCGTCGTGAAGCTTTAGGTGGCTATTTACCTGCACGTCGTAAAGAGAGTGAAATTTTAGCGATTCCTGAATTATCTGTATTTGATGCAGTATTAAAAGGTTCTGCAGGCAAAGAACAATCAACTACCATGGTGATGGTGCGTTTAATTGCTTCTTTACTTAAAGAAAAAGCAATTAAAGACCGCGTAGTGCCAATCGTTCCAGATGAAGCGCGTACTTTTGGTCTAGAAGGTATGTTCCGTCAGCTTGGTATTTATGCTGCTCACGGTCAAAAATATACCCCAGAAGACCAAGAACAGTTAATGCATTACCGTGAAGCAAGTGACGGTCACATGCTTCAAGAAGGGATTAACGAAGCTGGTGCGATGAGCGCATGGGCTGCGTTGGCAACAAGTTATTCAACTAATAACTTGCCAATGATTCCAATGTACATGTACTACTCAATGTTTGGTTTCCAACGTATTGGCGACATCGCATGGGCTGCTGGTGATGCCCAAGCTCAAGGCTTCTTATTAGGTGCTACTGCTGGTCGTACAACATTGAACGGTGAAGGTTTACAGCACCAAGATGGTCATTCACATATCTTGGCGAACACGATTCCAAACTGTGTATCTTACGATCCATGTTTTGGTTATGAGTTGGCTGTAATCGTACATGATGGTTTACAACGTATGTATGTGAACCAAGAGCGTGTGTTCTATTACCTAACTGTAATGAACGAAAACTACCAGCATCCTGCAATGCCTGAAGGCGCTGAGGAAGGCATTAAACGTGGTATGTACTTGTTCGAAAAAGATGAAAAAGCAACTGTTCAATTACTTGGTTCAGGTGTAATTCTTCGTGAAGTGATCAAAGCTGCGAAAATCTTACGTGATGAATACCAAATCCATTCAAACGTTTGGAGTGTAACAAGCTTCAATGAATTGTCTCGTGATGGTATGGCATGTGAAGAATACAACCGCTTACACCCACTTACTGAAGAAGTGAAAGAGTCTTGGGTATCTAAACAATTACGCGGTACAGAAGGTATTGTTGTTTCAGCAACAGACCATATGCGTGCGTATAGCGAACAAATCCGTGCCTATCTTCCAGATGGCCGCCCATTTGTTGCGTTGGGTACAGATGGTTATGGTCGCTCAGATACACGTGCTAACTTGCGTAGTTTCTTTGGTGTTGATGCTGCACATATCGTTGTTGCTACTTTGAAAAAATTAGCTGACGAAGGTGAAGTAGATGCACGTTTAGTTAAAGATGCAATTTCTAACTTTGAGTTAGATACTGATCGTCCAGTGGCATGGGCTCCACAAGCACATCCAGAAGTTCAAGCAGTTGCTGAATACCATGAAGCGCAAACAGGTGAGGGGAACTAAGCATGCAAATTAAGACCCCTGATATTGGCGTAGATAAAGCAGTTGTTGCTGAAATTTTGGTAAAAGTTGGCGATAGCATTGCTGAAAATGACAGCCTTGTTTTGCTTGAGTCAGATAAAGCCTCTGTTGAAGTGCCTAGCACTTCAGCAGGTGTAGTGAAAAGCATCTTGATCAAAGAAGGCGATAGCGTAACTGAAGGTACGGTATTGTTTGAACTTGAAGCTGAGGGTGCTGCACCTGTAGCTCAAGCAGAAGAAGCTGCAAAACCTGCACCAGCAGCTGAAAAAGAAGCACCTGCTCCAGCTCCACAAGTTGCTGCACAACCAGCAGCTGCAACCACTAGCCAAGTGGTTGAAGTTCAAGTTCCTGACATTGGTGTTGAAAAAGCACTAGTTGGTGAAATTTTAGTAAAAGTTGGTGAGCAAATCGATGTTGAGCAAAGCATCGTTGTTGTTGAATCTGACAAAGCAACTGTAGAAGTGCCAAGCAGTGTTGCTGGTACTGTAGAAAGCATTCAAGTTAAAGAAGGCGATACAGTTAAAGAAGGTGTTGTGCTCATTAAAGTGAAAACAACATCTGCATCAAGTGCGCCAGTTGAAGCTCCTGCTTCTACAGCAGCTCCAGCGGCAGCGCCTGCACCAGTTCAACAAGAAACTGTAGCTGCGGCTGCTACTCAATCTGGTCCAGTTGATATTAACGTTCCTGATTTGGGCGTAGACAAAGCAGTGGTTGCTGAAATCTTGGTACAAGTTGGCGATAAAGTTGATGTAGACCAAAGCCTTGTTGTTGTTGAGTCAGATAAAGCAACTGTAGAAGTTCCAAGTACTGTTGCTGGCATTGTGAAAGCGATTCACTTGCAAGCAGGCCAACAGGTTTCACAAGGTATATTACTTGCAACAATTGAAGCTGAAGGCCAAGCACCTGCTGCGGCACCAACGGCAAAAGCAGAAGTAGCTCCAGCTCCACAGGCAGCAGCACCTAAAGCGGCAGCTCCTACTCCGACTCAGGCTGTATCTGCTCCAGTTTCTGGTAGTGATAAGTTAACGAAAGAGCAAGAAGCTGAAAACGCTAAAGTTTATGCTGGCCCTGCTGTTCGTAAGCTTGCTCGTGAACTTGGTGTGGTTTTATCACAAGTTAAAACTTCTGGTGAACATGGTCGTGTGATTAAAGAAGATATCTTTGCTTATGTGAAGACTCGTTTAACTGCACCACAAGCGGCTCCAGTAGCTGCGGCTGCACCAGCAGTTTCAGGTTTGCCAAAGCTTCCTGACTTCACTGCGTTTGGTGGAGTGGAAGAAAAAGTACTGACGCGTTTGCAGCAAGTATCAATTCCGCAATTGTCATTGAACAACTTTATTCCGCAAGTCACCCAGTTTGATTTGGCTGACATTACTGAGTTAGAAGATTGGCGTAATGAACTGAAAGGCAACTTCAAAAAAGAAGGTATCAGCCTGACGATTATGGCATTCATTATCAAAGCGGTTGCGTATTTGTTGAAAGAAGAGCGTGAGTTCGCAGGTCATCTATCTGATGACGGTAAATCAGTGCTCTTGCGCAATGAAATCCATATGGGAATTGCGGTAGCAACGCCTGATGGTTTAACTGTACCAGTACTTCGTAACCCAGACCAAAAATCAATTAAGCAAATTGCAGTTGAATTGGGTGTGTTAGGTCAAAAAGCACGTGATAAGAAATTAACACCGAAAGACTTGCAAGGTGCGAATTTCACCATTTCAAGTTTAGGCGCAATTGGTGGTACAGCATTTACACCACTTGTAAACTGGCCGCAAGTTGCGATTTTGGGTATTTCACCTGCAACGATGCAACCGGTTTGGAATGGTAAAGACTTTGATCCACGCTTAATGTTGCCGTTGTCGTTGTCTTATGACCACCGTGTAATTAATGGTGCAGACGCTGCTCGCTTTACCAATAAACTTACGAAACTTCTTAAAGATATTCGTACTTTATTAATCTAATATTTTGAAATGAATCATTAAAACCTCGCTTCGGCGGGGTTTTTATTTTGGTATTTAATATAATTGGTTTTAGGTTAATCTAAAGATTAGATATGAATTATCGAGAGAGAGGAGAAATTTCTCGTTATTAGGTAAAGGAGAAATAATAAATGGTGGGTTTTTTAAAAATCATGTCGCCGATTCTGTTGGTTGTATTTTTACTGATGGGGCTGTGGGTTAGTGTTTTGCACTTTCCTTGGGAGTGGATGACTTACGTTGCAATGGGGTTGGAAGTATTTGTAGCAATGCTTATTTTGCCGTTTGAATTTCAGTCACAGCACATAGCAGGCATTAATAATTTGGGGTTTATTAACTTAAGTATTTGTTTAGCCTTACTATTGGGCTTAGGTCGGCTGTTGGTGTGGGCATGGATAAAATTTTTTGTTTGAAAAATAGAACTGCTCGAATATAATAAGCACATACTTCATTGGGGAGTAGCCGCTATTCATTTCTGAATGAATAGGTGATGATCAACATAATTGTTCAACAGAACATGGTCATCATAGCTTAAACGTCTCATCGTTTCCGAGTTGGCAAGACCTTTGATTTACCACTCTGCAGATATTTGGCTAGCAGGAGGGGTAGGTCATGGGCATTTATGCTAGCCAGAGAAACGACATGCAAGAATTTCTGATTTCTACCTCAATTGTTGCCCTAGCTGAAATGGGCGATAAAACTCAATTACTCGCCCTTTTATTGTCTGCACGTTTCCGTAAGCCAATCCCTATTCTCATTGCGATTCTGTTAGCAACTTTAATTAACCATGGTATCTCTGCTGTGCTTGGACAGTGGATTACGACGGTCTTGAGCCCTGAAATCTTAGTTTGGGTTCTTGCGGGCGGTTTTATTGGTATGGCGTTCTGGATGCTTATTCCAGATAAGTTAGATGATGAAACAGATAGCATTAATAGATGGCAAAAATTTGGTGTTTTTGGCGCAACCTTTATCTTGTTTTTCTTGGCTGAAATTGGCGATAAAACGCAGATTGCAACAGTGGCCTTAGCTGCTCGTTACGACAGTATTTTCTGGGTTATGCTGGGTACAACGTTAGGTATGATGATTGCCAATGCACCAGCTGTATTTATTGGTAATAAATTAGCTGAACGTTTATCTATCTCGCTCATTCATAAAATTGGTGCGGCTATTTTCTTAATTGTAGGCGTCTCTACTTTGGTACAGCATTATTTCTTCTAAAACATTTAAAGCTGCCATAAAAAACGCACTCAATTCGAGTGCGTTTTTTGTCGATCGTTTTAGTAGTTAAATTTCACTGTAAAGTTAATTTGGCGTGGGTTGCCGAGCGTCACTAAATTCTCATTCAGCGCACCTGCATAGTAATCTTTATCAAATAGATTGCGGATAGCAAGTTGAGCGCCCCAATGCCCAGCGTCATAGCCAGCTTCAGTGTCAAAGACTGTATAGCCTGGAACATGAACATCTAAGCCATCGACAGTTTTATACGTTTCACCGCGGAACCCGCCGCCTACATACCAACCAAGTTTTGATGCAGGATCAAATTTATAGCGTGCTGACAAGCTATATGCATGCTCAGGAATATTGTCGAGTGCTTTTCCTACATTACTCGTGTTTGCATCTTTACTAATTTCCGCATCAATTGTGTAAGTATATGCAGCCGTTAATTTTAAGCCTTCTAAAATTTCTGCGCTGAGTTCAGTTTCAATACCACGTGTTAACTGTTCGCCACGTTGTACTTTCTCACTCGTATTGATTGAATCATTGACTACAACATTTTGACGTTTTAAATCATACCAAGCGATAGCGCCTTGAATTCGTTGATCAGGACTTTGTAATTTCATCCCCACTTCAACCTGTTTTCCCTCTTCAGGTTTGAACGGATTGTTATTTACATCTGTACCACTGTTAGGAGTAAATGAAGTGGCATAGCTGACATAAGGAGCAACAATGTCATTAAGGGTATACATAAGAGAAGCACTACCTGTGAATGCTTCATCTGATTGTTTACTCGTATTGCTATTAACCAAACTTCTAGTTTGAGTTTGCGCCCAGTCTTGGCGCCCAGACAAGCTTAAAAGCCATTGATCATTGAGTTGAATACGGTCACGAATATATAAGCCTGCGTATTTTAAGCGGTTAATATCGTGATTGCTGACAGGATTGGAACAAGTAACAGTTTGCCCATATACAGGAGCATATATGTTTAAATCACCTACATTACAACGGTTATTGGTGTAATCACTTTTTTCTTGGAAGGCATCTACACCTATATTGAAATCATGTTGCATACCATATAAATCAAACTGTTTATTTAAACGGTTATCGATGGCAAAACTTAAGTTATCAATAATTTGGTGACGGCTGTTATTTTTACGGCTTATGGTGGTGTAGTTTTTATCTGCCCAAAAGTTACTACCTGTTCGAGCAAAAACAGCTGTACCATCCATTTCAGTTTTTTGTACGGCGAAATTCTGGTTAAAGTTCCAGCCATTGTCAAAGGCATGTTTAAACGTATAGCCAGTACGGTAAACATCTGCCTCATATTTACCGAAATTAGGGTCGCCAATATACAAGCTTCGGTCTATAGCGCCGTTAGGGTTATCTTTTAAAGTACCAATGACAGGTAGACCTTGCTGACGAATATATTCGCGATGTTGATAGCTAGCGATGACAGAAAGGTCGGTGTTATCCCCTAAGTCAAAGTTGTAAGAAGGGGAAATATAGTAATTTTTAAAATATACATAATCTGTCGGGTCATCTTGGTCAGAGATACGACCATTTAAACGGAAAGCACCTTTTTCACTATTATTAGGACTATAGTTTAAATCGAATGTGCCTTCTTTAAGGCTGTAACTGCCATAAGTCATGCTAGCACGTGCAAAACTTTCTGCTTGAGGGCGTTTAGTGACTAAATTCACCATACCGCCTGGGGCAACTAAACCAAAATTAATAGATGCGGGACCTTTTAAAACTTGTACTTGATCCATACCTGATATTTCAGCTGCTACAGATGGAGTTGGTGAGCTTTGACCGACTCTTAAGCCATCTACATAAACCGAATCAGAAGATGTCTGCCCGCGAATAACGAAATCATCCCAACCACGACGACCTAGTTTTCCAGCTTCTACTCCTGCAACACCTTCAAGTGCATCTGCTAAGGTTCTTGCTTGTTTCTGATCGAGCTGTTCACGTGTTACCACCGAAACCGATTGAGCAGTTTTAAACAAGGGCGCATCTGATTTTAAGGCAGAGGTTGCTTTCGTTGCGACATACGGGGAGGTGGTTTCTTTTTGCGCCTGAATAGAAATTGTGGGTAGCACACTGGTCGAACTTTTTTGTTCTGCTGTTTCATCAGCATGACTTGCTGTCATCAAACTAAAAATAGCAACTGCTAACAATGTTTTGGAGCTTGAAAAATAAGGTGCTTGGTTCATGGGAGGCCTAGACAGCGCAAAAGACAAAAACTGATAATGAGAATTATTTTAATTTATTGTGAGTTAATTTTAAATAACATTATGATTCATTTATAAAATAAGAAAAGCAAAAGCTATTTTAAAATATTATGAGAAAAATAAAGCAATTCATTGCAAGAATTATCGAATCCCTTTATTTTAGTATGGATATAAAAATATCTAATATTTAAAGTTTTTTGGGGAATTGTATGGGGTTTGAAAAAACAACATCGCAGATATTATTTGATAATGGCGTACATAAATGTATTAGTTTTACCAGTTTGGTCAAAGGGGAAGGCATACAAGCCAATCAATTTTTAATTATTGATCATGAACGAGCTGCGGTGATCGACCCAGGTGGCGATTTGACCTATGTTCCGTTGACTATGGAACTTAATAAATATACGCGATTGAAAAATCTGGATTATGTGATGGCTTCTCATCAAGATCCAGACATTATTACTTCAATGCCGCGCTGGTTAGTCTATACCGATGCCAAAGTGGTCGCTTCTAAATTATGGGCACGATTTTTACCGCACCTAAATTCTGCATTCATGAGTGAACGTATGAAAGGGAATTGGGAAGATCGCCTTATTGAACTACCAGATCGTGGTCAAGTGATTCAATTGGGGGAATCAAAGCTTGTGGTGGTTCCAGCCCATTTTCTACATTCGGTGGGTAATTTTCAGTTCTATGATCCAGTCGCTAAAATTTTATTTTCTGGTGATATGGGTGCCTCGATTGTTGAGGATGCTAGTCAACCTTTGAAAGATTTCGATACGCATGTTATGAAAATGAAAGCTTTTCACCAACGCTATATGTGTTCAAATAAGGTCATCCGTTTATGGGTCAACATGGTCCGTCAGATGGATATTGAAATGATTGTTCCACAGCATGGCAGCCCATTTATTGGTAAAGAAATGATTAATCAATTTTTAGATTGGATTGAAATTTTACCTTGTGGTGTCGATTTAATGTCAGAGCAAATTTTTAGTTGCCCTGCATAAATCTAAATATTATTTCTAATAATTAACCCAGATGAAGTTCTGGGTTATAAAAAGATAAGAGCTAGAAAATAGAGCTAAAAGTATAATTAAGTGGGAATTATTTAGAGTAGGCCGATATCTATTGCTGAAAAAGGCAAAGATAATATGAAAATTGCATTGAAATTTGTTTATAATAGCTCACGGAATTTACCAGTGAGATTGTTATGCTGACCATCGTTCAAGAAGCGCTAACCTTCGATGATGTCTTATTACTTCCTGCCTACTCTACTGTTCTCCCAAAAGATGTCTCTCTAAAGACACGTTTAACTCGCGGCATTCATTTAAATATCCCATTAGTTTCTGCTGCAATGGATACAGTGACTGAGTCACGTATGGCGATTGCGATGTCACAAAATGGCGGTATCGGGATTTTGCACAAAAACATGGATATTGCTGCTCAAGCTGCAGAAGTACGCCGTGTAAAGAAATTCGAAGCGGGTATGGTGAAAGACCCTATCACTGTAACGCCTGAAACTACAGTACGTGAACTGATTGCAATTACCACTGCTAATAACATTAGCGGTGTACCTGTTGTTAAAGACGGCAAGGTTGTTGGTATTGTGACAGGCCGTGATACACGTTTTGAAACCAATTTAGAACAACCAGTTAGCAACATCATGACAGGCCAAGATCGTTTGGTGACTGTACGTGAAGGTGAGTCTAAAGAAAATATTCAAGCATTATTGCAAAAACACCGTATTGAAAAAGTCTTGGTCGTTGGCGAGAGCAACGAACTTAAAGGCTTAATTACAGTGACTGACTTCCGTAAAGCTGAGAGTTATCCAAACAGTTGTAAAGATGATCTTGGTCGTTTACGTGTTGGTGCTGCGGTTGGTACAGGTGCTGATACACCAAGTCGTGTAGAAGCATTGGTTGAAGCTGGTGTTGACGTAATTGTTGTTGATACAGCACATGGTCATTCAGCTGGTGTAATTGAACGTGTACGTTGGGTGAAACAAAACTTCCCTCAAGTACAAGTAATTGGCGGAAACATCGCAACTGGTGACGCTGCATTAGCATTATTAGATGCAGGTGCAGATGCAGTAAAAGTGGGTATTGGTCCTGGTTCTATCTGTACGACACGTATTGTGGCAGGTATTGGTATGCCACAAATTTCTGCGATTGACAGCGTTGCTAACGCACTAAAAGATCAAATTCCTTTAATTGCAGATGGCGGTATCCGCTTCTCTGGCGATATGGCAAAAGCGATCGGTGCGGGCGCAAGTACAATCATGGTTGGTTCACTTTTAGCTGGTACTGAAGAAGCGCCTGGCGAAGTTGAGTTTTTCCAAGGTCGTTACTACAAAGCATATCGTGGTATGGGTTCATTAGGTGCAATGGCGGGAGCAACCGGTTCTGCTGACCGTTATTTCCAAGACTCAAAAGCGGGTGCTGAGAAGTTAGTACCAGAAGGCATTGAAGGCCGTGTTCCATATAAAGGCCCAATGGGTAACATCGTTCATCAAATGATGGGTGGTTTACGTTCATCGATGGGTTATACAGGTTCATCTGTGATTGAAGATCTTCGCCAAAATGCGAAATTTGTGAAAATTACTTCAGCAGGTATGTCTGAGTCACATGTTCATGATGTAACGATTACTAAAGAAGCTCCAAACTATCGTGTTGGTTAGATTTTGGTAACCAAAACAATGAAGAAAGCCGTCATTACACTGACGGCTTTTTGTTTTTGGTGTAAAGTAAATCTAACGAAAAGAAATATGGCGGAATTGCCATATATGAAGTGTGCCACCGCTGAAGTGGCGTAAGAATGAGATAAGCTATGAGTTATTTTGGAACGGATGGTATTCGTGGAAAATTTGGGCAAATGCCTATTACTCCAGAGTTTGCTTTAAAACTCGGTTTTGCTGCAGGGAAGGTATTAAAACGAACGAGTCCAAAAAATAAACCGCTCGTTGTATTAGGAAAAGACACACGTTTATCTGGTTATATTTTAGAATCTGCTTTGCAGGCGGGCTTAAACGCTGCTGGCGTATATGTTCATCTACTTGGTCCATTACCAACACCAGCAATTGCACACCTTACTCGTGCTTTGCATGCACATGCAGGTATTGTTATTTCTGCATCACATAATCCATATTATGATAATGGGATTAAATTCTTCTCAAGTGAAGGCAAAAAATTACCTGATTCATTACAAGAAGAAATTAACCTTGAATTAGAAAAAGACTTATTCATTGAGGACACTGCAAACTTAGGTAAAAGTGTTCGTGTAAATGATGCAAACGGTCGTTATATCGAATTTTGTAAATCTACTTTCCCTTACCACTTTGATTTAAATAATTTAAAGATTGTGTTGGACTGTGCTCATGGTGCTGCATATAGCGTTGGCCCTTCAGTTTTTCGTGAGCTAGGTGCAAAAGTCATTGCTTTATATAATGAACCAGATGGCTTAAATATTAATGAAAGCTGTGGTTCAACACATCCTGAACACTTGCAAAAAGCAGTGGTTGAGCACCAAGCAGATTTAGGTATTGCCTTTGATGGTGATGCTGACCGTGTTGTGATGGTTGATAAGTTTGGTAACTTAATTGATGGCGACCATATCCTATATATCTTGGCGACTCAGGCGCAAAATAAGCCAGCTGGTATTGTTGGTACTGTCATGAGTAATATGGCACTAGAAGTTGCACTTGAAAAAGCAAATGTTAATTTTGTTCGTGCAAAAGTCGGTGACCGCTATGTATTGCAGGCTTTAGAAGAAAATGGTTGGGTGACAGGTGGCGAACCTTCTGGTCATATTCTAACTCTAGACAAGAGTACGACTGGTGATGCCATTATCGCTGCACTTCAAGTTTTAACTGTGATGGTCGAGCAAAATAAGGCTCTTCATGAATTGGTTCAAGACTTTAAACTATTCCCACAAGTTCTTTTAAATGTACGTTTAGAACAAATGCTTGATCCATATTCTATTCCGGCATTGGTTACTGAATTTGATAAAGCAGAAGCACAGCTTAAAGGCCGTGGACGTATCTTAATTCGTAAGTCGGGAACAGAGCCTGTGATTCGTGTCATGGTTGAAGGTGACGATGAGCAGGAAGTAAATGCTTTAGCTCAGCATTTAGCAGATTCAGTTCGCTCACAAGCACAAGTCGCATAAGGTACATGACATGAGTGATGTCATTAAAGATTTAAGTGAATTACGCTTGAGCTATGAGCAAGGTGAGTTGTATGAGGGGCAGGTTGAATCAAACCCTCATCAGCAGTTTCTTGGTTGGTTTAATCATGCTCTAGCTGCCAATTTGCATGAACCCTATGCCATGTCGTTAGCAACAGCGGGTGCTAATGGCAGACCACATGTTCGAACAGTTTTGTTGCGTGGTGCTACAGAAGCTGGGTATGATTTTTATACTAACTATGACAGTCAGAAAGGTATAGATTTGGCAGAAAACCCATATGCTGAATTATTATTTTACTGGCCGAGTCTAGAGCGTCAGGTGAGAGTTGGTGGTCATGTAGTAAAAATTTCTGAACAGGAATCTACAGACTATTACCTTAAACGGCCACGTGATAGCCAGATTGCAGCGCATATCAGTACTCCACAAAGTGGTAAAATTGAAAGCAGAGAGCTATTACAGCAGCGCTTTCACGACTTACAACAGCAAGTCGAAAGTCGTGAAGTGCTTAATAAGCCAGAGTTCTGGGGAGGCTATCGTCTGCAACCAGATTATTATGAATTCTGGCAAGGGCGACCAAATCGTTTACATGACCGCTTGAGTTATGAAAAAATCGACGGTCAATGGATGCTGCACCGGCTGATGCCTTAAATGACAAAAATACAAATCAAACAAAGACCTTTATTGACACGCCCTGAACAGTTTCAGGGCGTGCCGCCGTTTATTGCCGAGATTTTGGCAAGACGTGGAGTCCAATCTGAACAGGAATTAGAGCTCAAGCTTAAGAATTTGCTTGCTCCAGAGCTTAAAGGTCTAGAAACCGCTGTAGCATTAATGGATCAAGCCATTGATGAACAAAAAAAGATTGTTATTGTCGGGGACTATGATGCCGATGGAGCAACCAGCACCGCGTTAATGGTATTGGTGCTGCGTGATATGGGGGCACAAGTCGATTATTTGGTTCCCGATCGGTTTAAGTACGGTTATGGGCTTACGCCTGCAATTGCAGAGCTTGCTCATCAAACTTATCAACCAGATCTATTAATTACTGTTGATAATGGTATTTCCAGCCATGCAGGTGTGGAAACTGCTCAGGCCTTGGATATGCAGGTCATTATTACCGACCACCATTTAACAACTAAAGAAACACCTCCAGCACAAGCAGTTGTTAACCCAAATCAGTTAGGTTGTGATTTCCCAAGTAAAGCGCTTGCAGGTGTTGGCGTTGCATTTTATGTGCTGGCGAATTTGGCAAGTTTACGTAACAAGCAAGGCAAAAGCACGAGTAAAGTCACTCAATATCTAGATTTAGTGGCTTTAGGAACTTATGCAGATGTTGCTGTATTAGATTATAACAACCGTATATTGGTGGATGCAGGTGTAAAGCGAATCCAACAACACCAATGCCGAGTTGGAATTTTAGCGCTATTGGATATCGCTGGTAGAGAGGCGAGTTCATTACGTGCACAAGATCTAGGATTTGTTATAGGACCCCGGATTAATGCTGCTGGACGTATGGAAAGCATGCGTATTGGGATTGAATGTTTACTTGCAGAGAATATGGAAACTGCCTATCCAATTGCTCAGCAATTAAATCAACTCAATATAGAGCGGCGCCAGATAGAAGGGGAGATGAAGCAACAAGCTTTGTCTGCTTTAGATAGTTTGCAACTCTCAAAAGAAGATATTCCACAAGCCCTTGTACTCTTTGAAGAGAGTTGGCATCAAGGTGTGATTGGGATTGTAGCAGGGCGTTTAAAAGAACAGTTCCATCGCCCAACTATTGTTTTTGCACCAGATGAAGATGGTATCCATATTAAAGGCTCTGCGCGTTCAATTGATGGCGTGCATATTCGAGATACAATTGAACAAGTTGCTGAACAACATCCAGAATTAGTGAGCCATTTTGGTGGACATGCGGCAGCGGCTGGCTTAACGATTCGAAAAGAAAACTTTGATGCTTTTAAAACTGTTTTTACTGGCTGTGTTGCAGCCATGGAAGAATCTCTATTCCAAGCAACACTATGGACGGATGGAGAGTTACCAGCTTCTGCTTTGCAGCTAGACACATTAGACTGGATAGAGCAGCTTGGACCATGGGGGCAAAAATTCCCTTTTCCTCAGTTTGAAGGGAACTTTAAGGTCGTCGATTATCGCTGGCTTAAAGAAACACATCTAAAACTTAGATTAGCCCTTGATCAATATACTTTTGATGCGATTGCATTTAATGCAGCTGGTCGTTTTGAATTTAATCCTATGCGAGATGAAGTTCATTTAGTATATGAAATGGATCGTAATGCATTTAATGGCAATGTAAATTTACAATTGCGTATTGTGCATTTAAACCAATAAAAAAATCCGCTCATTAGAGCGGATTTTTTTATGTGCTTTTAAGCGATATTAGAAGCGGTATCCTGCACGAACACCATAAGTGTTGTCGTTGTCACCGAAACCAATACGACCTTCAAGACTTACTTGTTGATTTAAGAATTTTTTAGCGTTAATACCAAATTCATCTTTATCAGTTAAGTCGTTATTGTAGTAATCTACACCAAGACTTAAAGTTTTATCGATGTAGTAGTCACCACGAACTTTATATTCGTCAAGGTCACCAAACGCACCAAACGCTTCAAGGTTTACGTCATGTTGACCTACTTGAGTTACGTATTTAGCACGAACTGTTGGATCAGCGCCGTCTTTACCGTCTTTTTCGTCGTAACCTTTAACACCTAGAGCAAGTAATAAACCAGGAGCTGGTAAATAACCTACTTCAGCAGCATAAGTCGTAACTTTACTATCAATATTGGTGTTATCGATTTCACGCTCATTACGGCCTACATCACCGCTAAGGTAGAAATCTGAGTTAGGAACGTAGTATTCAACACCTACGCCATACTGAGTGTCTTTAGTACCGCTGTTATCGCCATAGTTGATAAGAGCGTTAACATTACTTGCACGGCTTAAGAAAGCTGCTTCAGCAAGTGGAGCGTTACGAGTTTGAACAGGATTAAAGTAATAAGTCCCGTCAACACCGAATTTGCTTACACTGCTGCCGTCATCTGGATCAAGATAATTGTAAGAACCACCAACTTCAGCTTGGTAAGCGTTTGCTGCGCCACTTACTGCCAGTGCAGATAAAAGAGCTGATGCAATTGCTAGTTTTTTCATGGAATCTCTCCCCTCTAAAAAGCGATTTTATAAATGTTTTGTTACAACTTTTAGTCTAGACCAAAATGCTTATGCGTCAATCTTGCTCAAGTAACCGTATTGTAACCATGTTCATTTTGTGTAAATGAGTTTTAATTAATATATTGATTATTAAATAAAAATTAAGAATGTTTTATTTTATTAAAATTGAGGATATTTTGTGTAGATCATAAAAAATGCTGTAAAAGTACCCAATTTTGTATGTGGATATTACAGATTAAACTTAAAATGGAGTGAAGAAAATTTAGAAATTAAATGAGTGAAATATGATGAGAAATACAAAGCAGGTTCGAAGATAACCGCAGCTATGCTAAAATAATCGACTGTTTATCTGCTTTTATGGGAACACTCGCGTGGAAATTAATCCTTATCTAAACCAATTGAAAGACTTAACTGATCGTAGCCAAACACTACGGGGGTATCTTTGACTACGATCTGAAAAAAGAACGTTTAGAAGAAGTTTTACGTGAGTTAGAAGACCCTGCGATTTGGAATGACCAAAGCCGTGCTCAGGCAATGGCGAAAGAAAAGGGCGAGCTTGAGAACGTTATTAACGTATTAGACGGTTTGGCAACACAGCTTGAAGATGCAAAAGCAATGCTAGATTTGGCCGTAGAAGCCGACGATGAAAGTCTACTTGAAGATGTTCAGTCTGAGCTTAGTGCTGCCGAAGATGAACTGGCTAAACTTGAATTCCGTCGTATGTTTAGCAATCCGATGGACCCGAATCCTTGCTATGTCGAGATTCAATCGGGTTCGGGCGGTACTGAAGCACAAGACTGGGCATCTATGCTATTACGTATGTATATGCGCTGGATTGAACGTCATGGCTTCAAAGCAGAACTTATGGAAGTATCTGATGGCGATGTAGCAGGCATTAAGTCTGCAACGATTCGTGTTGAAGGTGAATATGCCTATGGCTGGTTACGTACCGAATCAGGTGTACACCGTTTAGTTCGTAAATCACCATTTGACAGTGGTAACCGCCGTCATACCTCATTCTCTGCGGTGTTTATTTCACCAGAAGTTGATGACAATATTGAAATTGATATTAATCCTTCTGATGTTCGTACAGATACTTACCGTGCATCTGGTGCTGGTGGTCAGCATATTAACAAAACCGATTCGGCAGTTCGTTTGACTCACACTCCAACAGGTATTGTGGTGGCGTGTCAGAACCAACGTTCACAACATGCTAACCGTGACCATGCATGGAAACAGTTACGTGCGAAACTGTATGAGTTGGAAATGCAAAAACGTAATGAAGCGGCTCAAGCCTTAGAAGACTCGAAGTCTGATATTGGTTGGGGAAGCCAGATTCGTTCATATGTATTAGATGATTCGCGTATTAAAGACTTACGTACGGGCGTTGAAAACTCTAATACGGGTGCTGTTCTTGATGGTGACCTTGATCGCTTTATTGAGGCGAGCTTAAAACAAGGTTTATAAGAGTCTGCTGAACTTTTAGTTTAAATACAGTTCATCTATGAATATGTAGAACTCTTGGATTTTTAGCGATTAAAACGGCAAAGCAGTTCAGCCTTCGAATGTTAATCGAAAAAATGCGATATGAATATCGGAAAAAATAGATATGAATATCGCAAAAATGCGATATTATGGTTTCGAAATGCTGAATAAAGCTTTGTTCGTTTAAAAGACGTGTTGAGCCTATGGATATTGATGCAATTAGCAAAGCCCTTTCCAATCCGCTACGTCGGCAAATTTTACAATGGTTGAAAGAACCTGCGCATTATTTACCGGTGGAAGAATGTGGTGGTAGTTTTGAGAAGGGTGTTTGTGCAGGTCATATTGAACGATTGGGTAAAGTAGCACAGTCTACAATGTCTAATCATTTGTCTGTTTTACAACAGGCGGGCCTAATTCAGGTCCAAAAATATGGTCAATGGTCTTATTTTTCACGTAACGAAGCTTTGATTCAGCAATATATCGAACATTTAAAACAAACACTTTAATTACTATTTAAAGTGTAAGTCGAGGCGACTATGGCTGAACTCAATACTCCTTTAACGGTTGGTGATTTTGAAATTAAAAATCGATTGGTAATGGCTCCATTAACGCGTGCGCGTAGTGGTGAAAGCCGAGTACCGAATGATTTAATGGTTGAATATTATCAACAGCGTGCAAATGCCGGTCTTATTTTGACTGAAGCAACAGTAATTGGTTCAAAAACTGTGGGTTATGCAGAAACTCCAGGATTATGGTCACAAGAGCAGGCACAGGCTTGGAATAAAATTATTGAGGCAGTTCATGCTCAAGGTTCAAAAATTGTAGCCCAATTATGGCATGTGGGCCGTATTTCGCATCCTGAGCTTTTAGATGGTGATACTCCTGTTGCACCAAGTGCGATTCAACCTGCGGGTGAAGTGAGTTTATTACGTCCTAAACGTCCATATGTAACGCCACGCGCGCTTTCAATTGAAGAAATTAAGGAGGTTGTAGCTCAATATAAACATTCAGCAGAATTGGCTAAAGCAGCTGGTTTTGATGGTGTTGAGTTACACGCGGCAAATGGTTATTTAATTGACCAGTTCCTTCAAAGTAACACCAACCAACGTAATGATGAGTATGGTGGTCCAGTTGAAAACCGCGCACGTTTATTATTAGAAGTGATTGATGCGTTTATTGAAGTGTGGGGCGCTGGCCGAGTTGGTGTTCATATTGCACCGCGTGGTGATTCGCACGATATGGGTGATGAAAATCCGTTAGCGACATTTGGTTATGTCGTTGAGCAATTGAATCAACGTAATGTTGCTTTCATTTTCTCTCGTGAATATGAAGCTGCCGACAGCATTAGTCCAAAACTTCGTGAAAAATTTAATGGTGTATGGATTGCTAATGAAAATCTAACACCAGAGTCGGCAAAACGTATTTTGCGTGATGGTGAAGCTGACGCAGTATCTTTTGGTAAAGCATATATTGCCAACCCAGATCTTTTACAGCGTTTAGAGCAAGACTTGCCTTTAAATGAACTTCAACCAACGACTTTATACGCTAAAGGCGCTGAAGGTTATACAGACTATCCAACGCTAGAAGCTTCGTAAATTTTTTGAAATGACTGTTTGCTGACCTAGTTCATTTATGAGCTCAGTAAATCGCTTTTCTTGTAATGGTAGAGTTTAGGTATCGAAACTCTGCCATTTTTTCTATCTATGTTATATTTTCCCCAGTTTTTAAATTTTGACTATTTGAGGCAAACCGCTTGGCGACCCCTTTTTGGTACAACACCGCACTTCATTTATTAAAACCCTTTTACCGCTGGCGGATAAAAAAACGTGCAGAAAGCCAGGAATTATATAATCAGGAATGTCTTGAAAGATTTGGGCCGTTTGAATCTCCGAAGAATGTGAGAGCAATTTGGTTCCATGCTGTCTCGGTTGGAGAAACTAACGCCGCGCAGCCTTTAATCGAGCATTATCTTAAACTCGGACAACCTGTTTTAGTGACCAATACGACTAAAACGGGGCAGGCACGTGCCAAATCGTTATTTTTAAAAGCCCCTTATTTAGACTTGTTTCAAGCAGTTTATTTGCCTGTTGATCAGAAGCATCTTTTAAAACAATTTTTTGAGTTGTATCAGCCAAAACTTTTAGCATTGGTTGAAACAGAGCTTTGGCCAAATTTAATCGATCAAGCCAAACAGCAGCATGTTCCATGTTTATTGTTAAATGCGCGGTTATCAGAAAAATCAGCGAAAGGTTATAGCCGAGTTTCAGGTCTAACGGCAGGAATGCTGAAACAAATTGACTGGGTGTTGGCACAAGATAATGCGACTCGACAACGTTATGTAGAACTTGGCTTAGATCAACAAAAAAGTCAGGTGGTTGGAAATATTAAATTTGATATTCACGCCCCTGAAGCATTTTTAAATCAGGCCGCAAAGCTACACCAGCTATGGTATTTGGGGCAACGGAAAGTCCTGACAATTGCCAGTACACATGCACCAGAAGAACAACAAATTTTGCAGGCACTTCAGCCTTATTTAAAGTCAGATCCAGATTTAGTTTGTATTGTTGTACCTCGACATCCTGAACGTTTCGATGAAGTATTTGAAATTTGCCAAAACTTAGATTTAATTACTCATCGTAGAAGTTTGAACCAAAGTATTCATACCAGTACACAGGTTTATCTAGCCGATAGCATGGGTGAACTTTGGTTATGGTATGCCTTAAGTCAGGTGTGTTTTGTGGGCGGTTCTTTAAATGAGCCAGGCGGTGGACATAATATTTTAGAGCCTATGGTTTTAAATGTTCCAACAGTAATTGGACCACGTTATTTTAACTTCCAAACGATTGTTGATGAATTCATTGATGAAAATGGTGTACTGATTGCCCAAGACGCCGAGCAAGTTGTAGCAATCTGGATGGCATGTTTAGCCGAGCCGGAAGCAGCAAAGCAAGTAGTTGAGCAGGCGCATAAGGTCTTACAACGTAATCAAGGCTCATTGCAAAAACATATTGGCGTAATTAACCGGTATTTGGCCGATAAACCATGAATATCGTTTTACTAGAGTCTGAAGATATTCAGTCAGACACATGGTCAATTCACTCAAAGCGCCAATTACAGCATTTACGTGAACATCTTGATATTACAGTCGGCCAAAATCTGAAAGTTGGTATCCGTAACGGCGCACGTTATATCACGGAAATTGTTTCGATTAACGAGCAAGAAGTCTGTCTTCGGCCTATCAATGAAGAAGCTGTACCTGCAAAAATGCCGGTTCATTTAATTGTGGCATTACCCAGACCTAAAGTTTTACGCCGTTTAATCATGGACAGTGTGACTTTAGGTGTTGAAAAAATTAGTCTGATTCATAGTTATCGGGTCGATAAAAGTTACTGGCAGACTCCCTTTTTACAGCAAATCGACAACTACGTTACTTTGGGACTTGAGCAAGCAGGGGACACGATTGTTCCTGAAATTCAAATGTATAAACGCTTTAAGCCTTTTGTTGAAGATGTCTTACCTACATTTATTTCAGAAGAGTGCCCTGCCTATGTGGCCCATCCATATGCAGAGCAAAGTATGCCAATTAATATTGATCACGCCTGTAGCGTTGTGGTCGGACCCGAAGGTGGTTTTATCCCTTATGAGGTTGATTTGCTCACAAAAAACGGCTGCCAAGCAGTGAGCTTAGGCAACCGTATTTTAAGAACTGAAACGTCTATTTCTTATATTTTAGGGCGTTTATTCGCAGCTTAAGCATTTGGCTTAACGGTTTCTTCAGCTGGTTGATCACCACGATACATTTTTACTTCTTGTACCGGATATGGAATTGAGATGTTGTTTTCATCAAACGCATCTACAACCCTTTCCTGAATTTCACTAATCGAAGCAGAGGTGGTTGTTTCCGTTGTGTCTACCCACCAACGAACTGTTAGATTGACAGAGAAATCTGCAAGAGCCGTTACGTTGACCGAAAATGCAGGTTGGCTAAGCACATTACGGCTGTTGTCGAGTAATTTAAGAATGACAGCTTTTGCCTTTTGGACATCATCCTCATAACCGATTCCGACTACAAATTCACAGCGGCGACGTTGATATGCAGTATTTACAGTTACTGCACTGGTGTAAACAGTCGCGTTAGGAATAACAATACGACGGCCATCAGGCGAACGTAAAAAGGTCGCACGGATTTGAATATCTTCTACGGTTCCTTCCATATTGTTGACAATAATGTCATCGCCAATACGGAAAGGTTCGCTTAATAAAATTAAGATGCCTGATAGTAAGTTCTGAAAGATATCTTTAAATGCGAAACCAATTGCGACAGAACCGATTCCTAGTGCACTCATTAATTGCCCTGGCGTAAACCCTGGAATCGAGATAACTAAAGCAATTAAGAAACCAAAGAATAAAATCGCTGTACTGCCTACACGGTTCAACACAAGCACAAGGTTTTGACGCGTGTAAGAGCGGTTTTCTAAGGTTTTGCGAACAAAGAATTTAAATAATTTGGTCAGTAGCCAAAAAATAATAAAAACGATAATCGCAATACAAATATAAGGCACACGTTCCCAGAAGCTATCCACAATTTTATCGATTGTGGTATAGGCATCATGATACTTTTCAGTATGGGCTAAAACCGTTTGAGTGGTTTTAGTACCCGCCTCTTGCAAAAGTTCGCCTGTATTTTTTGCGACATCTGTTAAGGATGTTTGTTCATCAGCCACGACAAGTCTCAATTAAAAAAAATTATGAAAGCAATTTTCAGCTTTCATCATAGTAGGAGATAAAATGTGCGCCTACTATAATGAGTTCATCTGAATAATAAAGTGTTTTTTAATTAAAAGTATTCCGTTCCTTTTTGTAAGATTTGTGTCGGTGTCTCTAGGGTATCGGTCCCTGAGAAATAATAAAAAATTCCTGCTGTTGAAATGAGGCTAATTAAAATAGCCACTAAAATAAGCCAAGCCATGAGTTTTTCTATAAACGTTGAAGGCCGAACAGGACCATATTGATTGGTGCCTGCTGTACCTGAGGCAAGCAGTAAATAAATCATAAAAAAGAACTGAACAACCGGAATAAGCAACAGCAAACCCATCCAGCCACTCTTATTTAAATCGTGCAGACGTCGAACAACGAGAACAATATTGAGATAGATCAGAAATAGCCAAAAAGCCCAGATGACTAAAGCGCTAATGCCTGAAAGAGAGCTATAAAATTCAAAATTAAATAGATCGCTGGATAGCTGAAAACTTCCAAGAAACGAGGCCAAAATAAAGTAGCCTACTATGGTAAGCAAATAGATTAGTCCATATCCACCTAAATAACTCATACGATTAAAGCGCCCATGAATTGAAAAAGGACTATCTTTAAAAGGGAGCTGTGGTGGGCGCGAGGAGGTTGTTTGGGCAAACATATTATTTTATTCCTGTGTTGCGTATGAGAGACAAAATAATCTTTGTTGATGATCAAAACCATCAAATCTTGAAAAAATTATAAAAGTAAAAGCTATAGACAAATGTTTTAAATCAACTTAATTTTATAAAAATGTTCACAATTTCGTATGCTTGAGTAAGTGATTAATATGTGACCAAAGTCGCATTGTTTGGACTTTGAAAGAGTCATCATACTGCAAAGGCATGCAAATAAGATCCAGTAAAATAATAGCCACAGTCTCGAGATGGGATGCACAAGATCAAGGAAGTTGCGTATGAATGAGATCTATCCAGTACCAGAGGAATTTAAAAAAACAGCTCGTACTGTTGAAGCAGACTACTTTAAACGTTATCAACACTCTATCGAGAACCCAGATGAATTCTGGGCAGAGCAAGCTAAAATTGTCGATTGGATAAAGCCATTTACCCAAGTTAAAAATACGAGTTTTGACAAAGACAATTTCAAAATTGAATGGTTTGCTGATGGTGAGTTGAATGTGTCGGCAAACTGCCTAGACAGGCATCTTAAAGAACATCCTCATAAACCTGCAATTATTTGGGAAGGCGACCATCCTTCTCGCCATAAAATTGTTTCTTATAAAGAATTACACGATGAAGTCTGCCGCTTTGCCAACGTTTTAAAGAAATATGGCATTGGTAAAGGTGACCGCGTTGTGCTCTATATGCCAATGGTCACTGAAGCTGCAATTGCCATGTTAGCGTGTGCTCGTATTGGTGCGGTTCACTGTGTGGTATTTGGTGGTTTCTCACCAGACTCTTTAGCAAGTCGTATTGAAGATAGCCAAGCTAAACTTGTCATTACGGCAGACTCAAGTCTACGTGCCGGTAAGTTGTTACCACTCAAAGAAAATGTCGATTTGGCTTTAGCGTTGCCGGGTACAGAGTGTGTTGAAAATGTAGTTGTGGTTTACCGTAATGCCAACCCGATTGAAATGAAGCCGGGTCGTGATTTGTGGTATCACCTTATTATTATGGAGGTTGATGCAAACTGTCTTCCAGAGCCTATGAAGGCAGAAGACCCATTATTTATTCTCTATACATCTGGTTCTACAGGTAAACCTAAAGGGGTCTTGCATACCACAGGTGGTTATTTAGTCTATGTAACAAGTACTTTTAAAGAAGTATTTGATTTAAAACAAGATGATGTGTACTGGTGTACAGCCGATGTAGGATGGATTACAGGCCATAGTTATCTGATCTATGGACCACTCGCAAATGGCACCACAACCTTAATGTTTGAAGGTGTGCCTCAATATCCAACGTGGGCACGTCTTGGTCATGTAGTCGATAAGCACAAAGTCTCTATTTTATATACGGCTCCAACCGCGATTCGCGCCATGATGCGTGAGGGCGATTCATATGTTCGTGAGAGTAACCGTAGTAGCTTACGTTTACTCGGTTCGGTTGGTGAACCTATTAACCCTGAGGCTTGGAACTGGTACTACAATGTAGTTGGTGAAGGCCGTTGCCCAATTGTTGATACATGGTGGCAAACCGAAACTGGCGGTATTTTGATTGCACCATTGCCGGGAGCAACAGCTTTAAAACCGGGTTCTGCAACACGTCCGTTATTTGGTATTCAACCTGCCATTGTAGATGGTGAAGGTAACGAGCTAGAAGGTGTAGCAGAAGGCAATCTAGTCATTAAAGATTCATGGCCAGGCCAGATGCGTACCATTTGGGGTGATCCGGATCGCTTTATTGAGGCTTATTTCTCGACCTTTAAAAATAACTACTTTACAGGTGATGGTGCTCGCCGTGATGAAGATGGCTATTACTGGATTACGGGCCGAGTAGATGATGTCTTAAACGTTTCAGGTCACCGTCTGGGTACGGCTGAAATTGAAAGTGCTTTGGTGTCGCATGAATCAGTAGCTGAAGCTGCGGTGGTGGGAATGCCACATGACATTAAAGGGCAGGGTATTTGTACTTTTGTGACCTTACAAGCGGGTGTTCCAGAGTCGGAAGAGCTGCGTAAAGAGTTAATTAACTGGGTACGTAAAGTACTTGGACCAGTGGCTTCGCCAGATGCACTACACTGGGCACCAGCATTACCTAAAACACGTTCTGGTAAAATCATGCGCCGTATTTTAAGAAAAATCGCGGCAAATGAGTTAGATAGTTTAGGTGATACCTCAACCTTAGCTGAACCTGCTGTGGTAGATCAGTTAATCGCAACGGTCTATCCTGATAAGCAAAACTAATTTTTAAAAAAGCCCCAAATGGGGCTTTTTTATTGAACCTTATTTAAGATTTCGCTAGAAAATCGGCAGTATTCTGTACATTCGCAAACGTACTAAGCGCAGTTAAAAAAGCAGTTTGCACGTCTTCAGCTTTTACAGTTTTTCCGTCATGGCTTAAAGCACGTGTTGCGGTGGCATCTGCAATTAAGATTGGTTGATAACCTAACTCCTTAGCGGCACGTGTCCCTGAGTCAATACACATATGCGTCATCATGCCTGTAATCACGAGTTGCTCAATTTGATGTGCTTTTAAAAGTTCATCTAAATTGGTTTCTAAAAAACTGTTTGGATAATGCTTTGTTACGATTAGTGACTCATCGTGTGCGCTAAGTTCAGAGTGAAGTAAAACACCGTCGGTATTTTCTTGAAAGAAGCTGGCCTGTGGTGGGTTAATATGTTGCACATAAATGATTGGCAAGTTTTTCTCGCTAAAATATTGTTCGAGTTGTTTTATTTTATCGAGCGCTTGCTCTGTTCCAACCAATTCCATTTTGCCATTTTTAAAATAATCATTTTGTACATCGATAATTAATAGTGCTTGTTTCATGAGATCACTCTTGTTGATATGAGATAAAACAAGATTATTCTCTGCCAGTAAAATCAGCTATAGTCAGATGAAAGCATTATCGCCAGTTTTCTTTCGCCATGAAAAATGAATATTGAATTAGACCCGATTGATCTAAAAATTATTGCATTACTTAAACAGGATTCTCGACTAACCAATAAAGAAATTGGGCAGCGTGTCCATCGGACAGGACAGGCGGTGGGCGCTCGAATTGCTCAGTTAATGGATGCAGGGGTTATCAAAAATTACACCATTGCCGTTCAATACAGCCATAAACAATTTATTCATTTACATTTAAATGAACAACGCGCATTTGAAGAAATTGAAAATTTGGTTAAGCAATATGAACAAATCGATGAATGCTTTAAAGTTATGGGCAATGCTTGCTATATGATTGTCAGCCATTTCGAGCCCTCCGCATTAAATGAATTTATTGAGAAACTTTCAAAATGGTGTCGCTATTCGGTTGAAACAGTGATTCGAGAAGTTGAAAAATCTTAAAAAATAAAGGCTCCAAGCCGAGTCTTGGAGCCAATAAGTCTTTATTTTTAATTTATTGTTTTTATTGTCTTGCGCTGCTTTAACTGAAGTTTTTTAGGCTGATTTGGCTTGAATTTCTATCTCCTTTTCTTGTTGAAGTTCTAATTGGCGTACGAGCGGTAGAACTTTTTCCCCAAAATATTCTACCTCTTCAATGAAATGTAAGAATCCAGAAAGAATCAAATCAACACCAACCTCTTTAAGCGCCACAATACGCTCTGCAATTTGTTGGGGTGTACCAATTAAATTGGTTTTAAAACCATCGTTATATTGCACTAGATCTTCAAAACTTGATTTCGCCCAGTTACCTTGTTGCTCTGGTGAGGCTGCACCTGCTTCACGTGTTGCATCGCCAAATGCATTCACGGCTTCCGTATTGGCTTTATCAATAATTTCTTGAAGTACCGCTTTTGCTTCTTCTTCGGTATCTCTGGCAATAATGAAGGCATTCACCCCAATTTTGACATGATGGTTATTGGCTTTTGCTTTAGTACGAATGTCTTCGACTTGTTTTTGAATCTCTTCTACCGTATTACCATTGGTGAAATACCAGTCAGATACACGAGAAGCCATGTCACGTGCAGCACGGGAGCTACCACCCTGAAACACTTCAATATAAGGTTTTTGTAAAGGCTTCGGTTTAAGTGTGTAGTTTTGGAATTGGTAGTATTTACCATCGAAACTATAGTTATCAGTAGTCCAGATTCCTTTTAGAGTGCGAATGAATTCTTCAGAGCGGACGTAGCGCTGGTCATGCTCTGGCCATTCTTCACCAATCGCATCAAACTCTCCTCTAAACCAGCCGCTGACCACATTAATGGCAATACGGCCTTCGGTTAGATAGTCGATTGTTGCAAGTTGCTTAGCTGCGAGTGCCGGTTTCCAAGGGCCGGGCAGAATAGCAGCAATGACCTTAAGTTTTTCAGTTTTTGCTAATAATGCATGACTGAAACTGACTGATTCATGCTGATTTTCTGCCCCATAGCCCGCCGTAAAACGAATTTGAGTGAGCGCATATTCAAAACCATTTTTTTCGGCAGCCTGTGCAAGTCGAACATTGTAGTCGTAACTCCAGTCTGTACGCTGCTCGATGTTACTTACTACAAGGCCACCGCTTACATTTGGTACCCAATAAGCAAATTTAATCGGTTGTTGTAACTGCGTCATGGTGCGCTCTCCCAAATTCGTTATTTTTATTTAGACATATTGCGGTTAGGCAACATGCGTTAATGATTTGCCAGACTTATGATGTAAGCGAGATTCCGCTGCATCAAGATCTGGAACGGCTGCTGAAGGTAAGACTTCTTCTTGCTCAATCTGTTTATTAATCCCAAGCTCTTGGTTCGCTTGCTGAGATTTAGATTTGATCACTTCAGCACGCTTACCTTTGGCTGGTGCCCATTCTAAAATTGGTAATGCGCGAGCTACTGCTAGCGTAATACGATCTGCTAATTGCTCGCTTTTAACCGTGTATTCAGGAGTAAAGTCGCGATCTGTCGCATATACGCCAATTGGTAAAGTTTGTGCTTGGAAGAAACTAAACAATGGACGAAGCTGATGCTCTAGTACAAGCGCATGTCGATCACTACCGCCAGATGCAGCTAAAAGTACAGGCACATCAACCAAAGCTGTTTGTTCAACAAAATCGAAGAAATGTTTGAACAGACCTGTGAAAGAAGCACGGTAAACAGGTGTACCTACAATTAAAGCATCTGCTGCTTCAACCGCTGCAAGATCGTCTTGAACACGTTGTGGAAGTTGGTTGCGATAAAATGCGCCGCCTAATAAAGGCCCAATTTCGCTTAATTTAATAAAGTGAACTTTAATATCGATTGCGTCAGATAATTCATCAAGAATGGCTTGAACCAGACTTTCCGTTTTAGATGGGGTATTTAAGCCACCAGAAACAGCAACAATATTCAAAGGTTTTGGTGATGTGATACCAGTCATAATTTGGTTCCTAAGCCTAAAAAAGGTGATTGGACCTATTAATCAACAACGACGGTAAACTGTAAAATAACGAAATTGGTCAACCTTATCTGTTTTAAATATAAAAGATAAATAGTGGATTTTTATACTTTGTTTTTTTATTAAGTGGTTGTTTTTATTTTATATAATTATTGGTGATATATTTTTTATAATAAAAAGGAAGCTTATATAAAAAACAGATTAATTTTGATTAAAAGTTAAAAAACATCTGAAAATTTTTGCTAAGTTCTGCATTTATCAACATTTTGCATAAAAATGGATAAGATGAACGTATCTTTCATCTAAATAGTAGGGTTACAATAGGCCACAATTATGCTCAAGATTACTTTAATCGCTTATGAATATTTTAATCGTTGATGATCATCCTTTGTTTCGTCATGCTTTAATTCAAGCAGTACGTTATAGCCTGCCACAGGCACAAATTCATGAAACAGCTTCGGTTGATGAGTTTTATGAGCGTTTGGAAAATGGGGCAGAACCTGATCTGGTATTGCTTGATTTAAATTTACCGGGTGCTTCAGGCTTTTCTGCTTTAGTTTATGTGCGAGCACAGTATCCAGCTATTCCAATTATTGTGGTTTCTGCACATGAAGAAACTTCAATCATTCAGCGTGCGATTGCACATGGCGCGATGGGTTATATCCCTAAATCTGCGCATCCAAGTCATATTGGTGAAGCGATTCGTCAGGTCTTAGAAGGTGATATCTGGTTACCACCTAACTTGCCATCTAATCTTAATCTTGACCCGCGAGCGGCAGATGAAACTGCATTGGCAGAACGTATTCAGTCATTAACACCACAGCAGTTCCGTGTTTTGATGATGGTTGCAGAAGGCTTATTAAATAAACAGATTGCCTACGAGCTCGATGTTTCAGAAGCAACGATTAAAGCCCATGTGACAGCCATCTTTAGAAAATTGGGTGTGCAAAACCGGACACAGGCGGTACTGGCAATTAGTGCATTAAATATTGAAGATAGAAAAATCTAAAAATTAAAAAAAGACCTCAATTGAGGTCTTTTTTATATGTGTGAATTAAGCAAGGCAATCTTGTTTTGGG
The DNA here is from genome assembly GCF_001423205.1 of Acinetobacter sp. Leaf130. NCBI lineage: Bacteria > Pseudomonadati > Pseudomonadota > Gammaproteobacteria > Moraxellales > Moraxellaceae > Acinetobacter > Acinetobacter sp. Leaf130. The sequence continues at coordinate 180,417 of NZ_LMOE01000005.1, forward strand.
GTTAGGCTGTCGCAGTACAATGGGTTGAGTGCGCATTGCAAATCATCAATTTGTTCTTGCGTCACATAACGTTTCATTTTTAAATATTCAGCTACGCGGTCATCACGCAAGCTTAAGAACGCCGCATCATAAACACCCAAATCAACAAACAGGGCAGCGGTTTCTAGGCTGTTGAATCGATCTAGAAAAATATCATTGCCATACATTAAGAAGATATGTTCGAGTTTTGCTTTTGCATCAACATGTAGTCGTTCAGCAAGTTGATCTGGATGAGTCTTAATAAACAGTAAGTCAGAGAGTTCATCAAACTGAGTCATGTCTAACTGATTTTCTCCGAGTTTGACGTGACCAAGCCAAGCTTTGAAAACGAGTACAGCCCCTCCGCGAAGTAGCATGCTCCAGATTTGATGACGGGTATCGTGATCTAGATTTTCACTTTCCGTAGTGAGGACTTGTAAGAAGTTTTCTTCTTGTTGACCTAATTTATCAAATAGACCCAAACCTTGTGGATGGTAAGCAGCTGGGGCAAATACATCAAAATTCAAATCATGAAAAATATTGAGCGCGAGCGGAACAGCACATTGATAAATGGTATTTAATGCTTTGATATGTGCTTCATTGAGTTTGCTGTTGGGAAAAATACTTTGCCAATCTAATTCAGGAAGTAAAGCATTGGCACTATATTGACGATAAAACTGTTGAGATGAGAGTTGCCCTTGTGGGGATGTATCAAAAGTATTCATGGCAATTGTCCTTTGCATTAATAAGTTGGTATGGATGTTTTATAAATTGGAAATGGGTTCTGAAATCTTGAAGCATATAAAATGCACATCGATTATTTATGGAACATGAAGAATGCAAGTGGAATACGACTAAAGTTTTATATGAGAGTTTTTTGTTTATTTTCTTATAAAAAATATAAGCTTATTAAATTGTAACTAGGTGTACACGTGTTCACTTACAAAAAAGGTGGGCTTTGCCATAGGAAAAGGGGCATTGGAAAGTTTGGTCAATTATTTCTTGAGTAAAAGTAGACTTTTTGAGCAGTTCTGCCTATTGGCTTAAATTAAGCCAATAATTTTTGCCAAGGATCTCTCCCAAACCTATAAAAAGTCTGGAAGAGAAAATATTTAATCTGCTGTGCTGGCAATTTTAAGCCCAGATAACCAAGCTCTTAATGAAGCAGGTTTAAGTGGTTTCTTGAGTAAAACAATATTCAGCTCTTTAAGCTGCTGAGGTAACTCGGGGTGAGAGTCAGCGGTAATTAAAGCAACTGGAATATCCTGCTGTCGATTTTGCATAATAAAATCGACGCCGAGTTGGTTGTTATTCAGGTGTTGGTCGATGAGCCAGACCTGAATATTTTCCTTTTGAATAATCTCAAGCGCTTGTTCGGGTTCAGTGGCTTTAAAGACCTGATAGCCCCATTTACCTAATAAACTACTCATACCTTCTAAAATAGTTTCATCGTTGTCCAGACATAAAATACGGTAGGCTTTGGTTTTTAAAGGTACTGTCTGCACGGTTGGGGTAATGACTTTTGGTGCTTCTACGACTGGAACTTCAATCATAAAGCATGAGCCTTTATCGAGCTGAGAGTAAACATGAACAGGATAATTCAGCAAACCTGTCATACGCTGCACAATAGCCAGCCCTAAGCCTAGACCTTGTTCTCCCCAAGGTGATAGATGTCCACAGCGTTCGAATTCTTGAAACAGTTTAATTCGCTGTTCTTCCGCAATTCCTGGTCCTGTATCCCACACGCCAATACGAATATGACCCGACTGTTGCGCCGAGCGTAGAACACCCACAACCACTCGGCCTTTTGCTGTATAGCGTAAAGCATTGCTGACAAAGTTCTGAATAATACGTCGAATCCATTGCGGATCTGTGTCAATCCAGAAAGATACATCATGAACTTTCAGTGAAATATTTCGCTGAGCAGCAATCGATTTAAACTGTAGTTCAAGATCACTGAGTAAATCATGTAAAGGATAAGGCTGTCTTTTTGGCTGAATGCTGCCGCCTTCTAAGCGGGCAATATCGAGTAGGGCAGAGAGCATGCTTTCTGCACCATATAGAGCACGATCAAGTTGCTGCAAAGTCTGACGGTCTTCTTCTGTTGCAATGCTTTGTTCAAGAACGGTGCTAAACAGGCGAGCGGCATGCATTGGCTGTAATAAGTCATGGCTTGCCGCAGCGATAAAGCGGCTTTTCGACATATTTGCCATATCGGCTTGTTCACGTGCAAGTTGTTGTTCGGTTAAGGCATCGGCAAGCTGCTGGGTTCTGTTTTTTACGCGAGCTTCGAGTATTGCTTCATTCGCACGGAAGGCGGTAATGTCGGCAAACGTGGTAACAAAGCCCCCACCAGAAATTGGGTTACCCCGCATTTGAATAACCCGACCATCTTTACGGATACGCTCAAATTCATGAGCACTTCCAACTTTCATCCAGTGCAAACGTTTGCGTACATGCTCTTCGACTGAACCAGGACCACATTCACCGCGTTCAGCGTTATAACGAATTAAGTCGGCAATTGGACAGCCGACGTACACCAAGTCTTTAGGGTAACCAAACAGTTTTAAATATTGATTATTCCATGCCACCAGACACATATTTTTATCAACCACACTTACCCCTTGGGTCATGTGGTCAATCATGGTCATGAGTAGGTTTTGGTTAAAACGTTGCCATTGTGAGGCTTGGTCCAGAATATTAGCAACTTGGCCTAAAGCCAGACCATTATTAATCATTGCTGTAGTGAGCAAAGTACGTGCAGAGGCTGCCCCAATAATGCCGGCTAGATATTGCTCGGTAAACCGCCACCACATACCATTCGCAATGCTATTTTCATTAAGTATTAAATGATTTTGTTCACAGAAATTTTCAAAGGCTTGTGTTGTTGGTTGCTCACCAGTAATTCTTTTGGCAAGTGCAAAGAGATCACCTACTTTTAAACGTGCTGCATCATGCGGTAAATAGGTTAAATCGGTAGAGGTGTGCGGTGATGGCAATGGTTTTGTTTCATAATAGAAGAAACTTTCAGCCTGAATTTGCTCTGCTACACTTGGGCGGTAGAGTTTAGAAATCCAGATATATAAAAGAATATTTAAACCAAGCGACCAAATTACACCATGTGTGAGTGGTGCAAATGATTCAAAGCCAAATAATGATTCAGGGCGTAGCGCATTGATTCCAAAAGGGCCAAAAAGCAAAATACTCTGAGCCGCTTCCTGATAGGCTTCGGGCAAACTACGTAAGATCGTTGGAAATAGTAAAGTATAACTCCACATTAAAAATCCAATGATGAGTCCCGCATATACGCCCTGACGACTTCCACCACGCCAGTACAAACCACCAATAAGAGCAGGGGCGAATTGAGCGACAGCACTAAAAGCCAATAAACCAAATACTGAAAGCTGGTTAATATCATTAAAGAAATGGAAGAATAAAAAACCAAGTAGCATCACTGCAACAATACTAATGCGGCGACTAAATTTAAGAACTTTAGGAAGATGCTTATCATGGCGCGAGAGCACTTTAAAACGCCAGAGCGCAGGCATAATTAAGTCATTACTTAGCATGATAGACAGGGCAACTGACGAAACCAGTAACATACCTGTTGATGCAGAGAACCCACCTAAAAAAGCCAGTAAAGCCAGCCCTTCTTGGTTATAGCTAAGGGGTAATGACAACACGGCAACATCAGGTACAGTCAAGAACTTTGGTGCTGCATGCAACGCCCAGCTTGCGATCGGAATAATGGCTAAAATCGTTAAAATGAGATAAATCGCAAACCATTTACGCGCACCACGGATATGCTTTTCGTCACGCAGCTCGACTACTGCCACATGAAACTGACGTGGCAGGCAGATAATTGCTAAACCTGCCAATAAGGTCTGAATCCAGAATGTTTCAGGTACTCCAAACAACTGAACTTCCTGAAAGGTTTGGTTCACATCGGCTGTAACTTGGACTAGGTTCGCTGGTGTTTCAAAAATAAAAAATAAAGCGACGCAAATGAGTGCGAATAATTTTACAAAAGATTCAAATGCGACGGCGAGCATGAGACCGCCATGTTGCTCGGTATTGGCAATTTGCCTTGTACCAAAAATCATGGCCAAAATAGCCAGTACACTGGTTAAAAGCAAAACACTATTGGTGGTTGTATGAATATGAGCATTCTGTTCCATAATGACAGACGTACTTAAAGCAATCGCACGCAACTGCAAGGCCAGATAGGGGATAATTGCGATTACGGCCAAAATGGTAACCAGTGATGCCAATACCCCACTTTTCCCGTAACGTGCAGCAATAAAGTCGGCAATTGATGAAATAGCATGGTGTTGGCGTACTCGACCTAAACGTCGCCAAATGTCATATCCGAACCAGACAAATAAAAGCGGACCTAAGTAAATCGGTAAGAAAATCACGCCTTCGCGAACAGCGGCTCCAGTTGCGCCGTAAAATGTCCATGATGAGCAGTAAACACCTAAGGTTAAGCTGAATAAGAACATGCGGCCACGTGTACTCAGACGGCTGGCATGCTTTTCACCAAAAAAAGCACAAATAAATAAGAGTGCTATATAAAGGGTGAGTACCCCAATAATCAGCCAGCTGTTCATATGACTCACATGATTAAAACCTTGTGCCTATCATACCCCAAGCAGAAACAAAGCTATAAATTGATTAAATTTTAACGACCAAAGTCTAAGTTACGAATTACACGGAATTTTGCTAACTTAAATCCTGAGAAACTACTATTAAAAAAGTGGCCAAGGCTGGGCACTGGGCAAGGAGTTTGGTTATGGATCAGAACCAAGTAGAACAGATTCTACGCAATCCAAAGTTTCAAAAGATGGTCAAGAAAAAAAGTGCATTAAGTTGGACGCTCACAGTCATCATGTTAGTGCTTTATGTGGGCTTTATGCTACTTGTGGGCTACAACAAAGAATTTTTGATGAGTTCATTTAGTGGTGGTGTTACGACATGGGGAATCCCGCTAGGTTTAGGAATTATTGTTTTATCTTTCCTACTGTGTGGTGTGTATTCCTTCATTGCAAATCACACCCTTGATCAGTTGAGTGAAGAAGCGTTGAAGGAAGTTGAAGCCATCACGCACGATAAAGGACTACACTAATATGAAATGGAATTCATTAAAGGCGAAAGTCTTGCTGACAGCAACATCGCTATATTCAACGGTAGCTATGGCAGGTCCTGACTTAGGTGAAGCTGAACAACAAGCAACCAATTGGCATGCCATCATCATGTTCTTAATTTTTGTTGGTTTCACTTTGTTCATTACTAAGTGGGCTGCAAAACAAACCCAATCAACACAAGATTTCTATACAGCAGGTGGCGGTATCAGCGGTTTCCAGAATGGTCTGGCAATTGCGGGTGACTATATGTCTGCTGCATCTTTCCTTGGTATTTCTGCACTTGTGTTTAGTTCGGGCTTTGATGGCTTACTTTACTCACTTGGGTTCATGGTAGGTTGGCCAATCGTTTTATTCTTAATTGCAGAACGTTTGCGTAACCTTGGTAAATATAACCTTTCAGATGTGGTTTCATTTCGTCTTGAAGAAAAACCAGTACGTACTTTAGCTGCGGTCAGTTCACTTGTTGTTGTGGCATTCTATTTGATTGCTCAAATGGTAGGTGCGGGTCAGCTCATCAAATTACTATTTGGTTTGAACTACAACATTGCTGTAGTCATCGTTGGTCTATTAATGATGGCCTATGTAATCTTTGGTGGTATGTTGGCAACGACATGGGTACAAATTATCAAAGCGGTAATGTTACTCAGTGGCGCAACCTTCATGGCATTCATGGTCATGAAAGGAGTTGGCTTTAGTTTCAGCAACATGTTTACCCAATCAATTGAAGTATTCAGTAAAGTGCATGATGTAAGCTTGACCGATGCTGCAAAAATTATGGGGCCAGGTAAACTTGCAGCAAACCCGATTGATGCCTTGTCTCTTGGTTTGGCACTCATGTTTGGTACAGCTGGTTTACCGCATATTCTTATGCGTTTCTTTACAGTAAAAGATGCAAAAGAAGCGCGTAAATCGGTTGTGGTTGCGACAGGTTTTATTGGTTACTTCTACCTTCTAACTTTCATTATTGGTTTCGGTGCGATTCTTTTCGTATCAAACAATCCGCAATTCCTTGACGTTGCAAAAATGGCAGTAACAGGCAAACTTGAGCTTGTTGGTGGTAACAATATGGCAGCCGTGCATTTAAGTGACGCTTTAGGCGGTGACTTATTCATGGGCTTCATTTCAGCAGTAGCGTTTGCAACGATTCTTGCTGTTGTTGCTGGTTTAACACTTTCAGGCGCATCTGCAATCTCTCACGATTTATACGCTAACGTATTCAAAAAAGGTCAAACTACCCCAGCTTCAGAGCTTCGCATGTCAAAAATTGCGACACTTGGTTTAGCTATTTTTGCCATGATTTTAGGTATTTTGTTTGAAAAGCAAAATGTGGCGTTCATGGTAGGCTTGGCATTCTCTGTAGCTTGCTGTGCAAACTTCCCAATACTTGTTCTTTCAATGTTCTGGAAAGGTTTAACGACTCGTGGCGCAGTTATTGGTGGTGTGGTTGGTCTTGTAACAGCGGTAGTATTGATTGTGCTATCTAAAGCAGTTTGGGTAGATACTTTAAAAATCTCTGATACACCAATCAATCCATTCAATGGTCCTGCATTATTCGCAATGCCGTTGTCTTTCCTTTGCTGTTGGTTGTTCTCGGTTACCGATAACTCTGCACGTGCTAAAAAAGAGCGTGCTGCTTTCGATGCTCAATATGTTCGTTCAATGACAGGTATTGGAGCATCTGGTGCATCGGATCACTAAGTGCAATATTGCTATCTAATTCTTAAAAAAAGCCCTACGGGGCTTTTTTTATACTTATTTAATTTTCAATTTAGGGTTTAGATATTAATAAAGAACAACTTGTTTGCCTTGTTTTGTGTACAGTATGATTTGCTAGACCTCAAAAAGCATAATGAAACAAGGAAAATAATAATGCGATCTATCATCGAGTTCTGGGCGAGCTTTCGATTGCTACCTTCTGCATGGTTGCTGCTTGTGCAATTTATCTTACTCATTTTGGCTATGCTGACTTTTCATGATGTATTTTACCGCACCCTTACATGGGCTTTAGGGGTGCTGGCGCTACTCATTATTGCCAAGGTTATTCGTCAAACTCCAATGTTTACTTTTCTCGGGTTAACATTTGTGAGTGGGGCGATTATATCCTCGGTATTTATTTTATTGGGTTATGGCAATTTATACGTTCAGGTTTTCGCACATGGCTGTGAAGCGCTAGCCTACTTTTCAGCAGCTTATGGCTTATTTCGTTATATGTTTGCCGATCAGTATTTAACAAGAGATGAGTTGTTTGCGGCAGCAGCAGTTTTTACGCTTATTGCTTGGGGTTTTGCATTTTTATATAACATTTGTCAGCTTATTCTTCCGTCTAGCTTTCAAAATCCAAATAACGTTCACCATTTACAGACGTGGTTAGATCTATTATTTCTCAGCTTTAGCTTGCAATCGGCTACAGGTTTATCTGACTTAATGCCTCTGAGCCCACCAGCGCGCGTTTTAGCCATGCTGCAAATGTTCTGTGGAGTCATGTATTTGGCTTTAATCGTCACTCGATTAATTGCTTTACAATATATTACCCACCTCCCTAAAAAAAATTCAGATAAATAATGGAGGAGGTGTTTTAATTTATTTACACCTTTGTAACTGCAATATTCTTTAAGTTTATTTAGAGTGTTATCGGCTTTCTCTATTGAAAGCCTTAGCTTTGTTCATTCTATGAATATCTTATTGGCATTTAAGCCTGTCACTCGTCATTAAAATAACATGGAGGATTTATGCCTTCCAAACAGTCCAGTTGGTTCGCAAACGTTAATCCTAACGTATTTTTTGGTACGGTCATTATTATTGCTTTGTTTTTAGCAGTAGTGGTGATTGCTCCGAGTTCTTTTGAGCTTCTAACGCAACAATTAAAACAATGGATCACTGATTCATTTAGCTGGTTTTATGTTTTATCTGTTGCTTTCTTTCTCATCTTATTGATTTATATCGCCTGTTCATCGATTGGACGTATTAAATTAGGGCCTGATCATAGCCAGCCTGATTATAATAATGGGTCCTGGTTCGCCATGCTGTTTACAGCAGGGATGGGGATTGGTTTGATGTTCTTCGGTGTTGCCGAACCCGTCATGCATTACGTTACCCCGCCAAGCGGTGAGGCACAAACGATTGATGCAGCACAGCAAGCACTAAGGGTAACCTTTTTCCACTGGGGGTTACATGCGTGGGCGATTTACGCTGTAGTCGGACTGGCTTTAGCTTATTTTGCCTATAGACATAATTTACCTTTAAAGACCCGTTCCGCACTTTACCCTCTGATTGGAAAAAAGATTTATGGCCCACTGGGCGATAGCATTGATATTTTTGCAACGATTGGAACTGTATTTGGTGTCGCGACATCTCTTGGCTTTGGGGTAACGCAGATCAATTCTGGTTTGCATTATTTATTTGGTGTAGAGCAAAGTACTCATGTTCAAGTTCTACTCATTATTTTTGTGAGTATTCTGGCCTCTTTATCTGTATTTTTAGGTCTAGATAAAGGTGTAAAACGTTTATCAGAAATAAACTTAGTTTTAGCTGTAATTCTCTTAGTATTTATTTTTATTGCTGGCCCAAGCATTTATTTACTCCAAACCACTATTCAAAATACTGGGCAATACCTCTCTAACCTTTTTACCATGACGTTCAATTTATATGCCTATCAGCCAAATGGATGGATAGGGGGCTGGACGATCTTGTATTGGGCTTGGTGGATTTCGTGGTCGCCATTTGTTGGAATGTTCATTGCCCGTGTGTCACGTGGCCGTACCATTCGAGAGTTTATTGTTGGGGTTCTGCTTATCCCAACTGGTTTTACCATAATCTGGATGGGCTTTTTAGGAAATGCTGCGTTATTTAGCATTATCCATGAGCATCAAACCACCTTAATTCAGGCGGTTCAACAAGATTCATCAGTCGCATTATTTGAATTTCTAAATCATTTACCTTTCTCTGGGGTAATGAATGTCTTGGCAACCGTTTTAGTGGTTTTATTTTTTGTGACCTCGGCCGATTCAGGTGCATTAGTCACCGACTATTTAACTGCAAAAACAGAAAACTCACCGACTTGGCAACGTCTGTTCTGGACAGTGCTTATGGCTGTACTCGCCATTATTTTATTATTGGTAGGTGGATTGGCTGCACTTCAGTCCTCAATCATTATGAGTGCATTACCATTTACTGTCGTCATGCTGTTAATGAGCTGGGGACTAATAAAGGCCTTGCATCTTGATGTCACTAAAATGACTGCTATTCAGGAAGCAAGAATCACACCGCGTGCTATTCATAATCCACGAAGCTGGCAACAGCGTCTAGGATTAATCATGCACTATCCTCATAGTGAAGACGAAGTAAAGCAATATATTGAAAATCAGGTAAGCCGTGCTTTTGAAAATATTAAGCATGAGTTGAAACGCCGTCATTTAGAAGTCTCAATTAGCCAACTTGAAGATGGTATGCAGCTTAGGGTAGACCATCACAATGAAATTAATTTTATTTATAAAGTTGTTTCACGTGAAACATTGCCACCAAGTTTTCTCATGGGGCGTATAGAAGCAGAAGATGGGCAATATTTTCAGGCTGAAGTGTTTTTAAGAGAAGGTGGCCAGAACTATGATGTAATGGATTGGACGCAAGAAGATTTAATCCAAGACATTATTGATCAATACGAACGTCATCTGTATTTCTTAAATATTGTACGAAGCTAATATCTAGGTATAAAAAAAGGACTCAATAGAGTCCTTTTTTAATTCGATTTCTAAATTAAATTAGAAACGGAATTTAGTATTTAAGCCGATAGTTTGTGTATCGTAGCTAGTAGACGCATTTTTAACGTCAGCTTTCATGTACGATGCACCAACTGCTAAAGCTGGAGTAATGAAGTAGTTTACGTTACCACCCCAAGCTTGACGGAATTCACCAAGGTCATTACCTTTGATGTTAGCTACGCCATCGTTACCCACGAAAGATGCGCCAACACTTAACTTAGGAGTTAAGTAAAGGTCAGTTTTTAAACCGTATTGGTTTTCTTCACCGAAAGCACCAGCAGCTTCAAAACCAATTGCCATGTTAGTTCCATCGATTGGACCTACATATTTAGCACGTGCAGTAATAGCATCTTGGTCATTTTGGATCGCAGCAGTTTGGTTTACAGCAGAGTAGATACCGTTGCTGATGATGCCAAAGTTGTCTAAAGCGAATTGGTTAGCAACACTTGTATAACCAACAGTCATCAAGAAGTTAGGTAACAACATAGCACCAACTTCTAATGCATAACGGTCACCGTTGTCATCATGAGAGTTTTGGTTCTTACCATCAACATCAGTGTGGTTGTAAGTTGCGCTAGCATAAACAGGAAGGTAAGGAGTAGGAACGTAAGCCTCACCTTTAACACCGTATGTACCAACGTGGTAGTTTAAACCATTGTTTTGGTCATACTGTTGGTAGCTATAACCTAAAGATACGCTAGAAGCTTGGTTCAAGAAAGCTGCTTCAGCTAATGGACCTTTAGCGGTATCAACATTTTTTAAATAGAATGTACCAGCAACGTCACCAGTGAAGTTTTTATCGTTTGCAGTTGTGTCAACATATTCAGATTGACCTTGAACTTCAAATTGATAAGCATGAGCACCGGTCATGGCTAATAATACAGCAGTGGCTAAACCAAGTTTTTTCATAATCATTTCCAGCAATAACAAGAGATAAAGCTGGGGTCATTGTATTGTAACAATTTATGAAGTCAATAATGAAAAAAAAGGAATGTTAAAGATATTTGACACTTATGTTAAAATTGGTGAAAAACTAATCAAATGAAAAGTAAATTGTCAACCTGATAAAAAAATGAACATTTACAAGAGGCTAATAATTATATTTCATAGGGAATTTAGAAGTAAATGTTTAAAAGTTATTACAATTATGATTGGAAAAATAGATTAACGTGATCGGTTTTAACGTTAATAAAAGTATAATATTGTTTACAATGCGAATAAAAAATCATCGTTTTCTTATCGAATTTGTAATATTTTGAGGAATAGTTAACAATATTTGGATTAGTTTAACTAAAAAATTTAACTATTTTTAATTATTATATAAGTGAATAAAATAAAAGAAATCTCTATTTTAAGTTGAAAAATCGATTAAATTTTGAATTCTGATTAATTTAATCGACTTTACAAAAGTAGAGATAAGTCACATAATTCAATTGCAAAGTTCACTACCTAACGTTTTTAGGATTTAAAGTGCTTTCCCAGATACGATGTGTGTAGCACATCAGATTTTACGAGCTCAGCTTTCCCCAAGGTTGAGCTTTTTTTTATCTATAAGAAAATCTTAAAATTATAAGAAAAGTTATATGAAATTTATTGGAAAATAATAGATCAAAAAGAACCCAGCTTAAAGCTGGGCAGTGGATGCTGGGAGAAGTGCATCCAAGAGGATAACTAAATATGTTTTACTATCATTGCTAAAAATTTTTAATCTGTAAAATAGAGTTTTTTTATAAAAATCATTCAATTTTTCGATCCCGTTTATTATTTAAGCTTACTAAAATGTAGGAAACGTATAATTAATAAAAGAGAAATGAAGGGTTTATTGATGAAATTCTAGTTATTAAAATGCTAGGATGGATTTAAGCCTAATTTATATCGTAGTAAAAATGGCAGGACATTTACGGAGTACCAGCTAGAAATGTCAGGGTTACGTTCAGAGCATATTAGTAATCGACTGTTCTTTTTTATGCTGGTTATTATTTTGTCCTTATTATTCATGGCGATCCCCCTCATTGTGGGAAGCTATCAGGATTATATAAAAACTAGACAAGCCTTAGCCGAAATAAAAAGCTTAAGAGCTGTAGCCGATATTGCCTATAAAGTTTCTAAGGAGCGTGCTCCAGCCAACAAAATGATGTCGAGCAGTCCTCATGATTTATTAAAGAATCAGCAAGAATTAAAAAAATTTCGTTTAATTGTTGATGCGCAAATTGATACAAGTATCCTTATCTTACAACAAGCAGGTTATGTTTCATTAGCAAATGAGCTGCAAACCAACTTCAAAGAAAATCTTAGACAAGCTCGGCATGTGGTCGACTATTATGGTGAAATTCCATATGGAGCGCGAAATTCCGTCCAAATGGATAATGCCATTTTAGGGATGTTTGGAGCATGGGATAATTGTAGGGAAATACTGCAAAAACTGATGTTGCAGCTAAAAAGTAAAGATAGCCGTATTTCTAATTACTTTACGCTGATTATAGTTCTGACCGATATGCGAGATCAGGCTGGACGTATGGCATCTAATATTATCGCTCCTGTAAGCTTTAATGAAGAAATTCCAAGTAATAATCGGGCACGCTCTTTACAGACCCAGCATCAAGCAAGATATTTATGGATATTGGTTGATACCTTGCAGCCTGAACAGGCTAAAACACCTGAATATCGTCGATTATATTCACAAGTAAAATTAGAATTTATAGATAAGGGTATTCCAGTTGTTGAAAGGCTTTTAGAAGAAAGCCAAAAGGGAGAACCATATTTTTTAAGTGCTACTCAATTAACAGAAGCTATAGTGGGTAAATTTACCACTGTAGTTGATTTACAAACTTACATTCTTAATGAAAGTGTAGTGATCGCGGCTAAAGAAAATGTAATAGCCAGAAATGATTTTCTTTTAACTTTGTTTATTTCTTCTATTTCTTTAGTCACAGCCTTACTTACCCTTATTTATGCGCAAAGAAGAGTATTTGCACCTTTAATTAAAGCAAGAACTTTAATTTTAGACTTATCGCATAGTTCTGATCATTGGACAGATGAGATGAATGTAACTACAAAAGGTGAATTTTTTTCCCTATTTGAGGCGATTGATCGATTACAACGTATGTTGCAACAACGCGATGCTTTTGAATTTCAATTAAAGAATATAGCCAATACAGACCCATTAACTGGTGTGTCCAACCGTCTCGCTTTATCTGAATATTTAAAAATTGTTGAAAGTTACCCTCAAAAGTTTATGCAGACTTGTTTAATGATTATAGATATTGATCGTTTTAAACAGGTAAATGACCAATATGGGCATATTGTAGGTGATCATGTCATTGTTAATATTGCTGAGCAATTAAAGCAAAATATACGAAGTTCAGATTTAATTGTTCGTTATGGCGGAGATGAATTTTTAATATTGTTAGAGCAGGTGCAATTTGTAGATGCTCGCCTTTTGGCAGAAAAAATTCGTATTGCGATTTCTTTACAAGAAATTGATTTGTCAGGTTCAGATGAAAAATTGCATGTGTCTGTCAGTATTGGTTTTGCGATAGGAGCGGCGAGTTGGATAGAACTCTTAGAGAAAGCTGACCGTTCGCTATTAAGAGCTAAGGCCCGAGGTCGGAATGCAGTTGAGGGATAAAAAAAGCCGGAAATGATTTCCGGCTTTTTTATTCAATAAATTACTTCAACATCGGCTTTAAGAAACGCCCAGTATGAGAAATTTCAACATCAGCCACTTGTTCAGGTGTGCCTTCGGCAATGATCATCCCACCGCCTGAACCACCTTCAGGGCCTAAGTCGACAACCCAGTCCGCTGTTTTAATCACATCAAGGTTATGTTCAATCACCACAATGGTATTACCCTTGTTGCGTAGCTCGTACAAAATGTCGAGTAGCTTGGCAATATCATGGAAATGTAAGCCTGTCGTCGGCTCATCCAAGATATATAAGGTTTTACCCGTATCACGTTTTGCTAACTCGCGAGCCAATTTAACGCGTTGCGCTTCACCGCCTGAAAGTGTCGTTGCAGCTTGACCTAAACGAATATATCCCAGACCTACTTGCATTAAAGTATCTAAACGACGATGAATCACAGGAATTGCATTAAAGAACTCAGCCGCATCTTCAACGGTCATTTCTAATACGTCTGAAATGTTCTTGCCTTTATAACCAACTTCTAAAGTTTCACGGTTATAACGCTTGCCATGACAAGCATCACAAGGCACATACATATCAGGTAAGAAATGCATCGCGACCTTGATCATGCCGTCGCCTTCACAGGCTTCACAACGTCCACCTTTCACGTTAAACGAGAAACGACCTGCGCTATAACCACGCGCTTTGGCTTCAGGCGTTTGCGCAAATAACTCACGGATTGGCGTAAATAGACCCGTATACGTGGCTGGATTTGAACGTGGTGTACGACCAATCGGGCTTTGGTCAATATCAACCACTTTATCTAAATGCTGTAAGCCATCAATCGAATCAAACTTTTCAGCCGTTAACGTGGTTGCACCATTGAGCTGTGTTGCTGCCAATGGAAGCAGAGTACGGTTAATCAGTGTTGACTTTCCTGAACCTGAAACGCCCGTCACACACGTCATAATACCGAGTGGAATGGTGAGATCGACATTCTGTAGGTTATGACCACTTGCACCAGAGAGTTTGATGAATTCATCTGGGCGTGGTGATTGGGTACGTTGCGCAGGTATCGCAATTTTTAGGCTACCTGAAAGATATTGACCTGTAAGAGAGTCTTTATTGCTTGCAATCTCGTCATAGCTACCTTCCCCGATAATGACACCGCCATGAATCCCTGCACCAGGTCCGATATCAATAATATGATCCGCAGCACGAATTGCATCTTCATCGTGTTCAACCACTAATACGGTGTTACCCAAATCACGTAAGCGAATTAAGGTTTGTAGCAGGCGATCATTATCACGTTGATGCAGACCGATCGATGGTTCATCGAGTACATACATCACACCCATCAAACCTGCACCAATTTGCGAAGCGAGACGAATACGCTGAGCTTCACCGCCTGACAAGGTTTCTGCCGAACGAGCGAGACTGAGATAATTTAAGCCGACACTGACGAGGAAGTGTAAACGCTCGCGAATCTCTTTAAAGATTTTATCGGCGATTTCACCTTTAGCGCCTTCAAGATTGAGATCTTGATAATAGTTTTCTGCATCCCCAATCGACATCTTGGTGATTTGTGCAATGGTCTTATCTTTGACCCGAACGTTGCGTGAAATTTCATTTAGACGCGAACCGTCGCAGGCATCGCAAGCGGCATTAGATAAATATTGAGCTAAATCGTCTCGTACATAGTTACTTTCAGTTTCACGGTAACGACGTTCAAGGTGCGGCAAAATTCCTTCAAAAGGTTGTACGCGCGTGTGTTTGCGGCCACGTTCATCGATATAACTTAAATCGACTTTTTCTTTGCCCGTACCTTGTAAAAATTTCTTTTGAGTATCTTTATCTAACTGGTTCCAAGGCGTATCAAGTTGGAAACCAAAATGGTCGGCAACTTTTTGCAGCATCGAATAATAATATGGACGTTGACGATCCCAACCGCGGATAGCACCTTCACTAATCGCAAGCTCAGGATTTGGAATGAGCTTTTCAGAGCTAAAATGACTGCGTGTACCTAAACCATCACAAACAGGGCAGGCACCAAACGGGTTGTTAAATGAAAATAAACGAGGCTCAAGTTCGGCCACAGCACGATCACATTTAGGACATGAGTGTTTTGCAGAAAAAACGCGATCAGGATGTTCGCCATTCATCCATGACAAAACCGCAATATCACCGCCCAAACGTAATGCAGTTTCAAATGATTCGGCAATACGGTTACCTAAATCTTCGCGTACTTTAAAACGGTCAACAACAACTTCGATAGTGTGCTTTTTCTTTTTATCGAGTTCAGGTGGCGTATCAATATCAATGATTTCACCATCAACACGCGCACGAACAAAACCTTGACCTTGTAGCTGTTCGAACAAGTTGCTGTATTCACCTTTACGTTCACGCACCACTGGGGCAAGCAACATCAGTGCTGTGCCTTCTTCAAGTGTTTTTACTGCATCGACCATTTCAGAAACAGTTTGCGCAACCATCGGCAAGTCGTGTTCAGGGCAGTAAGGTGTACCGACACGCGCATAAAGCAGGCGCAAATAGTCATAAATTTCGGTAATGGTACCCACGGTTGAACGTGGGTTATGACTGGTAGATTTTTGCTCAATCGCAATCGCTGGAGATAAACCTTCAATCGAGTCTACTTCAGGCTTTTCCATTTGCGATAAAAACTGACGGGCATAGGCTGAAAGTGATTCGACGTAGCGGCGTTGTCCTTCGGCGTAAAGGGTATCGAAGGCAAGAGAAGATTTTCCTGAACCTGATAACCCCGTAATTACCACAAATTTATCGCGTGGAATATCGAGAGACACATTTTTTAAATTATGGGTACGTGCGCCTCGAATACGGATATGACTTTGGCTCATAAAACATCTCAATTATGTATTAATGAAAATTTAGGTGTTGATTGATCAGTCTAGTGCAGTGTGACTGGTTATAAACAACAGACCCTATATATGATAACGATTTAAAATTGTTCAAGTGGTACAAAATGATTTAAAGCGACAAATTGTGACGGTTAAACGACAATCGACAAAATTTGTTTAATTAAGCAGGTTGTATTTTTAACATTCCTCTCTTTTGATTTCTACTCTTAGCAAATTTTAATGAGCAACATAATTTTACTAGACGACTGGTCTAATAGTGGAGTATTGTGTATGCATGAAACGATTAAATAAAAGTGAAACCACGCGACAACACATTTTAGATACCAGTTTTGAGCTGGTATTACACAAAGGATTTGTCGGCGTTGGTTTACAAGAAATCTTAAAGGCTTGTGACGTACCTAAAGGTTCGTTCTATCACTACTTTGCTTCGAAAGAGGCGTTTGGCTGTGCGTTGTTAGAGCAATACATGGCTGACTATAAAGTTCGTATGGAACAACTTTGGCAGCACAGTGAACAAAGTGCCCACGCCCGTTTAATGGCGTTATGGCAGGCATGGATTGATGATCCAGTAAATGGTAGCTGGGCTGAAAACTGCCTGATTGTGAAGTTGGCGGCAGAGGTTTCTGACTTGTCAGAAGATATGCGCCAAATTCTCAATGACGGTGTGCACAAATTAACGCAACGTTTGGCTTTGCTACTCAAAGAAGGCCAACAAGAAGGATCAATTCCAAAACACATTGACCCTTTAAAAACTGCCCAAGTCATGTATCAGTTATGGTTAGGTGCCGCTTTACTCACAAAATTGTCGCAAGACAAAGCGCATCTACATCTAGCTTTAGAAACTACCCAACAACTCTTAAAACCGATAGAGGAATAAAGCATGCGAAGTATTATCCATGGTAATTTTGGCGAACCTGTAGACGTTTTAGAGCAGGCGGATATGCCAAAGCCAGAACCAAAAGCTGGTGAAGTTCGTATTAAAACCATCATGTCTCCAATCCATAATCATGATGTATGGACGGTACGTGGAAGTTATGGCTACAAGCCTACTTTACCCGCTATTGGTGGTAGTGAAGCTGTTGGTATTGTAGATGCGCTAGGTGAAGGCGTTACTCATGTACAGGTAGGACAACGTATTGCAGTTGCAGCTGTGCATGGTAGTTGGGCTGAATACTTTATTGCACCAGCTCAAGGGCTTATTCCACTCAATAATGAAATTGATGACGAAACAGCGGCGCAGCTGATTGGTATGCCAATTAGTGCCCTCATGCTGTTGGACTTTGTAAATGTTCAACCTGGTCAATGGTTAATTCAAAACACAGCGAATGGTGCAGTAGGTAAAACTGTTGCCATGATTGCACAGGCACGTGGTTTACCTGTAATTAATTTAGTTCGTCGTACTGATGCAATTGCAGAGATGCAAGCATTAGGCATTCAACATGTTGTAGCAACCGATCAGCCGAACTGGAAAGAGCAAGTTAAACAGCTTCACGGTGATCAACCTTTAATTGCTGGTGTGGACTCGATTGGCGGAAGTGCAAGTGGTGAAATGCTGAACTTGCTTAGTGAAAATAGCTTATTGGTTTCGTTTGGCAGTATGACTGGTGAAACCATGCAAATTTCATCTGGTGATCTCATCTTTAAACAAGCAACTGTAAAAGGTTTCTGGGCGAGTGTGGTCAACAAAGAAATGCCAGCAGAACGTAAAAAAGAGCTTATTGTTGAGTTATTAACGTTAGCGACTCAGAAAAAATTAATCCTTCCTGTAGAAGGTGTTTTTAGTTTCGATGAGATTAAAACAGCTGCCCAAAGAGCAACACAAGGTGCTCGTCAAGGCAAAGTATTGTTAAAGCCGTAAAACATTAAAAGATCAGTCGAGAGACTGATCTTTTTTCATATCTTTAAAATAAAAAGGAAAATTGTATGATCGGACAAGTTTTAGTGGGTTTAATTGCAATATTACATGTCTATATTTTAGTGTTAGAGATGTTTTTGTGGGACAAACCCTATGGCATGAAAGCCTTTGGAAATAATGCAGAAAAAGCAAAACTCACCAAAGTCATGGCACAAAATCAAGGTCTTTATAATGGCTTTTTGGCTGCGGGTTTATTCTGGGCTTTATTTGCAGATGCACCATTTGCGACATCCATTGCTAATTTCTTTTTAGGCTGTGTACTCATTGCGGGTATTTATGGCGGACTGACAGCCAGTAAAAAGATTATTTATATTCAGGCAGTTCCAGCACTGATTGCTTTGGTCGCTGTTAATTTTCTCTGAAAAGCGCACAATACAGCGTTTTGATATGGAAATGACCAGATAGGATAAGCGCATGTGGGCGTTATTTTTAAAATGTATGTTGGGGGCTGGGGTTGTCCTTATTATTTCGGTTTTATCGAAAAGTAAGGCATTTTATATTGCAGGTTTAGTCCCGCTTTTTCCTACATTCGCTTTGATTGCTCATGTGATTGTCTATCAGCAAAAAGGAGCTGAGGCTTTACAGAAAACAGCTCTGTTTGGCCTATGGTCACTTATTCCATATGCCATTTATTTAGTGGCGGTCTATGTACTTGCAACGCGTCTGTCGATGTGGTCGTGTCTAGGTTTGGCAACACTGTGTTGGGTGGTTGCCGCGGCAGGTTTAATTTATGGCTGGCAACTATTTCAGCATTAAAAGATTAAGAGATAGCCCTTAATCTTTTAAATTGAACTAGCTTTATGACGGATCGATAACGCGGGTTTTGAGCATACCTTCAACTAAATTAATCATCTTTTGGCGAGAAAGAATTCGAGGCAATTGAGACGTCAAATAGTTGCTACATCCCACCACAACCGTTGCTTTATTCTTATCTAATGCTTTAACCGTTGCAGATACAACATCGTCGACTGTAGAGCTTTTCATACCGCTGGTATCGGCATTTGCCACCTGAGTAAAATTGGTTTCCGTATTGCCCGGACAAACTGCCAGAAATTTAACGCCTGAAGATGAATATTCTCCTGCAAGTGCCTCAGTAAATTGTAATACGTAAGATTTACTTGCCCCATAAACAGCAATGTATGGGAGAGGTTGGAATGCTCCTGTAGATGAAATATTAATCATGATGCCTTTTTTGTTAGCAAGCATGTGAGGCAGGAATAAATAACATAAAGATGTTACGCTGCTGATATTCAGCGTGATCATTTCTTGATAGGTAGATACAGATTGATCTAGGAATTTAGTCCATTTTCCAAATCCTGCATTGTTAATTAAAATTTCTACCGATAATTTTCTAGCCTGCACTTCATCAAATAATATTTGAGCTGAATTGGATTGAGCTAAATCTAAAACGATAACCTCAACATTTACGTTATATTTTTTTCTAAGTTCATCAGCTAAATCATTCAGCTTTTGTTCGGAGCGTGCAGTCAAAATTAAATGAATGCCTAAAGATGCAAGTTTTTGAGCATAGGCTTTGCCTATTCCTGAAGATGCTCCTGTAATTAATGCTGTTGAATTTTTAAATGTAGAAAGATGAGCGCTCATTTTATTTATCCGTAATAAACGAAGTCATTACGATAAACCTTTACCCTAAGGTCAGAGTCAAGCACTAATTTTGAAAGCTATTTTAAATTTTAATGGGCTGTTTTAAGCCGAAATCTTATTGGTAATATAAGTATGAATAATCTCATTCTCCAGTTGCTTTAAATCTTCTTGTAAACGCGTTAACGCTGCTTTTTGCTCAATAATTTGTTGATTCTTTTTCTGAATGAGCTGTTGTGCAACTTCTACAGGAAATCGATTATTTTTATATTTTAAAGCAGACAAGTCATACAGTTCTGAAAGGCTAAATCCGACAGCTTGCGCGAGGCGAATCATCTTAACTGATTGAACATCAATCGCTTCATAAATACGATAATTTCCCTTTCTTTTTGCCACAGGTAGCAAGCCTAATTTCTCATAATGCCGAATGGCTTTAGGAGTGGCTCCAGTTAAAGATGCTAATTCGCCGATATACATATCTGTCTCGCATTTTAGTGAAAATCGATCAGAGTATTGAACCATCTGACCGATTCTTTTGAAGTTTTAAATATGATCTAAACCTAACCATTGTCTTTTGTGGTAGGCGCTATCCCAAAATAACCACTCAAGTTTTGCACCCATGGTATACGCGGCATGCATTTTCTCTAACGTATCAGCATCACAACGTGCTGCAACTTTATCAACTGTCGCAATAACATTACGAACGGCTGTATGGAACTCTTCGCCTGCATAGGTATCAATCCATGCTTGGTAAGGATTATTAGGAATTGATTTATCTACAATGTCTTTACCGACTTCAGCATAGATCCAGAAGCAAGGTAACAGTGCCGCCAGCACAACAGGATAGCTTTCAGACCAAGCAGTTGCAGTTAAAAATGAAGTGTAATGGTGGCCGGCCAACGTTAATGGCGTATTTTTAAATTCTTCTTTGGTTACGCCAAAATTTTTCATGAAGTCATCATGCAAACTGCGTTCAACCACAATCGCAATTTTTGCTGCATCTGAAAACTGCATGATATCGTCAGCTTCAAAAGCCTTTGCTGCTGCAACGGCTAAAACGCGGCCGTAGGCAACAAGATATTGCGCATCTTGAATCACATAATGACAAAACGCTTCTTTATCTAAAGTTCCACTGGCAAGTTCCTGATTAAAAGGCAGGTCTAGAATTTTTTGATATAAATTTAAATTACGTTGCCAGAGTTCTTGAGAAAAAAGCATAAAACCATTCCATTTAAAATAAGACGTGCAAAACAGGATTCTAAATCAATTTTAAAATACAAAAATAATAATGGCACTTATATATTAGGAAAATATTTAATACGATTAATGAGTTAATTGAAATTTATAAATTTCTTTATTTAACATAGGGATAAAGTAAGCGTAATAACGGCACAAAACGACATCATTTTATGGTGAATTATCGATATAATAGCCGCGTTTTTAAAGAAAGATTAAGTTTAATTCTTGGCATAGGTCTGATCCATGAAGCATTTCCGATTTTCGATATTTTTTACGGTGGTGTGTTTAGCACTATCCGCGTATTGGGGTTTTACCCATGGACCTGAAGCGGGCGTGTCTACCATGCTTAAAGCTTTAACGATTACAGCCATTTTAGCTGTAATGGAGGTTTCTTTATCTTTTGACAATGCTGTTGTCAATGCATCGGTTCTGCGTAATTGGGATCCTTTCTGGAAAATGCTGTTTTTGACGGTGGGTATTTTAATCGCCGTTTTTGGTATGCGTTTAATTTTCCCAGTGGCGATTGTTGCCGTGACTGCGGATATGGGAATGATTGAGGTGGCTAAATTAGCACTCAACGATCCAAAAACTTACTCTGAACGTTTAATGGCCCACCACGCCGAGATTTCAGCTTTTGGTGGAACATTCCTATTATTAGTTTTCTTAAACTTCTTCTTTGATGAGGAAAAAGAAACTCATTGGTTCAGATGGCTTGAAGCTAAACTTTCTAGCTTAGCTAGCGTACCTGCAATGTCTGTTTTTATTGCCCTAATCGCGATGTTAATTATGGCAGCCAATGTTGATGAGTCGCAGCGCCTTGTTGTGACTATGGCAGGTATTTGGGGCATTGTAGTTTATATCGGTGTAGAAGTATTAAGCCATATGTTAGGCGGTGAACCTGAAATTGATGAAGATGGCAACGCCATTATGAAAGATGGATCAGGTGCTGCTTCTGGTGTAGTTAAAGCGGGTATCGGTGGTTTCTTATACCTAGAAGTGTTAGATGCCTCTTTTAGTTTTGACGGTGTGATTGGTGCATTTGCGATTACCAGCGATGTTGTCGTGATTATGCTTGGTCTTGCAATTGGTGCTATTTTTGTCCGTTCAATGACAGTTTATCTTGTTGAAAAAGGCACGCTAGATGCTTATGTGTTCTTAGAACATGGTGCACATTATGCAATTGGTGCTTTAGCATTCATTATGATTGCAAGTGGTACAGGCGTACATGTACCAGAAGTGGTAACAGGTTTAATTGGTGTAGCATTTATTGTTTGGGCTGTATTTGCTTCAATTCAATATAGTAAACGCCATCCACATTCGTCTTAAGCTAATTTTCAGTAAAGATGTTTAAAATAAAGAGGCTAAATGCCTCTTTATTTTTTTAAGCTGAAATCGTTAATTTAAATAAGGTGTCCCGTATTTTTAGAAACGAATCGGCTTATAATTTGCCTAGTTTGATAAACGTGTATTGATATGATGAATGCTTTGGAACGTCGCTCAACTTTTGCCTTAAGTAGTATTTTTGCGCTACGCATGTTGGGTTTGTTCATGATTATTCCTGTCTTTTCTGTAGTCGGGCAGTCATATCAATATGCGACTCCAGCACTCATTGGTTTGGCTGTGGGCGTCTATGGTTTAAGTCAGGCGATTTTACAGATTCCATTTAGCTTACTTGCTGACCGTTTTAGCCGCAAACCTCTCGTGGTGCTTGGCTTGTTACTCTTTGCTATTGGCGGTGCGATTGCCGGTTTATCTGACACGATTTATGGCGTGATTATTGGCCGTGCCATAGCAGGTGCAGGTGCTGTCTCAGCAGTCGTGATGGCGCTTTTGGCAGATGTTACGCGTGAAGAGCAGCGCACTAAAGCCATGGCTGCCATGGGCATGAGTATTGGTTTGTCTTTTGTGGTGGCTTTTAGTTTAGGGCCTTGGCTCACAAGCATTGTGGGTATTTCAGGCCTATTCTTTGTCACGACAATTATGGGCTTAATCGCGATTTTGATGCTCTTGCTTGTACCTAAAGTGACTCGTCATCATCGTAATTATCAGCAAGGCTACATGGCACAGCTTAAGCAAGTCATCCAAATGGGTGATTTAAACCGTTTGCATGTCTCGGTTTTTGCACTGCACTTACTGCTTACCGCCATGTTTATTTATGTGCCTTCACAGCTCATCGAGTTTGCGCATATTCCTTTAGCCAGTCATGGTCTGGTGTATCTGCCGCTGTTAGTAATTAGTTTGTTTTTTGCATTTCCAAGCATTATCGTGGCTGAAAAATATCGCAAAATGCGAGGAATTTTCTTAACGGCAATTACAGGGATTATTGCAGGTTTGCTGTTACTCATATTTGGTTATCAATCAAAATATGTATTACTCGCAGGCCTAGGTATTTTCTTTATTGCGTTTAATGTGATGGAAGCATTATTGCCATCGTGGTTATCAAAATGTGCTCCAATCCAGTCAAAAGCAACTGCTATGGGTGTAAATGCCAGTAGTCAGTTTTTAGGTGCTTTTTTTGGTGGCACACTAGGTGGTCAATTATTGATGTTACATAATACTGCGATTGGATGGAGTGTCTTAACAGGGATTGCTATAATATGGTTGCTAATTAGTTTTGGTTTAGCTCAGCCGCGGTATTTGTCATCGATTGTGTTGCCATTGCCGCAAGTGCAACAGGTGAATGAGTGGACCACACAGCTATTGGCAATTCGTGGTATAGAAGAAGTTGTGGTAATGCCTGACCAGCAAGTTGCTTATATTAAAGTCGATAAACAGTCACTTGATGAGGCTGCGCGACGTGATTTAACGCAGTTGTTCGGTAAAGAGGTAGCCATTTAAGCATAACTCTTATAAAGTAAAACATAGAAATGTATAGGATGAAGACAGCTAATGCGTGGTGTAAATAAGGTTATTTTGGTTGGTACTTTGGGTCGTGATCCTGAAACAAAAACCTTTCCAAATGGGGGTTCGCTGACTCAATTTTCAATCGCGACAAGTGAAGCTTGGACCGATAAAACTTCAGGTGAGCGTAAAGAACAAACAGAATGGCACCGTATTGTTTTGCATAACCGTTTAGGGGAAATTGCTCAGCAATTCTTACGTAAAGGTTCTAAGGTTTATATTGAAGGTTCATTACGCACGCGTCAGTGGACTGATCAAAATGGTCAAGAGCGCTATACAACAGAAATTCGTGGCGAACAGATGCAAATGTTAGATGGTCGTCAACAAGGTGAACAAGGGTTCGCTGGCGGTAATGATTTTAACCAACCACGTTTTAACGCACCTCAACAAGGTGGTAATGGTTATCAAAATAATAATAACCAAGGTGGTGGTTATAACCAAAATAGTGGTGGCGGCTATGGCAGCAACCCAGCTGGTTTTGGTAATGGTGGCAACAGCCCGCAAGGTGGTGGTTTTGCTCCAAAAGCTCCACAGCAACCAGCTTCTGCACCAGCAGATTTAGACGACGATTTACCGTTCTAAGCAAAATTTTAAAAAAGGCGAGTTTATCTCGCCTTTTTTATTACTCGATTCCAAGCAAACGTAAAAGTGCAGTACCAGCGGCTGCCAAGCAAATTACCAATAACAGCGGTACTTTTTTCCAAACTAATAAAAGCGCAAATCCAACACCCAATATACGTGCGAAACCTGCGAAATGTTGTCCTTCAAAAAATGTAGTCGTCACCGCAATCGCACAGAGCAAAACAGTTGCGCCGTTTGACAGTAGAACTTGGTATTTTTCAGAAAAAGTAAATTTGGCACCTAAGTGAAAACCAGCAAAACGGATGCTGTAAGTACCGAGTGCAAGCAAGCCTATGCCCAAAATAATCAGTAATTGTTGATTCATTTTTTTCTACCAAATATTAAGCCAAAAAGTGAAAGCAGAATTGGAAGGCCTGAGGCCAAAAAAGGTGTGGTAATCAGTGCCAAAGTTGATCCAGCAAATGCAGCTTTTCGAGTAGATTTATTCTTTAAAGCATTAAAAGTAAGTGCAATTAAAATGGCAGGGAAAATGGCATCTAGACCAAATGTTTTTGGGTCTGGAATAGCGGTTCCAATAAAATAACCCGCAGTGACACCGAGTGGCCAACTCAGCATAATGCTGATACCACATAACCAGTAAGCAGCTTTTTTCGTTTCGAAATCGGGCTGTGCCATGCCAAACAAAACGCTTTCATCGTTCATGATATGGGCCCCGAAATATCGAGAGAATTTACCTCTGATTAATTCATTGACCGCAATACCAAAAGGTAAGTGCCTTAAATTGACGAGTAGTCCTGCAATCGCAGCAGCAATTGGGCTACCACCAACAGCCAAGAATCCAATAAAAATAAATTCAGCAGTTCCTGCGAGCACAAATATTGATAGGCAAAGCGGGATCCAGAGCGCTAAGCCATAGCTTGCGGCGAGTGAACCTAAAGACATACCGACGACACTGGTTGCTAGACAGACAAAGAAAATCGAGCGGGTGGTGTCTTTACTAAGTTTCTTAATGAGAGCGTATGTGGACATAGCATGATATAACGAACGATTTTCCATTATAATGAATAAGTCTGATTGTTTTGTCAAAACGAACGATCGTTTTTTTTATAGAACGGATGTGGTGAATGTCTCAGCCAATTGAAATTATTGCCAAAGGTTTAAATCGTGAACGTCAAAGAGCAGGGCTTTCTTTGGCAGAGGTTGCTCGTCGTGCAGGCGTTGCAAAATCTACACTTTCACAATTAGAGGCAGGTCAAGGTAACCCAAGCATTGAAACCTTATGGGCACTTTGTGTTGCACTAAATATTCCTTTTGCGCGTTTGATGGAAGAGCCAAGCAATCAGGTGCAAGTGATTCGTTGTGGAGATGGCCCAACGGTGAGCTCTGAAATTGCTAATTACAAGGCTATTTTGTTGGCAACTTGCCCACCTCATGCGCGCCGAGATGTTTATTTACTGATTGTTGAACCGGGTGAAGACCGTCTTTCAGAGCCACACCCCGTTGGTTCTGTGGAGCATATTATTGTGGTGGAAGGAAAGGCTCTAGTTGGTCTAATTGATGAGGCAGTTGAACTCAGTGTGGGGGACTATATTTGTTACCCTGCCGATCAAAAACATATATTTAGAGCTTTAGAAAAAGGTACGAAAGCTTTATTAATTTCTGAACAAAACTAAAGAATTCCAGTCTTATTAAAGTAAAACTTAATTATTTTCATAATAAAAACTAAAAACCATTTCCCTACATGCAATCTAAAAAGAGCCAATTTTGCGTATAAATTTTGCAATTGGCTCTCTCTTTTATTCCAAAAATGGCTCTCGTTTCTTCAGGGCCGAAACGACAAATTAAAGCCATTGGAAGTATGCATACGGAAGCGCCGGATAAGCTCAGTGAATTTTCTGTTTTAGGAATTGGGCAAAACGGCTAAATTTTTAGGGGATATAGTTGGCTTCGGAGGATTTCCGAGATTGGCCGATATCCTCCATATATTAAGGAAAATGATATGGCAGCTCATCAAAGTGGTTCTGAAGCCAATCACTCCCAAAGTTTAAAACATGGACTTAAATCACGCCACCTAACGATGATCTCAATTGCAGGGGTTATTGGTGGTTCTCTATTCGTGGGCTCAGGTAGCATTATTTACAATACTGGCCCTGTTGTTTTTCTAACCTACGCTTTAGGTGGTCTACTCGTTTGGTTCATCATGCGGATGTTAGGCGAGATGGCTGTTTTAAACCCAGATAGTGGCTCTTTTTCAACATATGCTGACCGTGCGATTGGTCGTTGGGCAGGTTTCTCAATTGGCTGGTTGTATTGGTGTACTCTGGCAATGCTCATGGGATGGGAAGCTTATGTGGCAGGTAAAATTCTAAACAATTGGTTCCCATTTATACCAATCTGGGCCTATATGGTCGTGGTCATTGTCGCATTGGTCGCAGTCAATTTACAAAACGTGAAAAACTATGGCGAGTTTGAGTTCTGGTTTGCGCTCATTAAAGTCATTGCGATTGTTATCTTCTTGGTAATCGGTAGTTTGGCCATCATGCATTTATGGCCTTGGGGTAATCCGGCTGCTTCTGGTATTAGTAACTTAACCTCTCAAGGCTTTATGCCAAATGGAGGATCAACCGTCATTACCGCCTTACTTGGGGTCATGTTTGCCTATATTGGTGCTGAAATTGTGACTGTAGCGGCGGCAGAATCGGCAAATCCCTCTAAAGAAATTCGTAAAGCTTCTAACTCAGTGGTTTGGCGAATTATTTTGTTCTATGTGGGATCAATGTTTGTGGCGGTATGTTTAATTCCTCACAACAATGAACTTTTAAAAGATTCGACTTGGGGAACTTATAGCGTCACATTGTCTGCACTTGGTATTCCGGGTGCGCGGCATATCGTAAACTTTGTGGTTCTAACGTCGGTGTGTAGCTGTTTTAACTCAGCACTTTACACGTGTTCACGTATGTTGTTCTCATTAGCTAAACGTGGTGATGCACCGAAAAGTTTTGGTTCTGTGAACAGTAAAAGCAGCCCGTGGGTTGGTGTGATTGTTTCATGCTTTTTCTCTGTGATTGCCGTGATTTTAACTGCAACCAAGAGTATGGATGTTTATGACTTTTTCATGCTAACGACGGGTGCAGCAACACTGTATGTGTACCTGACCATTGCTTACTCTCAACTTCGCATGCGTAAAAAATTAGAAGCTGAAGGGGTGAAAATTGACTTTAAAATGTGGATGTTCCCTTATCTGACTTATGTGGTGATCTTTGCAATTATTGGGGCAATTCTCACCATGCTCATTGAAGGCACATATTTCAAAGAAGTGATTTACACCACAGCATTGTTCGGCATTATTGTGTTCTTTGGAATATTGTCGGAAAAACTGGGTTGGGGTAAAGACCGTAGAACGACCCATTTAACTCATACTCAAGAAGAAAAGTTAGTTTAATATTTTAGAAACTAAAAGAGCCTCTTTATGAGGCTCTTTTTTATTCAGTATGATGAGATTAAAGAATTAATTCAGGGTTGATACACCTGCTTCACGTAAGCATTGGAGTAGCACACCAAAAGCCATCACCATGTCTTTTTCATTGACGCAGGCAAAGCCCATGAGCAAACCACGTTGCGCGTGGGCATGTGATTGCATGTAATACTGTGAAAGTGGGCGAACTTTGACACCACGTTCAAGTGCAGTGGCTGCAATCGCGACATCATCGCAAGAGTTTGGTAGTTTTAAAACCAGATGTAACCCTGCTGCTTCATCGTATTCGTGGATAAATTCAGGCCCTAGGTAGCGTTTAATCAGGCTCACCAAGTAATCACGCCGTTTGCCATAGAGCAGACGCATACGCCGAATATGAGCTTCATAATGGCCTTCACGAATAAACTCAGCTAAAGCTTTTTGTTCGAGCAAATGCCCACCACGATAGAGTTCAGCTGCCACAATCCGTAAGGGTGAAAAGAGCGGCTTAGGCACTACCAAATAGCCAATTCTTAAAGATGGATAAATGGTTTTGCTGAACGTGCCCATGTACAGCACTGGCGCATCATTTTCTAAACCTTGTAAAGATGGATACGGCTGGCCTGAGAAACGGAATTCACTGTCGTAATCATCTTCTACAATCCAGCTATTGTGCTGGCGGGCAATCTCAATCAATTTGCGTCGGCGATCGAGGCTTAAATGTGAACCGAGTGGATATTGATGTGAGGGAGTGACAAAAATGAGTTTGGGCGGTTTAACCGGATTTTCTTCGGGGATAATGCCTTCGGCATCAACTGGCATTGGTTGAATATCAACGCCATTAATACGTAAAGTATTACGCATTCCCCAATAGCCTGGATCTTCAATCCAGATCCGGTCACCAATATCACTGAGCGCACGTGAGACTAAATCAATTGCTTGGTGAATACCTTCGGTAATAATAATCTGGTCAGCATCACACTGGACTGAACGGGCAACCCGTAAGTAGTCTGCCAATGCACTTCGAAGTTCAATACATCCGCCCGCGTTGCTATAAATAAGGCGGTTAATGTCTGGCTCACGGCTTAATTTTGCTTGAATACGACTAAAAATATGATGTGGAAACTCGGTAACATCCGGAGCTCCAGGCACAAATGCACCCCATTGATGTGGAGAGGCTGCTGCATAGCCTAATAAATTTGAACCGCGTTGCGATAGAGCATAAGAGTTTTGAACCTTATGAATATTAGTGTTCTTTTTTTCATTTTTTGTATTTAAAAAGCTTTCGGGTAGTTTCTCTGCAACCCATGTGCCGTGTCCCGTACGTGCTTCTAAGTAACCTTCAGCCTGTAGTTGTTCGTAGGCAGTAAGAACTGTATTTCTCGAAACATGAATTTCACTGGCTAAGTCGCGTGACGCGGGTAGGCGAGTCTTGGGCTGAACCACTCCATCAATAATGGCAGCGCGTAGACAACGAAAAAGTCGCTGATGGAGTTTACCCTCGATGTCCTGTTGGAGCCGTTGTAACAAATGATCTCCAAGTAAACTACGCAATTGGCTCTCTCCTACAGTTAAAAAATGGCTCTCGTCAGTTGCCGCCAGACGAGCGAAATTACATGCATAGGCAGTTGTTGTAAAGCACCCTGAAAATTAAGCACAGGATGTAAAAACCAAAGCTGCAACTGATGATGAAAATATGAGGGAATCAAATGGATAATCAACATTCTGCACTTAACGCACGTAAACAGCAAGCAACTCCACGTGGCGTAGGCGTGATGTGTCAGTGGTACGCTGAAAAAGCTGAAAATGCCACGCTTTGGGACAAGGAAGGCAACCAATTTATCGACTTTGCTGGTGGTATTGCGGTTTTAAATACAGGCCATCGCCACCCTAAAGTGATTGCAGCGGTAACTGAACAATTAACTAAATTTACTCATACTGCCTATCAAGTTACACCTTATGAGAGCTATGTCGCTTTAGCTGAGCGTATTAATGAACGTGCGCCAATTGCAGGACCTGCCAAGTCTGCTTTTTTCACAACAGGTGCAGAAGCAGTTGAAAATGCGGTGAAGATTGCCCGTTGTTACACTGGTCGTCACGGCATTATCACTTTTGGTAACGGTTTCCACGGTCGTTCATTCATGACCATGGCAATGACAGGTAAAACTGCGCCTTACAAACGTGATTTCGGTGTTATGCCAGCGGGTGTGTTCCACGCACGTTACCCTGTGCCTGCAAAAGGTATTTCAGTAGACGCGGCGATTGAAAGCGTTGAAGATATTTTCAGTGAAGATATTGCACCACATGATGTTGCAGCGATTGTGCTTGAGCCAGTACAAGGTGAAGGTGGCTTCCATGTTGTACCAGCCGAGTTCTTAAAACGTTTACGCGCAATTTGCGATAAGCACGGTATTTTACTTGTAGCTGACGAAGTTCAGTCTGGTTTTGCACGTACTGGTAAATTGTTTGCAATGAACCATTACGAGACTAAAGCTGACTTGATCACGATGGCGAAAAGTTTAGGTGGTGGTTTCCCAATTTCGGGTGTAGTTGGTCGTGCAGAAGTGATGGATGCACCAAACCCAGGTGGATTAGGCGGTACTTATGCAGGTAGCCCGATTGCGGTTGCTGCTGCGCATGCAGTGATTGATGCGATTGAAGAAGAAAAATTATGCGACCGTGCAAATGAGCTAGGCGCTGAGTTGGTTGTTTCGCTTAAAGACATTCAGCAAGCAACAGGCAATGTAGTGACTGATATTCGTGCATTAGGTTCAATGGTTGCAGTAGAACTAGAAACTGCTGAGCAAGCAAAAGTTGTACAAAACTATGCAATGGAAAACGGGTTGTTACTTCTTACTTGTGGTAAATACGGTAATGTAATTCGTTTCTTATATCCATTAACCATTCCTGCTGAGCAATTCCGTCAAGGCCTTGATATCCTGAAACAAGGTTTTGCGACACTCAAAGCAGGTAGTGCAAAAGCAATGGAGCAATCTGCATGATTCAAAACAATTTGCAGTATTTATTAAAACATCCTGATATTTCATTAGAAGCACCTGCATCAAATGATTATATCGAGGTAAATGATGCTGCTACGGGTGAAACTTTGGCATGGGTGAAAACCTATGACCGCGCAGGGGTTGAAGCCGCAATTAACCGTTCAGCAAAAGCGCAAGCTGCTTGGAAAAAGCAAACTGCCTTGGTTCGCGCTGATGTGTTATTGGCATGGTACAACCTCATGCTTGAGCACAAAGAAAATCTGGCACAGATTTTAACTGCTGAGCAAGGTAAACCATTGGCAGAAGCTCGTGGTGAAATTGGTTATGCAGCATCATTCATCCGCTGGTTTGCTGAGCAAGCTCGCCGTGTTGATGGTGAGGTTTTAACACCAACTTTGCCAAACCAACGCTTGCTCGTGATTAAACAAGCGATTGGTGTCACTGCTGCAATTACGCCGTGGAACTTCCCGGCTGCCATGATTACGCGTAAAGCAGGTCCAGCTATTGCTGCGGGTTGTTCAATGTTGGTTAAACCGGCAGAGCAAACGCCGTTAACAGCTTATGCACTTGAAGTTTTGGCATTACAAGCAGGCTTACCAGCTGATGTTTTAATTAACATTAGCGGTGATGCGGCTGAAGTGGGCAAAACTTTATGTGAAAGCGATATCGTTCGTAAGCTGAGCTTTACTGGTTCAACACAAGTTGGTCGTATTTTGATGCAACAATGTGCGCCAACCATTAAAAAGCTTTCGCTTGAACTCGGTGGTAACGCGCCAGTTGTGGTATTTGACGATGCCAATCTTGAACAAGCAGTTCAGGGCATTATGGCAAGTAAATATCGCAACAGTGGTCAGACTTGTGTTTGCGCTAACCGTATTTATGTTCAAGACGGTATTTACGATGCTTTGGCAGAGCGTCTGGTTGAAGCTGTTTCTAAGCTTAAAGTCGGTGATGGACGCCAAGAAGGTTCAACTCAAGGGCCTTTAATTGATGAAGATGCGATTGCAAAAGTTCAGTCTCATATTGCAGATGCAACCGAGAAAGGCGCAACAATTCGTATTGGTGGTCAACGCTCGGCACTTGGTGGCACATTCTTTGAACCAACAGTTTTAACTGGCGTAACGCAAGACATGAAAGTGTCGAAAGAAGAAACATTTGGTCCACTTGCACCGCTATTCCGCTTTAAAACAGAAGATGAAGCAGTAGCAATGGCGAACGATACCGAGTTTGGTTTAGCTGCTTATTTGTTTACACAAAGCACAGCTCGTCAATGGCGAGTGGGTGAAGCACTTGAGTACGGTATGGTCGGTATTAACACGGGTGCGATTTCAAATGAAGTCGCTCCGTTTGGTGGCGTAAAACAGTCAGGTCTAGGTCGTGAAGGTTCAAAATTCGGCATTGAAGAATATGTTGAAATGAAATACCTCTGCGTAGACTTATCTGAGTAAGGAATAAAACAAGTTCGTTTTGTTCTGAACGAAAACATGCAGCCATGCTGTATGTGATGTTTCACAAAAACCGGTCATGCCCATTCATGACCGGTTTTTTTATTTAAGTCGACAGATATCCTTCATGGCTTTCGGGTAAACGTCGCAATTCATCAATCAGTGTTTCAATGAGTTTTTCGACCACAAGACGTTGGCCTTTTCTGGACACATAAACCAGTTGTAGCATGCCAATATTCGATTTCCAGTCAGGAAGAATATGAATAAGTTTGCCTTTACGAATTTCAGATTCAACGGTTAAAAAGGGAAGGTCTGCAATTCCTAGGCCGTCCATAACGGCATAGTAGACACCTGCCAAGTCATTACTTTTTATTCGTGGTTGATAAGGCACATCAACCGATTCGCCATTACGAATATTGCATAAATGCCAGATATAATTTTGCTTTTGGGTTCCCAAGCTAATACTTGGAAAGTCCTGTAATTCTGAATAATGTTCAATCGTGCGACCTTGTAGCAATTCAGGCGAAGCCACTAGACAGTGGTCGGTTTTAATCACATCACGAACAATAAGATTTGAGTCTTCATTGGGTTCGAAATTGGTCCGAATCGCGAGGTCGATATCATCATGTAAAATATCTACTCGACGGCTTGTAAGCTCGAGTGATATTTCAACTTTAGGGTAGGTTTTTAAAAACTGATTTAAAATTTTTCTAATTTGAAAATGCATCATCAAAGGTGGGCAACTCACTTTTACCAACCCTTGGGGTTCACTTTTTTGCTTTAACAAAACGTTTTCTGCACACTCAACTTGAGCAATAACTTTGCAGCATTCTTCATAAAACTCTTGGCCCAAATCGGTCACTTTAAAATGGCGGGTTGTTCTTTGAATCAGGCTGACATTAAATTTATTTTCAAGATCAATAATACGTCGGCTGAGCTTTGACTTGCTAATGTTTTCGGCTTCACTGGCCGCACTAAAGCCGCCGTGCTTTACGACCAAATAGAAATAATAAAAATCATCAAAAGAGCTTATCAATTTCAGATCAATCCATTTAAATGCAAGATTAGAATGCTTAAGCATTCTAATCTTGGTTATGTCATTATTTTTGCGATGTATTAAAGCTATAGCTGGTCATCAGGTTACGATAATCAGGAATATGATTTGAGAATAATGCACCTAAACCTTCTACATCATTACGCCAGTCACGGTGTAATTCACATGCCATACCAAACCAAGTCATAAGCTGAGCACCTGCTTTTGACATACGGTCCCAAGCAGCATCACGGGTTAATTCATTGAAAGTACCAGAAGCATCGGTAATCACAAATACTTCAAAGCCTTCTGCTAATGCAGCTAAAGCAGGGAATGCCACACAAACCTCAGTCACAACACCTGCAATAATCAGTTGTTTTTTACCTGTCGCTTTTACAGCTTTTACGAAGTCTTCATTGTCCCATGCATTGATTTGGCCAGGACGTGGAATAAAAGGCGCATCTGGAAAAAGTTCTTTTAATTCTGGAACTAAAGGACCATTTGGACCGTTTTCAAAACTTGTGGTAAGAATAGTAGGTAAATTGAAATATTTCGCAGCATCTGCAAGTGCTAATACATTGTTTTTAAATTTATCTGGATCGATATCTCGAACTAAAGAAAGTAAACCTGCTTGGTGGTCAACTAAAAGAACTGCAGCATTATCCTTGTCTAAACGCACGTAATCTTGAGCCATTTTTTATTTCCTCATGTTATCAAAATGAATGATGAAAAATTATTGAGTAGGTCATCATTGCCTAAAATTATGCTAGTTGAGTTTTATGTTGTGATTAAGTCTAAAAAATAGGATTAAGAATTTTAAAAATAGGACGATAACCAGAACATATTCTGAAAAGGCACGATTGTCTCATAGATGAAATAATGTGTTGCTAATCCTGATCTATAAACTGCAATTATTGAGGCGTAAAATCAATCCCAGTTCAAGAAAATCCTACATATATAGGAGAGATCAGATGAAGAAATTTCTTGGTGCATATCAAAATAACCAGATGCATTGGGTGGGTGATGGTTTCCCTGTATATAACCTGTTCTCTTATGACCGTTTAGGCCAAACCCTAAGCCCATTTTTGTTACTCGATTATGCAGCGCCTTATACCTTCTCACCAACGACCGAGCAGCAAGGTGTAGGTTCGCATCCTCACCGTGGCTTTGAAACGGTAACGATTGCCTACCAAGGCGAAGTGACGCATAAAGACTCAAGCGGCGGTGGCGGAACCATTAAAACTGGTGATGTGCAATGGATGACTGCTGGTGCAGGCGTGTTACACGAAGAGTTCCATTCTCCTGAATTTGCAGAGCATGGTGGTCTTTTTGAGATGGTGCAATTGTGGGTAAATTTACCTGCCAATTCAAAAATGACCCCTGGAAAATACCAGGCGATTGAAGCCAAAGATATTCCAGACATTGCACTAGACGAGCATGGTAGTCACTTGCGTGTGATTGCAGGTGAATATGCAGATGCAGAAGGTGCTGCAACTACATTTAGTCCACTAAATGTATGGGATGGCAAACTGGTTAAAGGCCAAAAACATACCCTTTATGTGCCTGAAGGTCATACGACGCTTGTTGTGGTGTTAGATGGGGCAGTTGTGGTTAATGACTCAAACCGTCTTGAAGGTAAAACCGTTGCGATTTTATCTCGTGAGGGCGTTGAGTTCACCCTAAATGCAGAAGAAGACACTAAATTTTTGGTGTTAACAGGTCAACCGCTTAATGAACCAATTGAAGGTTATGGTCCATTTGTCATGAATACCAAAGCTGAGATTATGGAAGCGATTAATGATTTTAATCGTGGAAAATTCGGTTCACTCATGCAAGAAGGATAAATCCTCTCGATTAACCGTTAAAGCAAAGTAATAAAAAGCCCGCTATCAAGTGTGAATAGCGGGCTTTTTCGCTGTAAAGGTTCTGTTTTTATGATGGTTGGCATTGTTGTTTCGGCATTGTTTTGTGTGATTGGGTTCTCATTATTGTGATCTCATGATATCCCAAAAAAAGATAGTTGTAAAACAAATGATATAAATATAGTTAAATTATCTTATTTATTTAAAAGATTTTTTTTAAATTTTCAAAGAATATAAGGTTTTATGTGCTTATTTGGTTTTGTAAGAAAATATAAAAAAAGAGATGAGTAAGAAACTAAATATTTTGTATATAAATTCATGTAAAAAATAAAAATCTGGTAGTTTTTAATACGGTGTTTTTTTAGGGTATGAGTGATAATCAAAAAAATTCTCGAAAAATGGGACATCATTTTGAATATCGCAATTATTGGCAGTGGAATGGCAGGTCTTGCGGCAGCAAGAATTCTGAAAGATGCAGGGCATACGATCACGATATTTGAAGCACTTCCTGGCCGGGGAATGGATAGCCATAGTATTGAGTTCGACGGTGGAATTATTGATGCGCCATTGCGTGTTATGAATCCACATTTGTGGAAAAATACACTCAGCCTTGCTGCTCATTTAGGTATTAAAACCTTTCCGGTTCGTACTTATATGTCATGTAGCTGGTTATTTGAAGACCGTACTGAAACATGGTTAACCACATCTCGTAGCCGTATTGGTAATTTCCCAATTATCAATAACCGTAAAGGTATCCAGCAATATGGCTGGCGTCTTGTGAAAGGGATGTTGCAATTAAAAACGGCAATCCACCAGTTTTTCAAATCTAAAAATCAAGATATTACGCTCGCTGAATTTATTAATCAGAACGATATAGAAGAAGTATTCTGGCATGGTGTGGTAATGCCAGTGCTATATACCATTTGTACTTGTAACCCAAAAACAATTGGCGACTGGCCTGCAAAAAATCTACTTGAGTTTTTACGTCACTTAACTGATGGCGACATGCTGTTACGTATGAAAGGTGGTACACCTGCATTTGTAGATAGCTTAATTAAAGATATCGACATCCATAGCGGATCAGCGATTAAGAAAGTTGAATTACAAGGCGAAAAAGTACTGGTTGAAAACAGCCAAGGTGAACAGAATTTATTTGATCGGGTGATTGTTGCAACTCCGACATCTAAGATCGATGAGTTTTTAAACCCTGAACAATTTGCTGAAGATATGAAGCTGCTGAAGCAATTCCGTTTTGAGCAAGGCGATCTTGTGATTCATACAGATGCTACAGTAATGCCACCGCGCCGTAAAGACTGGTCGGTGCTGAGCTATATGATGGATCGTAAGTTTACGCGTCAGCAATTCACAGTTTGGATGAATGCAGTTGAGCCAACACTGGTTGGTAAAAATCCTGTATTCCAGACTTGGCGTCCAGTCACTGATATTGACCCTAAAAAAGTTATTTCAAAAGTGACCTTAACGCGTGCAGTAGTTGACTCGCAAACAATTGCTTTAAATAAAGAATTGCAACAACGTCATTTAGACTTAAACCGTAAAGTATTCTACTGTGGTTCATGGTCATGTGATGGCTTGCCAATTTTAGAGTCAGCCGTTACTTCTGCAATGCACATTGCTGAAATTTTAGGCGCACCTTTACCATTTGTAGGTTTAAAACCTCAGGTTGAAGTTGCTCCTGAGCTCGGTTACTAAAATTGTGAAAACAAAAGTTCGAGCAGCTCTTTCTCGATTGATTCCCCATAAATATGCAATTGATGCATCAAGCTTGGGGGATGATGGAGAGCTAGCTTGGACAAATTTGGGCTTTTGGAAAAATACCCAAAACTACCGTGAAGCTTGTTGCCAATTGGCTGACCATTTGGCACAAGCAGTTCATTTAAATTCAAAAGATCATCTATTAGATTTAGGCTGTGGGCAGGGTGCAAGTTTAATGCACTGGTTACAACACTATCAGCCCAAAAGCCTTAGTGCAGTTGAACTACAATCTAAATGTGTTAATAAAATTCAAAGGCTTATCCCTGAAGTAAGTCAGATTTTTTGTGGCTCATTTTTAAATTTAAAACAATTTGAATTCAAACAATCTTTCGATGTGGTGTTGTGTATCGACGCGGCTTATCACAGCAATTTAAATTCATTTCTAGATTCAGTCACTCCAGTTTTAAATTCAAAAGGCCGATTAGGTTTTCATTACTTAATGAAAGCTGATTCATGTCAAAACATGACAGTCTTACAAGAACAAAAGTATCGCTATTTGCTTAAAGCAGCAGACGTGGTTTGGGACAATGTGCCAAACGAGAAAATGCTAAGAAATGCCTTAGAACAACAAGGTTTTGTAGATATTCAAATTGAAGATTTATCAGAACCTGTATTACTCGGTTTTTCGCAATATATTCAAAATCAACAAGACCAAAACCAAAGCCGCGGGTTGGCAAATTTTAAAATTCAAATGACTGCAAAGTTATGCCAACAACTCTACCAAGCTGGATATGTACGTTATATTCAAATCACAGCAATAAAAAAATAGGATGAGCTATGTCAGCCAAATATCAGGGATCGTGTTTGTGTGGAGCTGTGAGTTATCAAAGCGAAGCAGAGCCACGTTATAGCTTTAATTGCCATTGTCGAGATTGCCAGAAGGCGACAGGTTCGGCATATGCGCCAATTGCTTTTTTTCATCAATCTGAATTGAAAGTAAGTGGCGAGCTTAAATATTTTGAGACATTAGGTTCTTCTGGTCGTTCCATTAAAAGAGCGTTTTGCCCGACTTGTGGTTCTCAGCTTTTTGGCTTGCCTGAAATAGCTCCTGAAATGATTTCAATACGTGCAGGAACTTTAGATGACCCAAGTCTCTATCAGCCTAGAGCAGAAGTGTTTGTGAGCCAAGCCTATAATTGGGATACGTTGAACCCAAACCTTAAACACTTTGAAAAAATGATGGAGAAGAGCAAGAAATAAAACTTAATTAAAGAAGCCAAATATTCCTAAAACAATGATTAAAGTAAGGCTACCAATAGCTAGAAATAATATAGTTTTTCTAAATTTTTGCTGTGGCATTTTACTCACAACAATAATTAGGCATGCCAGTATGATCACTAAGGGCTGAAAAATATTTGATGGCAAAGTAAACATTTAAGTTCCTTCTTGTTTTTAAATTTATTTTAGAAATAAAGTGAAAGATTCATTATAGCGTTTTCTTATTTAATTGATGAACTGGGATTCTTTATAAATTCATATTTTTGTTTTTTATTTTCAGATATAGGCAAATCAAGTTTTAAATTTAAAAGAACCATGTACGCTTTTTCGTACATTCATTCGGGAAATTTGCGTCTTTCTATGACTTCATAAATTACCTATGATGCACTTAACGGGAACAGGAAGTTCCAAAACGTAAAACAACAACAATAAGTTTAAGCATCAGGACGTGAGGTATTACAGGAAGTGTACCTAGTAACGAAATACGAAAAAAGCCCAACAGGATGTTGGGCTTTTTTCATTTTGTATTAACGAATTTCTTTTCCACCTAAGGCTGCACAATCAACAGGTGTATTCCATTTCACAGCAGTTCCTGTGAGTACTGGACGAACAATACGCCACGGCCAGAAACCAAATCTTTGGCTTTGATGATAATTAATCACCACATCTGCACCATATTTACGGGCAACAATGGCTAATTTAGGTTTTATTTCTTCAAAACCACCATATGTTCCTTTCGCGGCTTTAATACGTTTAATAGATTTATAGTGTTCTGCTGAAGGAGTACCCTCAATTAAGCAAATTGGTGGGTTTGCAACGTTTTGAATTTGAGATGTGGTGTCTTGGGCATATGTTGTTAAAGGCAACGTTAGAAATAAAGCAGGTAAAATAAAACGGAGTTTCATATTTTTCCTTGTTGGTATCTTAATGAATTAAAGTTTATAAAATAGGTCTTATTAACATGACCTTATTTTGGTGCGCATTATAATCTTATCTTTTTAATATTTCTTATTTTAATCCTATATTTTTTAATAAATTAGCAGCATCATATTTCGTTTTTAAAAGAATAAATTGGTTTTAGAAAGTTATTTTGAAGTTTAGATTTATAATAAATGTTTATCGAATTTAAAAAACAAAGTTTTTGACAAGGGCTTTTTCTCGAAAAGAGATTCTTTAAAATATTATTAATATGTTTTACCTAAAATTATAGCAGCGGCAAAAGAGATGGTTACTGAATTGGAGGAATACGAAAAATAATTTGAAGGGTGTAGATCAATAGATCTGCACTCATTTTTTTGGTAATACCTATAAATTTTTGAGTATTATAAAATCTACAGACAACAAAAAACCCCATAAATCAAATATTCATGAGGTTTAATGATGGTGCCGGCACACGGATTCGAACTGTGGACCTACTGATTACAAGTCAGTTGCTCTACCAACTGAGCTATGCCGGCGATGTGGAATGAATTTTACAGTTTCTTAAAAAAAATACAAGCCAAAAAATGAGCATTTGAATTTTTTCGTTCTATTTTTAAGTGCTTATGCAGTTTAGCTTGAAAATGACTTAGGTTTTCAATACATAAATAAAAGAATCAACACGTTCGCCACTATTTAAAGTGACCTGAACAGGTACTCTTTCATATTCTTCGCCTTCAAAATCATCAAGTAATTTCCAGTTCGAATCTAAATGCTCCGAGCTAAAAACAAAACCTTGAACTTGAGTGGTACTTTCATCGAGCACAATTCCCGGATAGCCTAAATCTGCACCCCAACCTTCGTTATGTAAGGTTCCATTTACCCAGCCTTCTGCCCATTGTCCGCCAATATTTTCAAGGATATGAGCGTTAGGTCGCCCTGGGCCTAAAGTGCCATAAACAAATAAACTCGACATGTGAGGTTCCTTTAAATTAAAAATTAATGAGCTTTCGTGTGTGAGGTAGAAACCGCTAAAAATATTCCAAGTAATGAAAGTACAACGGTTAAACCGACTATGGCACTCCATCCGCCGTGTAACCAGAACCAGCCACCTGCCGAGCCAACAATGCTCGAACCCATATAGTAAAACAGTAAATACAGCGAACTGGCGTGGGCTTTGGCTTGTTTGCTTTCAGCACCGACTGAGCTACTTGTGAGTGAGTGTGTAATAAAGAAACCCGTTGTAATAAATGCAATACCGATAATAATGCCGAAAAGAGAGGTGAGCAGCGTCATGAGGCTACCCACAATCATTAAGGCAAAGCCACTCATCATCATGGTTTTTTTGCCGAAGCGGTCGGCTAGGCCACCTGCTAATGAGGAAGACACCATACCGAAGCTATACGACAAGAAAATAAGGCTAATTTGCGTTTGACTCAGTGAATAAGGCGCACCGCTTAAACGGAAAGTAGCGTAGTTAAATAAGGTCACAAATACACTGGTCAGCAAGAATCCAATGGTAAACAGGCGTAGCAATTTGAAATTACTTAAATGGGTACGCCACATTTGTATGTGAAAATCTAAATTCAAACCTTTTTTCTGTACGAAATTACGCGAAGCGGGAAGTAAGTTCAAAAAAGCAATCGAGCAAATAAAACAGATTGCCCCAAGTAAGCCTAAAGCAGTGCGCCAAGAAAAATATTCAATCAAAACGCCCATGCCAACACGGCCCATCATTCCACCAAAGGCCGTACCTGCAATATATAAACCCATGGTTTTACCAAGGTGTTCAGGTGCGATTTCTTCAGCAATCCAAGCCATAGTTACAGCGGGTACTCCACCGAGTAACAGACCTTCTAGTGCTCGTGCTATGAGTAAGCTGTTCCAGTTAGGTGTAAACATCGCCACAATATTAAGAATAGCTGCACACAGCATTGAGCTGAAGATCACACCACGACGGCCAATCGCTTGTGAAAAAGCGCTCGATAGTACAATTGAAATCGCTAAAAAGGCGGTCGTTAAAGACAAGGCTAAAGAGCTACTCGCAGGGCTAATCTGGAAGCTCTGGCTAAATGCTGGCAGAAGCGGCTGTACGCAATAAATCAGAGAGAAACTAGCAAAGCCTACCAAGAATAAAGCGAAACCAGCATGCTTATAGGCTTTAGTACCTTTGTGAATCCACTCGCGGGAAAGAACAGAAGTTGCCTCAGTGTTTAAGGTACTGGGTGTAGATGAAGAGCTCATATCATGACCATGACAGAAAGAAATAGCAGTGCGTTGGGGGCATGCTGCATCGAGAGAATTCGATAAATTAAAATTAGCAATTTAGGTGGTATTTTTCTAATATATTTAACAATAGGTCATGATATGTTTTATATATAGCGATGGAACTAAGGCATATACGCTACTTTTTAGCAGTAGCAGAAGAAAAAAACTTTACCAGAGCGGCGCATCGCTTAAACATGAGCCAGCCACCTTTAAGCATGCAAATAAGAGACTTAGAAGAAGAACTCGGTGCAGATTTATTTATTCGTTCTCCGCATGGGGTGGAACTGACCGAAGCTGGGCTTGCGTTTTTAAATGCCATTCAGCCTGTACAGCAGCGTGTAGAAGATGCAGCGAACTTGGTCAAACAGGTGGCAAATGGTGAAGTTGGCCAATTGCGATTAGGTTTTACAGGTACTTCAATGTTGAATCCTCTAATTCCTAAATGCGTTCGCTATTTTCAGCAGCAATATCCTAAAGTGAATTTAAAGCTTGAAGAAGCTAACACCTTGCTGCTCATAGACTTACTGCTTGAAGATCGTTTAGATGTTGCGATTATTCGGCCTCCACGTCATATTCCAGAGAGCTTAATCGTTCAAGAGTTATTGGCTGAACCTTTAATTGCAGCCTTGCCTTCAGAGTCTTTTAAACTAGACGAGTCATCAAAAGAAATTGATTTAGCTTCCCTGCGAGAGCTTGATTTTATTGTCTCTCCACCTTCAATTAGTGCAGGGCTTTTTGATGCGATTAGACAAGCATGCCAAAGCTGTGGCTTTGAACCTAAAATTGGACAAAATGCTCCGCAAATTGTGTCAATTTTATCGTTAGTGTCTGCAAACTTAGGGGTGTCTTTGGTTCCAGAGTCGACCAAACAATTGCAAATACAGGGTGTGGCTTATCGGTCGTTGCAAGCGCCAGTACCTACGGTAGGTTTAGCGCTTGCATATAAAAAACATGCCCCTTCACAAATGGCGATTAATTTTGCCAGTGTGGTGCAAGTGGCTTGCCACCACGCAGAGCAATATAAATGAAATTAGCCAAATTATGCTTTAGGCGCTCTATTCATTAAAAAGATGCCTGAAATAATGAAAATCGCGCCATATAAAAAAGATAAAGTCGGTTGCTCATGAATGAAGACCCAAGCCATGAGTGCCGCAAAAATTGGCTCAGAAAGCTCAGTCACTTGTACTTTTGCCGCACTCATGTAAGACAAAGCTTTGGTGGTACAGAAAAAGCCAAGAATGGTAGGCAAGACTGCTAAGCCAACCAAACCTAAAATGATATCAGTATTAAAGTTTATGCTATGAAAGTTGATTAAAAAGGGAACAGCAAGATAAACACTACCAAAAAGTAATAAGTACTTAGTTAGAAATAAACCACCGTTTAATTTGAATTTTTTAATTAATACTGAAAATAAACCATATCCAATACCTGCAATAGAAGCATTGATAAGCATTAATAAACTATTTTCACCTTTCCATGAAATTACACTAATACCCGTTACAGCTAATAATGTTCCAATAATTGAATGAATATAAATACTTTCTTTTAAAACTAACCTGCCAAAAAATAAAGCTGAAATAGCGGCTGAAGCCATTAATACCACGACCACATTGGCCGCAGCACCGTGGTTGTAGGCAATGGTTTCGAAAAAGAATAGAGAGAAAATGCCTAAAAAGGCACATATCGCAATTTGAGCAAAAACACTGAGCTTGCTCGGAGTGCTACTAATGTATGCAATCTTCTGGCGGACAGGGACTTTAAATAAAAAAACACTTAAAAAGAAAAATGCAATAATGGTTTTTAAAAAGGCAATATCTTGTGGGTTTAAACCACTATGCATGAGTAATTTACTAATCACACCAATAGAGGCATTGAGTGCAGCTGCAC
Organism: Acinetobacter sp. Leaf130; assembly: GCF_001423205.1. Lineage (NCBI taxonomy): Bacteria > Pseudomonadati > Pseudomonadota > Gammaproteobacteria > Moraxellales > Moraxellaceae > Acinetobacter > Acinetobacter sp. Leaf130. Next base: position 223,953 of record NZ_LMOE01000005.1, read on the forward strand.
AGAGCGCAAATAGGGTTCCGATAATTAAATTATTCACTTTTATAATACTTCCATATATTTAGCCACAAGGATTCTACATTATTTTTTGTAATAATATAGCCCTGTTAAATTCCTTCTTTTCCATGAAGTGTAAGTTATTTAAATTTTGTTGGTGGTGAATATTAATTGGAATTTATTTTTTTGTTTAAATAATATTGTTGCTTAATTGTTAATTAAATTTATTACTTTTATTTTTGATTAATAATACTTTTTTTAGTTAGAAATTCTAAAAAATAATATTTTGTTGACATTTTATAAAATATATTTAAACATAATATTTGCTTGTTTTAAGTTTAATTAATAATAATCTTAATTCTAGCTAAATAAGTATTTAATACTTGGATAATAATTTAAATATAACGGAGATAAAACGTGTTTTTTTCACAGGAAAGTCTGAAAAAATTAGAAAGTGCGGTTGATCAAGCTATGCATAGCGAGTTTAAAAAAGATGAAATTATGCATAAATTTCATAATGAAGACTGGTTCGATGAAAAATATTATAAACGACATATTTTAGAGTGCGTTATTCGCATTCATATGAATAATGAGTTAGATGCAAATGCTGTACGCGTTGCAGCAATCAATAATATCTCTGCTGCAAAACAGCTTTCATATTATTTATATGATGAATTTGGACATGATGAAATGTTTGGTCAAGACTTGACTAAATATGGATATTCTTCAGATCAGATTATTTCAAAAAATGCATTTCCTGAAACATGGAAACTGATGGGGTATTTAAACTTTTGTGTAGAGAAATTTGGTGCATTGCCAGCAGTCGTTTGGGACTGGTTCCTCGAATATTATGGCGACAAATTTAATAATTTTATTACGCAAAAAGCGGGTGTCCATATGGGGAATCAGGCTGTATCGGGTGCAGCTTCGCATGTTGCATTTGATGAAGCTGAAGACCATAGCGGCATGATGACAGATATGCTTTCTTCTGTAATTAAAACACAAGAAGACTTTGATCTTGCAATCAAGCATATCAATAGCTTTGTTCCGATGGTAGGAGAGTATTTTCAGGCTGTGCGTGCTGAAACCCTTTCATAGCAATGGAATTAGAATATGCCAATGGTGAATGTTCGCATTAAAGAGCATATTTTCATTGCTGATTCTGAGCAGCCTCTTATCAATGCAGTGCCTGATAGCACAGTGATGAAAGGCTGTTTAAAAGGTGTGTGCCGAGTTTGTCGATGTAAACTAAAAGGTGGAGTCGTATATGAATCGGGAAACCAAGTTGCCATAGATAAAGAGTTCTTGCCTTGTATTAGCTATGCTCAGAGCGATGTCGAAATCGCACCATTGGTTAATAATTTTAGTGTGGCTCAATTAATAACTCGAAATTTTCTTTCTGAGAATATTGTTGAGCTCACATTTAAAATTAAAAGGACCTTCTTTAGTTCTAAAGCAATTGTAAATATCAAACACCCATCAGAATCTTTAATTCGAAGTTACTCTGTGGTTTCACTGGGTGTGAAAAATTATGATTTTTTTGTTTTGCACATAAAATTAAGACCAAATGGAATATTTTCTAACTTATTTCAAAAGCTAGCGATTGGTGACCAATTAGAATACAACCTGAATAATCATATAGAACCTGAATACGAGAAGGCCATATCTACGCTTAATATTGTAAGTGGTGGAAGTGGCATGGGGGCTGCACTTACTCGGGGATTGGATCTCATCCGAAAAAATCCTATTTCTAAAGTGAATATCTATGCGATTAATCGGTCAGTTTTAAGTCATTATCATCAACATTGCGTCAATGTTTTTCGAGAGCAAGTTGAAGCTGAGGTCAATATTATAAATATCCCGTTTTGTACGTGGACGAATAATGGATTTGATTTTTCAAATTATTTGGACTCTCACGAGTTAACTGTGGGTGTCGGTTCTACCCCAATAATTAATAAAATTTTAAATCAGCCTCTGTGTGAGTTGGAAAGTTTTGGTCCCTAACGGAGACTGTAACAATGACTGTAGTAGTTATAGAACCTATTTCTTCAGGCATCACTTATTTAAATGCCGCTCAAGAATTAGGTATAGATTTATATGTTTTTTCTACTGACGAAGGAGAGTGCAGCATTGATGGAACAATGCGACAAAAAGCAAAAGAGATAATAAAAATAGATACCAGTGATTTTCATAGCCAACTCTCTAAAATTAATGAGTTAAAGACCGTAAGAGCGATATTACCGGGGGTTGAATATGCTGTACCTATGGCAGCACAGCTAGGCAATTCATTTACCAAAAACTCTCTTGAATATACAACAGCGCAAACGGTTCGAAATAAATTCAAATTTCGTGACAAGCTAACCAAGTCAGGTTTAAGCGATATTAAATATGCCTTAATTTCACAGGGTAAAGAGATCCGCTTGCCTCAAGGGTTTAAGTTTCCAGCTGTAGTGAAGCCGGTTGATATGGCGGGCAGTATGTCTGTTAAAAAAGTTGCAGATTTTGAGGAGCTTTTACAAACAGTTGAAGCGATCTGGAAATCTAAACCGAATGATATTGGCTTCTATGCAAGTGGTGATTTAATTGTTGAAGAATATATCGTAGGGAAGGAATACAGTGTTGAAGGAATTGTCCATACAGATGGAAAAATAACCTTCGCTTCACTGACAGAGAAGCTATTAGGTCCTGAACCTTACTTTGTCGAAATTGGGCATATTGTGGGTAATCAATATGACGGTCAATTTTCTGAACACGTTTTTGATTATGCCGCAAAAGTCATTCAAACCTTAGAATTAAACATCGGGCCTTTTCACTTAGAACTGCGAGTTACACCTCAAGGAAAAGCAGTGGCAATTGAGTTAGCAGCACGTTTACCGGGCGACAATATTGTTGAGTTAATTAAACTGGCGACTAATTTTGATCTCGCACAAGCTGTACTGAGCGAATACCTCGACCTGCCATATTCACCTTCAATAGAGAAAAATATGGTCTCTGCAATTGCCTTTATTCCTCAAGGAAACCACCGCCTGTTCAAAGGTTTTAGTGGTTTAGAGCAACTGTTAGACGCACCTGAATGTGTACACCATCACTTTTACTACGAAGCAGATGATGAACTCGCTTGTAACCATGATTGGACCTCACGATTAGGCTACATCATTCTCCGTTCTGAAAGTGAAGATAAGATCCGTAGTTTAGTCACACATATACATGAGCAGGTGAAAGTCATATGAAACATGTATTAATCATTAATAGATATGACGATGAATTGTCTGACTTTAATAAATATATAGATCATGATGCTGTCCATGTCTCTTATATTTCATTAACAGAAACGATGCGCTATATCACCTCTTCAAACTGTTACTACATAGCGAGTTTAGAACAATTAAATGAAGAGGATGTATTAAAAGAAGCCGTAAAAATCTATGAAAAAAAGCCAATAGATTACGTTATTGCCATCTCGGAATATGACCTCGATGCTGCCGCTCGCATTCGAACTGAATTGAATATTGTGGGCGCAACGGTTGAAGACAATTTGTTGTGCCGTAACAAGAAAAAAATGAAGGATGCTTTAGCTCATTCTACTGTCCGTTACCCTAAATATGCAGAAGTGTCTTCACACCAAGATATTGAAAAGTTTCTGCTAGAAAGTGGCTCAGCGATTATTTTAAAACCTCAGGTAGGTGCGGCTTCTGAAGGCGTAATTAAAATTAGTGAGTTGGCTGATATACCACGATTGTCTTCCTATGCAGGCTACGAAGTAGAGGAGTTTATTGAGGGAGATATCTATCACGTCGATGCGATTATTTCTGACAATAAAATGCCTTACTTTAAAGTCTCAAAATATATTAATACCTGTTTAGACTTCAGAAACGGTGCGCCATTAGGTTCAGTCACGATTGATAATTCTGAGTTTATTCAAAAAGTAGAAAGATTTACTTTAGACGTATGTAAATTCTTAAAATTAAAAGATCAGGCGATTCATCTTGAATTTATTGAGTCTAAAGGTGAGCTGGTCTTTTTAGAGGTTGGCGGGCGAGTCGGTGGCGGGGAAATTCCGTTCATTACATTACGTAATGAGTCAGTCGATTTATATGAAATGTGGATTAAGGCGGCAATGAATATTCCGCTAGAGCCAGTAAATACGAAAATCACTGGTTTTCTGATGATGCCGAATCCCTATAGTTCTGGTTTTTTATTTAATGGCATTAAAGAATTAGAGAATGAAACGATTACCTATCAGTTAATTCAAGAAAGTGGTGACCATAACAATTTTAGTTATGAAAATATTCCTGCAAAAATTCATTTCATGGGAGAGAGTCAAATACAGGTCGAAGATGCGATTAAAAATAGTATGAAAATTTTGCAAAGCGCAATTTGTCAAAATCATCATTCTAGTTTGAGTCTAACGGAGTCTTCTTAGTTGAGATTTGGCTAAACTCTAAAAATCAAAAGGCTTGGACTTAAACGTTCAGGCCTTTTTATATGGCGTGATGAAAGAACCTAAGCTAACCAGCATTGTAATGGACTTTTGTTGCAGAGAATTGTGATTTGTCGAACTAGCTCATATTATATAATTAGTTAATTATTAAAGAATTTTAAAAATGATTAAATCTGTTATTTCAGGTTGCGCGGTTCTCACACTTTCGGCTTTATCGGTTACTCATGCAGAATTTTCTTTTGCACAAGAGCTACAACAAAGCTGTAATAAAGTGAAGCAATACGCGAGCTTAGGTAAGAAAAATTACGACCAAAAACAATATAAAAAAGCCCTAGAAAATTTCCAGAATCAAGCCTCTTGGACTGCGTTTTGTAAAGCCAATGCAGATGAAACCACGGTTAAATTTACTGACCGAGATGTTGAAGTTGCTAACAATAACGTGGGTTTAGCCTATGCCAAACTGGGTCAGCCACTTTGGGCAAGATCGTGGTTTATGCTCGATGAAAAATCAAAATCTAGCCAATTTAACCTTAAGCAATTACCTGCACCTAAAGCGTCAAATGACTTGTCTGGTGAATATGTCCGTTACTCAGGTTTTGGCGAATGGGACCACATCACGGTAAGCCGTGAGAAGGGGCAATATGCAATCAGCTATGCTGGTTTATATATGGGACTTAGAAGCTTAATTTACGGCCCGAACATGGGTGAGTTTGGCACCACAATGCCGAGCAATAAAAAGCAAATCGTCTATAAAGATCAAGACTGCCGCATTCAGCTCGATTTTAAAACCAATGCGAAATTAGGAAATTATATTCAGGTCAAGCAAAATGAGGGTAACTCGGGTTGTGGCTTTGGACACAACGTGTATGCAGATGGAACTTATTTAAAAGTTGAGTCTGGAAAATAGTAAATTTCTTACTATTCTTTTCTAAGATTTAAAAAAGGAAACTTGAATGTTAAGTTCGGCAAATATTGGCCATGGCATTATGATGGGCTTTGTAATGCTCGCTAGTATTTTGATAATTATAATTGCAGTAATTGTTGGGCTATACGGTAAAAAACGTAAAAATAAGTCTGAGACAGAAAATATAACTTTTATCATTCTATTATGTATTGGTGTAGTTGGCCTGATTTATGGTTATGTTGGATAGTAGTAATTGAATGATGAGATATAGTAGATAAGAGAGAAAACATGGGTATTGAATACTTTATTTTTTCAATGGATGATTCTGCAACTAAAGAGGAAATATTAGATATTTTTAGTCCCTATTGGACTGAAATAGATGACAATTATTACTTTTTAGATTATGGCGTAGAGTTATATGAAGGCCAGATGGCAGGTGTACACTGTCATTTTTCCATAACTTTCGGTAAGGATAACTCGAGTGTAGAAGGCTTAACTATTTTTAGGCCATGCGGATCAGAAAAAATGGAGAGAGCAGTTTTTAAACTCATTAGTGATTTCCCCATGTTTGTTACCTATCCGAGTGATCCATTGGTTGTAGTAACCGCAAGTCAAGAATGTGTTGAATTACTAAGAGAAAAGTATCCTGATTTCCTAGCAAATGATGTAACAGTAGTCTCTTCTTATGAGGAATATATAAAAACTTGAGAATCCTACTTACTTGTTCTCTAAGACAGAGCTGGATTAAAACTAACTAATAACTTGATTAAAAAGAAGTTTATTGATTTTTAAAGGAAATTAAATAATGACAAATATGATTGCACGGTTGCTACTACTTTCGACGATTGTGATTTCATCTCAAATTTATGCAGAGCCAACGAGCGTATGTAAAGAGGTGAAATTTCAGCAAGCCGATCAGGCTTGGGGGGGACACTATTATTTAAATGGTGTGATGGAAGTCGGTTCGGAACTTTTACTTCAGCCAGACGGTAAGTTTAAATGGATGCTAGCTTATGGTGCTTTAGACCAATATGCCGAAGGGACATGGTGGAAAAATGGCAACTGTATTGGTTTAAAACCAGACTCTAAATTCAAAAAGAATTTAAGTATATTTCCAGAAAGCCTGACGATTTCTGAAAAATCGTTAGACGTAACTTGGAACGATGGACGCCAGCAGGGCAGTTATAGCAAAGACTAAATAAAAAAGTCCGACACTAAGTCGGACTTTTTTATAGCTCATATTTTAATGATTTACCGCAGCAAGTTGCTCAGCGTTATAGCGTGCGCCCATGTTTGGATATCTCGCAATAATTGCGTCGATTTCTGCCAAATCTGCTGTTGTTAAATCAAGGTCTACAGCACCAGCATTTTCCACAAGTCGCTCGATTTTACGCGTGCCCGGAATTGGAATAATGTCTTCACCTTGCGCCAAAATCCAAGCCAAAGCCAGTTGAGCCGCTGTCGCGTTTTTGCTTTGAGCAAATTCGCTAAATGCTTGCGCTAAGCTTTGGTTATTTTTCCAGTTATCACCTTGATAACGTGGTAACTGGCGACGGAAATCGTTTTCTTCTAGGTTGCCGACATCGAGCGTGTTGGTAATTAAACCACGCGATAGCGGTGAATACGGCACAAGGCTAATGCCTAACTCACGAATAGTTTGCAAATGAGTTTGCTCAAATTCACGGGTAAGTAGCGAATATTCATGTTGAACCGCTGCAATCGGGTGAATCGCATGTGCTTTACGAATGGTTTCAGCCGACGCTTCACTGAGTCCTAAATAGCGAACTTTACCTTGTTGGACCAAGTCAGCCATGGCGCCAATCGTGTCTTCAACTGGAATATTCGGGTCAATGCGGTGTGCATAATACAGATCAATCACGTCTGTATTTAAGCGTTTTAAACTGTTTTCGACCGCAACTTTAATCCACTCTGGAGAACCGTCGATATAAGACTCTAAAGAGTTTTGTGGGTTGAGGTTATCTTCTTTGTAGCGGAAGCCAAATTTGGTCGCCAAGAATACTTTGTCGCGGTGTTTCTCTAAAACTTTTGAGAGCAAAACTTCGTTTGCGCCGTTGCCGTACATGTCGGCGGTGTCCCAAAAGTTAATGCCGAGGTCTAAGGCTTTTTCTAGGGTTGCAATGCTTTGTGTGTCGTCTGAGGCACCATAGGCAAAGCTCATTCCCATGCAACCTAAACCAAGTGCTGATACTTTTTCGCCTGTTTGTCCTAAAGTTCTATATTTCATTTTTCATACTCTTTTTTGCAAAATCACTTGAGTAGAAAAACTATAAAATGCTTTGGCTCAAACTGACGTATAACATTCAAACCAATAATTATAAAATTCAAACAATCTGTTTTTAGGCTACACAGTCTTCGCGGAACTTTTTAGGTGAAAAGCCTGTATTTTTCTTAAAGAAGTTGGTGAAATACGCTGAATATTCAAAGCCTAAGCTATAGGCAATTTCGGAAATATTCCAACTGGTGTGTTGTAGCAGCGCTTTGGCTTCTTGTGTAATGCGCGAGCTAATATGTTCAGAGGTGGTTTTACCTGTGGCTTCTTTTACGGCTCGGTTTAAATGATTGACATGCACCGACAGACCATAGGCATAGTCGTTTGCAGTTTTGAGTTTAAGCTGAAAATGTGGCGAGTCGATGGGGAACTGGCGCTCTAATAATTCAAAGAATAAATGGCAAATTCGAACCGCAGCATTGCTATGTTTTTCAAACTGTTGGGTTGGCTGCATTTTCATGGCTTCATGCACAATCAGGTGCAAATAGTTTCTTAAAACGTTGTATTTATGAATGTAGTCTGAATTTATTTCAGTCATCATCTTTTTGAAAATAAATGAAATTTCATCAACCTGTTGGTCGTTTAAAAAATATAGTGGGTCGCCGTCGACTTTAAAAAGCGGCGAGTCTTTTAAAAAACTTTGTCTTGATTCTTGGTTTACAAACTCTTCGGTAAATAGACAAAACCAGCCTGCCTGTTCAGGCGAATTAATTTCCCAAGCGTAGGGAACCATTGGGTTTGAAAACAGTAAAGCAGGGCGGTCTACCCGAATCCAGCGGTTGGCGTAGTGGAGGTCGCCTGTGCCTAAAACCAGTGAAATTTTATAATAATCGCGGCGGCTATAAGGCGTGAGAAACGAGCAGGCATCGCGTTGGAACACGTTAAAATGTCCAAACGAAGTCGATGGAACCGAGTAATCGCTATCTCTGGTTAAAGAAAAGCGGCGATAAAAATCATGTATGGTTTCCATGTCTTTGCCTGCATGCGTTATCAATTTATTTAAAGTTATAAAATTCAAACTTTATTTACTGTAGCTTTTATTTATGGCGGGATCAATCAGTTCATTTAAACAGGTTTGAAAATGAATGATAAATTAACAATAAAATAAAGGGGTAAAGAAAATAAAAATATTTTATAAATTAATGATATATGTACATTGACACTTAAAACCTTGATGATTATTCTTTGCCTGCAAACCACTTTAGGGTAGAGCGATAAGGGAACGCCTTTAGGTGTGCTGGGTTCCTTTTGTACCAGTCTGCTAATCCCTTTTCGTTTTGCCACCATTCTATGGTAGAGCGGTAAGAGGACACTTTAGGGTGTGCTGATTTTTGGGTAAATCAGTCTGCTAACCTCTTTTCGTTCTGCCACCATTTCTATTATTACCATGATATCTTTAAATTTAAGTTGAATGACTGTTTAGCTTAAATATCTAATTGAATGAAAACAAAAATTATTTAACTAATTTATATTCAACCTTACATTGACACGTAAAAACGAGCGGATTATCCTTTGCCTGCTGGCCACAATGCCAGTGGGTTTTAGCAGACCCTCCACGCAAGAGTACTAAAAGTTCGCTTTTCAGTACTGGATCTTTTCGTCCCCCTTTTTTCTATGGTAGGACGGAGGGGGACGCGCTTGCGCGTGCTGGATCCTTGTGTGCCAGTCTGCTAACCCCTTTCGTTCTGCCACCATTATTTAGCAGTAATCGTGGTAGTTCTTCTTTAATACACAAGGAGTTCGCCATTATGCGTACTATTTCATCTCTCTTATTGGCAACCTTCGCCAAAATCTTTGACTCTATACCCAACTGGTCTTTAAAAAGGTTTAACCGACTCTAGGTTTTAAGCCATAGGTCATTACGACTAAAAAATCATAGCAACAATAAAACCCGAGATAGGCGAGCACACCATTTTTGTGCTGCTTTCGCATGCCTGTTTTTAGCGCTCAATTTAAGAGTGACGGCATTTCTATCTCTTTCACATACAACAAAAAATTATTTTAAACGGTATAAAAATGCCAAATTTAGAAGCTTCATTTAGAGCATTAAGCGTGCTCCACGCAGCAAAAGATTTATTTAATCAAAACGGGTTTTACATCGGGATAGATCGAATTATTGAGGAAGCCAAAATCCCCAAAGCTACTTTTTATAACTATTTTCACTCCAAAGAAAGGCTCATTCAGATGAGCTTAACTTTTCAAATAGATGCATTGAAGCATGAGGTGTTTTCAATTATTCATTCGTACCGTGAACTCATGGCATTCGATAAGCTCAAGAAAATTTACCTTTTACATGCGAACTTAGATGGCTTTTATCGTTTGCCATTTAAAGCAATTTTTGAAATTGAAAAGATCTATCCTACGGCCTATAAACTCGTTATTAACTACCGAAACTGGTTCATTAAAGAAATTCATAAACTGCTTTTAACTGTAAAAGTGACTGCTACAGTTGAAGATGCGCACATGTTTTTATTTGTTATTGATGGCGCGATGGTTCAGCTTTTGGGGACCAATAACACTGATGAAAGGGATTTATTACTTGAATACTTTTTAAGTCGGGTTTGATGGGGGGAAGGCCCGACGGGAGTTGGGCTTTTTTGTTTTTCATAGGTCAATCATCTTTTAAGTTGAAAATAGCGTTAAAATCATATTCACTTTTAATTTTCTTTATATAGGCTTTTGATACATAACCTTCTATATCTAAGTTATTTTGATTTACTGAGACTTTCATCCATCCATTATTAGTTTCCTGATAAATTTTCAAAACAGTATTTCTCGGCAGTACTAAAATTGGTTCACTTTCAAAAGATGGCTCTTCTCTTAGATTTATTCTGGAAATAGTTACTCCTTTTGAGTCGATATTATTAATATAAAATATGTAACTTTCCTTGAAATCTGTGAATTTGTCTAAATTGCTAATATGAAACATAAAAACTAAAAATATAAAATGTAGAAAAAAGTTAAAAAACTTATTTTTTTCTTCTTCAGATGGAAAAGAAGAAAGCTGTTCTGAAAAGTTGATTTCTTCTCTTATATTTTTTTCAAATACCGTGAAATCATTAGTAGATTCTGCATATTTATTATTAAGATATTCTTTTTGAAAGCTATGGCTATCTACAAGAGAAACTATATTTCTTTGAAGCTGTACAATATTTTTTTGAACATTAGGGTCATTCAAATATTGATGGAATTGAGCAGCAATGTTGTGAATGGCTTTTAAAGCTTCTTGTACATCAGGTCTTTGCAAAAATGAAATTAGACCATTTTGAAAATTAATTAGGACTTGTGCGATAGTTTGGAGACTTTTTTGTAGTTCAGGATTAAGGGTAAAACCTTTACTTTCATTTAATGGAGTAGACAAATTTTTCCCCTCAAAATGTAATATATGAAATATGATAAGACTCAATTATTTTAAAATTAAATTCTTGTGCCCCTATAGTCAAATATCATATTTAATAAAGAAATTAAAGAAGGCCAGATTGCTGAAAGTTCATATTTTTTCTAGCATTTACTTAAACCTTAACCACCTTCTCGAAGTGATCTAATTATTATCTCCTTTTTTGTACTACTTCAATTCACACAGCATTTCTAATAAAGTAGATTAAAGTTGTAACTAGTAAATACCACCGATTAATGCAAAGTGATAAAGGGAGAGATTTTTTAGAAAAAGAATTAGGAGTTATTGCAGGATGGGGGGATAGCAACGCAGAGTTTAAAATAGGGAAAGATAGTAATGATGGCAAAATTTAAACAATATTTCTTAATTTTGATTTTTGGATTATTACTTTCCGCTTGTCAGCCAACATCAGAACATAATGATAATTTGACTTCGAATCAGCCGTCCTACACTTTGCATATGGGTGAACAAGGTATTCAAGATTTTTCAAAGTATAGTGATGGCGATGTCGATAATCACCCAGCTGGCGTTAGCTTTAGAGAACTTCAATTTTCACCTCCTCATTTAGGAAAATTAAAAATAGAGAATGGTGCTAATAGTTTATTAATTGAGCATGTTTTTTCTGTATTAGGTACTCAATATGATAAAAATGAAGGGATTCAAGTTTTAGATATTGATGCCGGACTAACAAAAGAAGAATTTGCTACCCCAGAGCAGATATATCAAAGCTATGTAGCTTTAATGAAACGTATTAATCAGGCTGGCTGGAAAAACTATTTCTTCACCGATGCTCCGCGTATAGCTAAAGAAGATAATATTAAACATCTATTGAAAAGTCGTGATGTCATTGACCCAAGTTATATTTTTAGTTTTGAAGAGTGGAAAAATATAATAAACAATAGCCCTACAAAATCATTGGGTTATAGGTTGTACGCTAATGGGGTTATTTTAGATATTAGTTTAAAAAGAACAGCTAAGAATGAGCGTAATGAAGAGCAATATATGCTTAGATTTAGCTTTCAGAGTGTTCGCTACAACGAAAGAGATTCAATTACTGACTCTGATAAAATGACACCTAGTGAATTCGAGCAAGCGTTTAAAAAGAGATTAATTGAAAATAAAAAATATAGGGAAAAGGAAGAGATAAAAGCTAAGGCTGAAGGCTATCATATTGATGAGGAATATACAGATCCTGATGTTTGGCCATATGTTAAGTAGATGTTTTTTTAAATAGTAAAAAGGCTTAAATTATTTAAATTTAAGCCTTTTTCAACTAGCTCTAATTTTTAACTTTCACTCAAAACCAACAGTTTAATCTTAACTGCCTTCTCGAAGTGATCTAGCTTATGCTCCATAATCCACCAATGAGCTGCTTCCATCAGTAGCTCAGGGTTATCGTTCTTATTTTTAAAAAAAGCATAAAAAGATAGACCGACATTGTCTCCTTTCTTTTCAATCTTATCGTCGCATCCCTTAATAAAAATTTCTCTTAATTCATTTCTCATATTTAGTATCACTTCAAGTCTATAAAACTAAGACGATTTATTGCGCTCGCCCCAATCGCACATCATATCTAACAAAGGAATCAAAGACTGTCCTCTTTCTGAAAGGCGATATTCAACCTTTGGCGGAATTTGAGGATATTCCTTGCGATGAATTAGTCCATCTCTTTCTAATTCTTTGAGTGTATTGCTAAGCGTTCTAAAAGAAATATTGCCAATGCAGCGTTGCAGTTCATTAAAACGCATGACGGTTTTTCCATAAAGCCAATACATAATAATCATTTTATATTTGCCGTTAATCAAAGAAAGGGTGTAGCCAAAACCCGTATCTTCTAATGGCGTATACGTTGGAATGCAGTCATCCATTTTTAAAATCCATACTATCTTTTGGTATAGTATATAACATAAATTACCGTACTTATATTTAGGAAAGCACACTTCTATAATCGATTTATCTACTTTTCGATAAGAGTGTTTTCATAATGAAAAAGACATTAGTCATTGTTACGCATCCTCACATAGACCAGTCTATTGTAAATAAAAGATGGATTGAGGAACTAGAAAAACATCCCGATCAATTTACGATTCACCAAATTTATCAAGCCTACCCAGACGGGGTGATTGATGTTGCCAAAGAGCAAGCACTTGTCGAAGAACATGAAAATTTAGTCTTTCAATTTCCTGTGTATTGGTTTAACTGTCCACCGTTATTAAAGCAATGGCTTGATGAAGTTTTGGCATATGGTTGGGCTTACGGTTCAGAAGGCGACAAGCTCAAAAATAAAAATTTTATGTTGGCTTTATCTGCTGGTGGGCAAGAACAAGTTTATTCAGAAACTGGTGACTATCAAATTTCTTTGGAGAAGATTTTTACTCCATTTGAGCTAACAGCTTTATATGTTGGGGCAGTCTATCAACCACTTCATGCATTTTATGGTTTAGACACCAATCCTTCTGAAGACGACGTTGTTCCGACTCACCAAGACATAGACAATAATGCAATGCAGTATGTTCAGAAACTATTAGAGTTGTCTAAGTAAGTTTAGAGATGGGAAGGCCTAAGCTGATTAGTTTAGGTCTTTTAAAAGTGAAAAATAGTTTTGTTATCTTTCTGATTTTTGATAAATCATTTGCAAAAGTTAAATTTGTCTATAAGTTGAAAAATACAATAATACGTCTTTGGAAAAAATTATGAATATCGCGCCTTTTCCATTTCAAATTACAAACTGGGAAGAAATAGAAGTCACTGAATATAGCGGTGAAACTGGAAAAGCTTATTGGAAAACCCAATTTTTTGGTGAAGAAGGAAATAAAATTAGAGTAAGACTTGTAGAGTACTCGGCAAATTACTTAGCGGACCATTGGTGTGAAAAAGGGCACATATTATTTTGCCTTGAAGGTGAGCTAGAAAGTAGATTGAAGGATGGTCGAACATTTACTTTAACTTCGGGCATGAGTTATCAGGTAGGGGATAATTCAGAACCACATCAGTCTTTTAGCTTGAATGGTGCGAAGTTACTTATCGTTGATTAGATTTGTTGTTTTAAATTAGATGCTTATATTTAAAAATTAGTTAAGGCTGGCTGAGCTAGATAGAAGATTAAAAATCTTCTGTATTAATACTATTAAGATATCTCGAGGATTGAATATTTTGAACATCATTCATTTAACAGAATTATACTTTAATTCAAAAAAAATTTACCTGAATTGATAGATTTAGCTCAGACAGAATTTATTAGAATCATTGATCCAGAAACTAGCTATCTACTTATAACAGAAGATATCGCTACAAAAGGTCAAGTTTAAAGATAGGAAACCTAAACGAGGGTGGTAATAAGATTATTTAATATTTATGCCTAATAAAAGGAGATCTGAAAACTTTAGATCTCCTTTTGTCATAGAAACAACTTTTCAGAAAATTAATCTAAATTGTATTTTGTTTATAAGCAATTTCTATCAATTCAGATTCCTCTTCTTCATTGAGCTTTCTTTGAATTAATTCAATAATTTCATTCAAATCTTGAGCTGCTATAACTTCTGAAACTGAAAGAGACAAGTTGTAATTAAATGAAGAAAATTCAGTTTCAAGCGCACTAATAAATCTAACCGTACCAAGCGAGGCCAAGCCATTATCATTTAAACCAAGATCTCTGCTAACTTCCAAACCAGCTATGTTAGTAGCAGTTTTTAATACGATATTAGCAATATCTAAGGTAGGTTGTTCCTTTAGTTTTTGTTTTCTGGCTATTCCCAAAAGTTTCGAATAAATGTTATGAAGTAAGCTATCAAATGGTTGAACTAACTTTGCAAAGAGAACAACTAAACCTACAAGATAGAAATACTCATACCATTCTACAGGAACAGGTTCTGGGCTAAACCAATAGAAACTCTTACGATGTTCCCACCAGTTCCACCAATGTCCATGACGTGTAATCGCATAGTACCATTGCCCAACCATTTGATGAAATAGAAAACAAGCATAAGCTGTAGGTGCAAGAAAGTGAGATAAAGGACGTGCTCTTAAAATTCTAGCTGTTAGACCTTTTCCTGTACTAATTGCAAAAATCCATAGGAGAGTTAGAGGAGCAAATGAACGACTATAAATTTCATCCCAAATTCGATTCGTAATTCCTGGATCAGCATAACTATTTGCCTCTTCAGGTCTCATGAAATAAAAATCCACAGGAACTTTTGTAATTTCAGGGGTTAAATGAAAATAACCCTGTGAAACATGAGCAGCCGCAACACAAAGAATAATTATAGTAATACTATCTGCAATATAACCCCAAATTTGAGAACGTTTTTGTTCAGTTGGTCTAATTGCATCATATAAAAAAGCGGCTCCGATCCCTAATAAGAAATATATCATCCAGAAAGGCGCGAACAAGTAAAACCCTAGTCCAACAGCATTATCATTACCAGCTTCTAGTATTTGAGATGCTGAAGGAGTTGTCTTAATTCCCGTAATAGGGTCAAAAGGTCCATATCCCACAAAATCAATAGCATACCCATACCAAAAACCCCATAGGATAATCATATTGATAACTAGTCCAACACCTATGTAAAGTGATATTTTCTTTATATTCCCTCTATTCTTGTAGAGTGCATTATAGGCCAATGGAAAAACAACTAGGCATTGGAAATACATGGAGATAAACCATAAATAGAATCCTATAAACCAGCTTGCTCCCCAGAGTGGTGTTGCTTGAAGTCCAGTTAAATAAATTATTAATGATGAAATTACATTACCAGTCCATGAACTTTCTATTAATGGTGTACCTTGACAATATGAAGCCGTGCTATGTAAAGATGCCCAAGAAAAATTAGAAATGAAAGTTGAAGGTTCACAACTAACGAAGAGATTCGCCATTGCAAATATAATTGCCAATACATATAAAGGATACATTACAGCAATTTTTGATTTCACAAACGCGAATTTCTTTTGGATTAAACTAGGCATTAATATAGCTAAGGAAAAACCAGCTAATATAAAGAAACTGTTAACATGCCATTGGAATTGACGTAAATTATTAAAAGCATCCCATGAATTATTAGAGCCAAAATGCATGAACATAACATAACATGCGAGAATGAATCTAAATCCTGCTATTGAGTCCCAATCTACCTTAGGTTTATCCGGTGAAATATTTTTAGTTAATGTTTCTTTATTTGTATTTAAGTTAGCATTGGCTGGGGATTGGGTTGTAGTAATCTGAAGTGCCTGTGCCATGGAGTTGCGTTTGTATTTCTTGCTATTGGTCATTGGCAAATCTGTTTTGTTTGCAGTAGTCCATATAGAAGGAATTTTATGAATAGCAACTCCCTGTTCAATTAAAAATTTTCTTAATTGACCTGCCCATGTTTTTAAATTTTCCTTATCAAATTTGGGGTCGGAAGAAACAATTACGCAGCCAACTTCTTCTCCATAAATCTCAGAGGGAACGGGGAAGCAGATTGCAAGATCAATACCCGCGTAACCAATTAATTTATCTTCTATTTCACTAGGAGAGATTTGTTCTCCACCACGTTTAATTAATTCTTTGGAACGACCCTTTAATGTCAAGTTACCGAGATTATCTATTTGTCCCAAATCTCCCGTTAAAAACCAAACCTGCTCTTTAATTGCATCTGGTAACTTCATTAAAAATCTAGAATTTTGATTAGCTTCTAAATTATCCTTGTATCCTGAAAAAACTGTATCTCCTGAAATAGCAATTTCACCAGTAACTCCGTATGGTTGTGGGAGTAGAGTTTCTGGATTAACAATTATTAAAGAAGCGATTAGTGGTACACCAACAGAACCTTCTTGAATATCCCAACTCATTTCTGTTTGGATAGGCTGCGAAATTGGCATTAATTCTGACATGCTATATGTAGGTAGAACAGGACAGTCATAAGTGCGCATTAGTGCAATTCGATCTTCTTCCCTAAGAGCTGCAGCGCCTGAACGTATTAGCCTTAAATTATGTTCAGTCCATATTCCATCTTCATTCAAATACTTTTCATTATTTTGCTTAAGATATTGTAAGGTAGCAACATGAATGGTGGGTACGCTAGAATACCATGTAGGTTGAGGGCTTGATTCTGTTAAAGCTTCAACCATTAATTGTGGATTGTATAGACCGTCACACGTAATTGCAGCACCAACTGATAAACTAGCTAGAATTGAAGCTGATATTCCTCCGATATGATCTAATGGCATCACGCTATAAGTAATATCAAACTCATTAATTCCAATACTATTCGCTAAGATCGTGCTATTTAGAACTAAATCCTTTTGTTTTAGAGGAACAATTTTTGGAGTAGAGGTAGTTCCAGAAGTTCGTAATAATAAACAGTCATTTTCCGCAGATGACAATAAAGGAGGTAAAGATTCAAAATCTTTTAATGAGTTTTTAAATCTAAATAGGCCAGGAGCCTCATTACCTAGTATTTGAACATAGTGGAGTTGTTTACTAAGTTCAGCACAATATTTCTCACAAGCAGTAATCACACTTTTGGCATTTACATTTTCAAAAATTACAATGTGATCTACTTGGAGTTGTTTTAAGGCTTCTAGTGTCTCGTTTTCTGTCATCGTTACAGAAAGAGGGACTGCACATGCCTGAGCTGCTATTGTAAGAAAAGTAACAGCACTTTCAGCACTACCACCTGGAGGAGCTACATAAGCTATAATTTCGTTGTCTTTAACCCCTATTCTTCGAAGATCACCTTCACCCTTTGGGCTAAGAAATGCTAGCATCTGACCATATGTAGTACATAAACTTTGATCATTATTACGTGCATGCCTAAATAATGGCGCAGTAGATGTCCTTTTAGATAGTAAATCTACAATAGTATGTGGCTGATCTTTAGTACTAATATATACTTGAGTTGCTTGGTACTCATCGAAAACTTCTAAAGAGCTAAAGGTGCAAGATGTTCTCAGCGTACTGTTCGAACTATTTTTTGGTACTTTATTTTCAAGCGAATCTTTTATACTTTTTTTTATATGATCCGGTACATTACTATTAATTTCATGTCCACCATCTAAATATATTACTTGACTTATAATACTGCTATTTTCTAGAACAAAATTTTCAGAATAACTTTTTTGAACATCATGTTTTCCGATTAAATAAATAATACTTTGTGTTTTAAAATCATCTTTTCTTTTCGATAGACCTGCTAATCTACGAAGCTCTGAGATTGAGAGAGTAGAACCAACACATGCATAAATTAAATTTTTAAAAGGAAGTTGTGTAGAAATATCAAAAGACAACTCTCTTCCTAAATGACTTTTTACTGCTTCAAGCAAAATGGGATCATTCGGTAGATTGTTGATTAAATCAATAATATAACCGCCTTGACTAAAACCATAACCTATATCAAATGGGCCATATTTTTCAATAACTACTAAAACTTTTATAATAGCTTCACAAATATTTTTTAAAAGAATTTCGCTATTAACTTCATGCCATTGAGCTTTAGGTAGTAACCAAGAATACCATTCTTCATTAGTAATATTTGTTAATTCGGATAAACTAACTTCTGGTGTATCCACAGGAATAACACCATTAATATAGGTTATACTATAATTTTCATTAACAATTCCTAAATTTTGAAGTTGAAGCTCCGTAACTAATTTATTACTCCCCATTCCATGAAGAGCTAAAACTTTTTGTTGCACCGGTATTTCTTTATCAAACATTGTAGTTTCCGTTTTTAAAGAGATTTTTATAAAAACAAAAAATTTATAGTTTCATGGGGAAGAAAATCCCCATAAAACTATTATTCTTACTTTTGATAAAGAGCAACGATAGTGCTAGATGCCAAAGAGTGAGCTTTTACCATATAGCCTGTTAATGCTGCTGAAGCATTAGGTGGTAAATCTAGTTTTTCCGAAAGTGCATAAACAGTAAATTGATAGTGATGGATACCATGACCTTTAGGTGGGCAAGCACCACCAAAACCTGTCTGGCCATAATCATTTTTAATTTCAATTACATCTTTATTATTAAAATGTCCTGTACCAGAAGAAATAGAAGTGACTTCTAAAGGGATATTTACTGCCTGCCAGTGCCACCAGCCACTACCTGAAGGAGCATCTGGATCATAAGCCATAATTGCGTAGGCCTTAGTACCACTTGGTGCTCCACTCCACGATAATTGAGGAGATTTATTGCCTCCTTCACAACCAAAACCTTGAAATTCTTGGTCCTTTTTCATAAATTTATTAGCTGTAATATCACTACTTTTGAGTTGAAATTCTGCAGCCGATAAATGTGTGCATGTAATTAAAGGTAAAAGAAAAGCTAGGACAATTTTATTCATGAGAATCTTGACTCAAAAAAAGGTAAAAAATTCTAATATTTATTGTTATTTAATTTTATCTACAATAAATCACTTTTTAGCTTAAATTAATCAAAATCGCTATTTGTTAGTTAATTAGACAAGTTATAACATGTTTTTTATAAATTTTTGCTTTAACAAGGACTTCTCTTCTAAATGTACTATAATCTTTTTCTAAGCGGAATTTCATTATGATTGTATTGCCTCTAGTGTATGCCTTGTATAACTTAAAATTATTAAAATCGATCTTATTCTGTAAATAGTAAAAGAATGCCTTGAATATAGTTTCTTTTGCAGAAAATATACATGTTGCTGCTAAAAGATAATCAATCCCTGAATTTTTAATTATTTTTAACTCTTGATAAGTATAAATTTTATCGTGTAATGCTAAAAAATCTAATTTACTAATGATAGGTTCTATATCAATCCCTAGGAAATTTACATTTTTTGATTGAGTAGCTATACATATTGCAATATTTTCACTATGTGTTATTGAACCTATTATATTTAATGGGAAAATTGGTTCTTTGAATTTTCCCATTTCGACTTTTTGATAGAAGTAATCTTTCCTGATGGCAGATAATACTAACTGTGAAGCATAACGTCCTGCTAAAAATTCACTTTTTCTTTTTGCTGTACATGGACTTAAACTATCAGGAAAAAAAATTGACATTTGATTAAACATTTGAATGTCAAATTCTTTAAATTCAAACTCGCAATAGCCCATATATAAATTTAAATTCTGATTATAAAAAACTTTGTGTTTTTTTATAAAATAATTGGGAAGCGAACGATTACTATAGAAATTTAAGAAATTATTTAACACTATAAAATCATATCTTTATATTAAGTTTAGGGATAGCTGACCTATCCCTAAAATATTAATGTGCTAGGTCCTTCATTTCTTTAACTAACTTTGTAATACCTTGATATATATCTTTTAAGCTAGCTTTATCATCCATATAGGCAGGAGTAGTAACAAATAAATTTTGTTTATCTACTACACAGTCTGAGGTTTGACAGACATGGTGAATCGAGCCTGTTTTTTCAATTTCTTTAGCAATATTATCGTCAGAACCTAACGTAATATTTGGGTGTAAGTCTCCAAATGTAAGCGCCAAGAGCGCAGGAGAAATACATACTGCTCCGATAGGTTTCTTACTTTGGTGGAACGCTTTTAAAATTGAATTAATTTCAGAGTGTACACTTGCCTCTGCCCCTTTAAAGGCAAAAGTTGATAAATTTTTTGCGACTCCAAACCCACCCGGAAGTAGAAGACCGTCAAATTCACTTTTATCAAGTTTATCGAGTGATGAAATTTCACCACGGGCAATTCTTGCCGCTTCTTGTAAAATATTTCTGCTTTCAGCAGTATTTACTTCACCCTTTACATGATTCACAACATGAAACAAAGGTTCATCGGGTGCAAAAATTTGATATTCAATATTTGCTGCATCTAAAGCTAAGAGGGTTAAAACAGATTCTCTAATTTCAGAACCATCTAAATAACCACAACCCGATAAAATTACTGCTACTTTTTTCATCTACTTTCTTAAGAACCTTTTTTAAGTGTGCAAAAGATCTTAAGTTTTCTTCCTGAAAAATTTTATACGCAGAATTGCCATAAATTCGCCTTAAGTGAGCATTTTGGTTTTACGTAGCTCACGAGGGGTAAGACCAAACAAATTTTTAAATTGTTCTGTAAATCTAGATTGAGATTGATAGCCACATTGAAATGCAATGTCTCCAATACTTGTATTAGAGGTTTGAATTAGATGTAGGCCATATCCTAACCTCACTCTATTTCGGATGTCTTGAATACTATTTCCTTCGTTTTTAAGTTTTCTTCTTAGAGTGGAAGAACTCATAAAAAGCTGAGAGGCAATGAATTCAACTGTTAATTCTGTAGATAAATGATCAGAAATTAATGACTGAACCTTCTCAGTTAAACTTATATTTTTATTCATATTGGAAATATCTGTATAACCTGAATAATAAATAAGTTCTAAAAGCTCTCTTTTTCTAAACTTAAATGCAGAAGATGGGGCAATTGATGAGAAGTCTATAAATTGATGTAAAGCACTTTCTAAAAGAGGATTAAGTTGACCTTGAACATAATTTTTAGGATTTCCTGAAGTCTTAGGAAGTTCATTAAAGTCTTCAAATTCAAAATCGATGAGAAGAGCATAATATTCCTCTTGATTTGGAATATTACGCATATCAATGCTTGAGCTATTAGAAAGAAATATAAAAGAACCTGAAAAACATTCTATATCACCTCTACTACCAAGTTCTTTTACACCCTTTAAAATCACTATAAGTAAAGGTTTTGCAATAGGAACATTTTTAATTCTTTGTTCTTGATAAGCAGAATAAATGGAAAAAGGTAATTTTACATAAGAATGATAGTTAATAGCTTTCTTAGTTGATGAAATCAGGTTATCCATAATAAATTATATACGCATTAAACATAATTTGTAGACAGATAAGCAGGGGGATAGAAAATGTTCTTATAATTATAATATATTTTATTTTAATATGAAACTAATAGATGAGGTAAAATAAAATTATTGTATATAAAAAAAGCTTAAACCCATTAGGTTTAAGCCTCTTTAAATTTCAATTCTGGCGGTGAGAGAGGGATTCGAACCCTCGATACGCGCAAACGTATACACACTTTCCAGGCGTGCTCCTTAAGCCACTCGGACACCTCACCAAGGCGTGCGATAGTAACTAAAAAAACGAGTTCTGCCAAGATTTAAGATGAGCTTTACAGAAAAAAAATAATAGAGGTGATAAGATTGCGCTAAAAATCATATTGGTTTAATTACACAATGCAAAATACGGCCAAAAAAGCAACCTTGCCTGCCACGGCTTTGGCAGCTCTTGGGGTGGTCTTTGGAGATATTGGAACAAGTCCACTCTACGCCTTAAAAGAGTCCTTCCATGCAGCGCATGGGTTGGGAATTAAGCCTGAAAACGTATTAGGAATTTTATCTATTATTTTTTGGTGCTTAATGCTGATCATCAGTATTAAGTATGTCGCCATCGTCATGCGTGCAGACAACAATGGCGAGGGCGGGATCATGGCCTTACTCGCACTGAACTTACGTAAAGCCAAAATTGCCGATAACAAAAAAATCTACATGATTGCCATTGGTTTTATTGGTGCATCGCTGTTTTTTGGTGACGGTATTATTACCCCAGCCATTTCGGTACTCTCGGCAGTCGAAGGCTTGTCGATTGCAACCGATGTGTTTGACCCGTTCATCATGCCAATTGCGATTACCATTATCATCGCGTTGTTTTTGGTACAAAAACACGGTACTGCCTTTGTCGGTAAGTTTTTTGGCCCGATTACGATGGTGTGGTTTTTATCTTTAGGATTATTAGGTCTTCACAGCGTCATTCAAACCCCTGTGGTGTTAGGCATGTTTAGTCCACATTGGGCGATTCAGTTTATCTATCACAATCCAGTTATGACCTTTTTCGTGATGGGTGCTGTGGTATTAACAGTCACGGGTGGTGAAGCACTTTATGCTGATATGGGACATTTCGGACCAATTCCGATTCGTCTTGCATGGTTCATTGTGGTGTTGCCATGTCTGGTTTTAAACTACGCAGGACAGGGTGCATTACTTTTAAGAGACCCAGCGGCCATTCAAAACCCGTTCTATTTATTGGTGCCACAGTGGGCACTTTACCCAATGATTATTATGGCGACTATGGCAACCGTAATTGCCTCTCAAGCCGTAATTTCTGGGGTGTTTTCTCTTGCACGTCAAGCGATTCAATTGGGCTATTTACCACGTTTAAGCATTAAACATACCTCTGAGTCTGAAGAAGGCCAGATTTATGTTCCTTTCTTAAACTGGTTACTTTTAATCGCAATTATTATCTTAATTTTGATTTTCAAAAGCAGCTCAAACTTGGCAAGTGCTTATGGTCTCGCTGTAACCTTGACGATGCTATGTGATACGATTTTGGTTGCTGTGTTTATCTATTCGGCTTGGAAGTGGAGCATGCCAAAAGTGCTACTCCTCATTATTCCATTCTTTGTTTTAGAGTCGGTATTGGTGGGTGCAACTTCACTTAAAATCTTGTCGGGCGGTTGGGTGCCATTATTAATTGGTGCGATTGCAGTGACCATCTTAATGACATGGAAACGTGGTCGTGAGCTCACTTTTGCCAAGCTCGAACACGATACGTTATCACTCGATTTGTTTGTGAAAAGTATTGGTAATAGCGTGCACTGGGTTCCGGGTGATGCCGTCTTTATGACAGGTACACCGAACGTTGTACCACATGCTATGTTGCATAACATTAAGCACAATAAAGTGCTGCATCAGCGCAATATCTTGGTTACTGTAGTGATTGAAGATGTACCTTTTGTCGAACCAGAAGACCGTATTTCAACAGAAACCTTAGCTGAACATTTCTTCCGTATTAAGATTTTCTACGGCTTTAAAGATGAAATGAATGTACCAAAAGCACTCATGCAAGCCTATGAACAATTAGGTCTTGAATATGACTTAATGCATATTAGCTTCTTTATTTCCCGTGATCGTATTGTTCATTCGGTGGGTGATGGTATGTCTCCATGGAGAGAGAAACTGTTTATCTCTATGCAGCGTAATACCAGTCCGGTGAGTGACTTCTACCAAATTCCAACCAACCGTGTGGTTGAGTTAGGTAGTCAAATCGAAATATAAAAATTTGATGTATAAAAAAACCAAGACAAATGTCTTGGTTTTTTTATGGCCCAAATTATTGAGCTTGAACAGGTGCATCTGCTGGCAAAGCACCATCTTTTGCCATCGGGTCTGCCGACTGAGTTGAATCTGCCGCAGATGGTGCAGCATTCGGATCTTGTGGCGCTGGAGACGCCTGATCTTGTGCAGGTGGCACTGCATCAATTGGTGCTGGAGGTGCTGGTGGAACATCTGCCGGAATAGGAGCACCTGTAGGCGCTGCATTTGTCGGTGCAGCAGAAACTTGTTGTACTTGTCCGCTATTGACTAAATCGCTAATAGAACCAGGTTGGCCATTTACCGTTGTCGTAACTTTCACTTTAGACAAACTTTCTAAAGTATC
Source organism: Acinetobacter sp. Leaf130 (assembly GCF_001423205.1). Classification (NCBI taxonomy): domain Bacteria; kingdom Pseudomonadati; phylum Pseudomonadota; class Gammaproteobacteria; order Moraxellales; family Moraxellaceae; genus Acinetobacter; species Acinetobacter sp. Leaf130. The sequence continues at coordinate 248,406 of NZ_LMOE01000005.1, forward strand.
TCCTGGTTGGACTGCTGGTTCAGCCAAAGCTGCCATACTACATAATCCCGTGATTACGCCAATACCAATAATCTTTGAATGGATCATTAAGTGGACTCCGATTATATTTTTATCCAAATTTGTGGAGCTAACCATGTCATAAGCAATCAGTGCTTTTCAACGAAAGATACGCAATTGGCGTAATTGAATAGCCAAAGCCTCTCATAATTCCAACAGATTGTTACGTAATGGGGAATGGAGTTACAAAAAAGATGACCATGTTTTAACCATTTGAAAGATAAGAGATATACTTAAAAAAGCAGGGTTGTTAAGCTGCGTGTGGACAGTGGTATTGATAGAAACATGGCAAGTAAAAAACGTAGTAAAGGTACAAACTCTTTTTCTCTAAGTGAGCATTTTGGCAAGATTATTCTTGCTTGTATTGCTGCGGGAAGTTTTGCAATTGCTTTTGGTAGTGAAAAGATTTCGCAGTGGTTTTCGCCTTTAAGTACTAACTCGACTTGTTTAAATCAGTTCTATCGTGAAGTTCCTCCTGCTTTAAATAAAGAAAGCTTAAAAAAAGACAGTTATCCGCTGTGCTTTAATGGCTTTAACGTTTTGTATTCAGGCATCTCTAAAACGCCGTTATGGTCGGCTGAGCATTTAAATGCAGAACGTTTGAGTGTCAAAATTAAGCGTGAAGATAACTTTCATGAAGAAACTCGTGTTGATCAAAAGCATCGGGCACTGTTAAGTGACTATCGTGGTTCAGGTTATGACCGTGGTCATATGGCACCGAATGGCGATATGCCAAATAAAAGCTCACAGTCTGATAGCTTCTCGTTAAGCAACATGGTGCCGCAAGCGCCTAAAAATAATCAGGAAGTTTGGCGTAAACTCGAAGAAGCCACACGCGCCATTGCGACCAAGCAAAAACAAGATGTATATGTTGTTACTGGCCCTGTTTTTGAGGGCAAACGCCTTAAAACTATTGGGAAAGGTGTAATCGTTCCAACCGCAATTTATAAAGCGGTGTATATGCCAAAAACTGGCGCTATTGGGGCTTACTACGCACCTAACAATAACTCTCTGCAAGTGAAAGTGGTGAGTGTTTGTTACCTTGAAGAACGCTTAGGTGTTAACTTGTTTCCACAGTTAACTGAGCAGCAAAAGCGTAATGTCTATCGTCTACCTTTAACGGCAGCATCGGTTAAGCCAAATCAGAAGCTAGACTATTTACATTGGGATGGGGAAAGCCAATGTGAGCAGGACTTAAATGCTGATCAAATTAATGTGTTACAAGATCAGTTTAAAAAGCAAAAAAGTGGTTCTTCAGAACCGATGGAAGCAAAAGTTCCAAGCATTGATGAAGAAACACGCCAAGCCATTGTGAAGCAACTGGTTGAAGCATTGGTGAACTATTTCTTACAAATAATGAAATAAGCAGTTTTTTTGATTGTTATTGCAACACCGTAATTATTTAAAATAGAATCCATAGACAGATCTGTCTATGGATTCTATTTTAATAAGGACAATAACAATGTTTGCCTCGATGTTTCTTTTTTCATTTGCAATGTCTATTACCCCCGGTCCCGTAAATACCGTGATTTTATCGACCAGTTTAAATCATGGTTTAAAAAGGTCGCTTCCTTACATTTCAGGCGCGACCATTGGTTTTACCTTACTTTTGATTTTTATGGCATTTGGGCTGCAAAGTTTATTAACTCAGTTTCCTGTTGTATTAAAAATTCTTGCGATTTGTGGAACGTTATTTGTTTGTTATATCGGTATAAAAATTATTCTCTCGGCTACCAACATTTCTATTTCAAGTACTCCTGTAGAACAGATGATTATTCCCAATTTTAAAGATGGTTTCTTGTTACAGTGGCTCAATCCGAAAGCATGGTTGGCTTGTGTATCGGGTATTACCATGTTTACAAGCATTGAAAATCCGCAGTCTTTACCCATCTTTATCATTATTTATTTTTTCACTTGCTATGCGTGTTTATTCTTTTGGGGACTATGTGGTGATAAATTTTCGGTGGTGCTTAACCATGGCAACCGTTTGAAATATTTTAATATCCTGATGGGAGCATTTCTAATTTTATCGGCACTTTTAATTTTGATTGATTTTTTTTAAATTGGTCGTATTACACTGTGAACATATAACAACGAGACAACACTTATGTTTAAGCCATTTGAAAAGGGTACAGAGTCTTCTTCAATTGAAGATTTAACATTAGAAAATGATGTCGATTGCGTCAGCATTTATGGCAACTTGCAAATTACCAAAGACAAAGTCGGGTTAGAACAAGCGAAGGCTTTACAGAGCTTTTTAAACGATGTAGTTGCGGCTTTGGAAAAAGAAGAATTGCCTGAGAAAATTGAACGTCCAGCTGAAAAAGAAATTAATAATCCGTTTTTATAATTTATGCATTCTTTGTGTGATGTTTAGCATAGTCATGCTGCCATACAGTCTTTAATAATGCCAAGTTAGGTCTTATTGAGTGTGTATAGACATTTCTTACTTTTGAAAGCCCAAAAGTAAACAAAAGGCTTTGTTGATCAGAGGGTAAATCCATGTACCCCTGCTCAACAGGTGACATCCATGTCACCCACTGCGATAGCATATTGAGGCTATTGATATAAAGAATTAATCCTTATCCCCAGCAACCACCTTATAAATAAGCGCACCAATCACAGCACCCAAAATCGGCGCCACCCAGAACAACCACAACTGACTTAAAGCAGCAGTTTCAGCAAAGAACGCGACACCTGTACTACGTGCAGGGTTCACAGAAGTATTCGTGACTGGAATACTGATTAAGTGAATAAGCGTTAAGCCCAAACCAATAGCAATAGGGGCGAAGCCAGCAGGTACACGCCCATGTGTTGATCCTAAAATAATGATTAAGAAGAAAGCAGTAAGTACCACTTCAATAATAAAAGCAGAACCTAAGCCAAACTTGTTTGGTGATAAATCACCGAAACCATTTGAAGCAAAACCACCAACACCGCTAAAGCCAGCTTGACCTTGAGCAATAATGTAAAGAACAAATGCAGCAGCAGTCGCACCAACCACTTGAGCAACAATATAAGGAATCAAATCTTTAACATCGAAGCGGCCGCCGACCCAAAGGCCAACACTTACCGCGGGATTAAAATGTCCACCTGAGATATGCCCTAGAGCATAGGCACCTGTGAGTACGGTTAAACCAAAGGCAAGGGCTACACCTGCAAAGCCAATACCAAGTTCAGGGAAAGCTGCGGCTAATACTGCGCTACCACAACCACCAAAGACTAGCCAAAACGTACCTAGAAATTCAGCAAAATATTTATTCATTCTGATTACTCATTTATTTAATCTATTTTAATTAATGTGAATTACGTCACATAAATTTGAAGCATGTGACTATATGAAATTTTTGTTTTCAGTGTTGTTTTATTCAAGAAAAGATTTGTAAGTTTTGGTTGGTTATTCTTTGTCTAAAAATTGATCTCGCCATTGTTGTGGTGTTTGATTGGTCCAATGTTTAAATGCTCTTTGAAAAGCACTTTGTTCTGAATAACAAAGCAAAAGAGCAATCTCTTGTAAGCTTAAATGCGGATCTTTTAAATACTCGGTTGCGAGCATAAACCGTACTTGCTGAACACGTTCCTGAAAGGTGGTGTTTTGTTGTTGCAAATGACGTTGGAGTTGTCGAACAGAAAGGCCTAGCTGAGTTGAAATATATTCAATTTGATATTGATCCTTTTGTAGCCCAGTCAAAATTGAGTGCTGTAAGCGTTGATCAAGTTGTGTCGAATTTGGTAATTGTTCTAAAAGCGCTTGAGCTTGTTGAACCAGTAATTGTTGTAGCGTGTGGTCAGCACTGCTCAGAGGCTTATTAATTTCAGTAATTGGAATGAGTAATTGGGTACGGGGCTGGCTAAAACGAACTGGACATTGAAAGTATTGTTCATAAACCCTGATGTTTTTAGGTGGGGCATTTAAAAAATGTACTTCATGCAAATGCACATCTTGGTGAGACATAAAAAGGCGTAAAAATTGAATAACCAGAGCAATAGCGATTTCATCGGTAAGTTGGGTAGGGTGCAACTCTGTAGCTTCCCAGCGAATAGATGCATATTGCCCATAGAGCTCAACCACTAACGGACTTCCGTCATAAATTAGGCGGTGAAAATCATGATAACGAATTAACGCTTCACCTAAGTTGTCGCAAGAGAGTGCAAGGTAGGCAATAATTCCTAAGTGTTTGGGTTGTACATATTTGGCAATTTCTAGACCTAAACCCGGCTTGGGGTTTAATTTATAGATGACTTCTAATAAATCACGCCAAACCACATAGTCAAAGCGTTCCAGATTTTGAATTTGTTCTAATTGCTCTGGTACTGCTAACTGATTGGCTTCGCAGTAAGCTTTTAATAGGTGTCCGAGTCCTCCATAGACTGAACCCGTATAATTTTTTAGTTGTGGCATCCCTGACCACCTTTTTCTTGTCGTGATTTGTCAATGAAACCATAAATTCTGGTCAATACATAGCATATCGAATTTTATATTCTGAATAAAAAGAAAAAGGAGTAAAGCGATGTTAAAAGGGTTTATTGCCGGAATTGCGGTTGCCAACGCATTTGAATGGGTAGCTCATAAATATATTTTGCATGGGGTACATCGTGCTGGACAACCGAGATATAGCCCTGTGCCAAAAAGCATGGAGTCACATTGGGCACATCATCGTGAAGTACGCAAACAGCAATTTCATGATGATTGTTATGTGGAGGGTGTTGGAAACTGGCGGACTAAAAATGAGTTAATTTCACTAGCCGTGGTGGCAACCGTTTCAAGTGCAATTTTCTATCCATTTTCAAAAGGCATGGCACTTGCAGCTTGGTACAGTGCTGGAAATTATTATTATATTCATCGTCGTGCACATCTGGAGCCTGAATGGGCGAAGCGTAAAATTCCGTGGCATTATGATCACCACATGAACTCTAATCAAGATGCCAATTGGTGTGTGACCAAGCCTTGGTTTGATTATGTGATGGGAACACGTGTGGTGTCTTCGGCAGATTTAAAAGAACAAAATCCTTTGGGCGTACGGTTACCGACAGTGATTGCTAAACCTTTATCTCAAGCTGTAGAAAAAATCTTTCCTGCAAAATGGGTCGAGAAAAAAGAAAAGCCTAAACTCATCGGTGATCTGAATGTTGTAGACGGTGCTGCATAAAAAAATAAAGGGGCATATCGCCCCTTTAAATATCAATAGACTTACAAGCGCATTTCGATGCCTTGTTCAGCTAAATATTGTTTAGCTTCTGGAATTGTATATTGCCCAAAGTGGAAAATACTTGCTGCCAATACTGCATCGGCACCACCTTGTAAAATACCGTCTGCAAGATGTTGTAAGTTACCTACACCGCCTGAAGCAATCGTTGGAACGGTAACGCGGTCATTAATAGCACGCATTAAAGCAATATCGTAACCTGCTTTAGTACCGTCGGCATCCATACTGGTAATGAGTAACTCACCCGCGCCATAATCAGCCATTTTTACGGCCCATTCAATCGCATCGATACCGGTTGGTTTACGACCACCGTGGGTAAAGATTTCCCATTTGTTGTCGCCAGTCTTTTTGGCATCAATCGCAACCACAATACATTGCGCGCCAAAGTGCTGTGAAGCTTCTTGAACAAATTCAGGATTAAATACGGCTGCTGAGTTAATACTCACTTTATCCGCACCTGCATTTAATAACGAACGGATATCTTCAACTTTACGTACACCACCACCGACAGTCAATGGCACAAATACAGTCTCGGCCATACGCTCAACAGTACGGTAAGTGGTATCGCGTCCATGATGTGTAGCGGTAATATCTAAGAAAGTAATTTCATCTGCACCTTGTTCGTTATAGCGACGTGCCACTTCAACAGGGTCGCCAGCATCACGAATATCGAGGAATTGAACGCCTTTAACTACGCGTCCGTTATCAACGTCTAGGCAAGGAATAATACGTTTAGCAAGCATAGCTTTTTCCAAAAATAATCGCCGTTGGTGAAAGTTCCTACACAGGCGCTACACCTTCATGGAGGGAAGAGGTATTCTATCAAACTTCACAGATGTTTTTTGCAGGTTTTCCATGTCGGTTTATACCCCGTTGAGTTTAGATGAAGTTCGCGCCTTTGCTGCACCTTATGGATTAGAGGTGTTGGAGCTGAACCCAATTCAGGGAGGTATTCAAAACACCAATTATTTTCTGGTTGATGTAAACCGTAAACAATATGTACTCACCGTATTTGAAGAGTTAGATGCACAAGGAGCAGGCGAGCTGATTCCTGTTCTTGAACAATTGGGGACTCATGATGTACCCGTTGCTGTGCCGTTAAAACATAGCGGACAAGCGGTTCATGTTATTGCAGAAAAACCTGCACAGATTGCACCACGTTTAATGGGCCACCATCCCATGCAAACCACAGTCGCACAAGTTGCCGCAATTGCAGACGCACAGGCAAAACTGCATGTCGCTTTGCAAGATTTTCCGCTTGAGCGTGAATATAGACGTGATCATCAATACTGGACAGGCGTTGCAGAGCAGCTTAAACCAAACATGACGCAAGATGACCAAAATTTACTTGAACAGGTCTATCAAGCTTTTAATGCTAAAACAGCGCAGTATTCAAATCGACCAACAGGTTTTATTCATTCAGATTTGTTCCGCGACAATACCTTGTTTGAAGGCGAGCAATTACAAGGTATTTTAGATTTTTACGAGCTCAATCAAGACGAGTTACTGTTTGATATTGCGATTACCATCAATGATTTTTGTACCGAATATCCAGAAGCACATTTAAACTCAGACAAAGTAGCAGCTTACTTAGAGGCATATCAAAAAATTCGTGCGCTTACTTCAGATGAACTTGAATGTTTAGATGTATTCTTAGCAATGGCGGCGTGCCGTTTCTGGTCGATGCGTTTGCAAGTTGCTCAAAAAAATAAAGAAGAAGGACGTACAGGCGACGACATTTTGCAAAAAGATCCGCAAGAAATGCGAGCAATGATGCAAGATCGTTTAAGCCATGTAAAAGGATAAGGAATAAAGATGCGAGATCAGGGGCGATTAGTCGAATGGTTCGACGAAAAAGGTTATGGCTTTATTCAGCCAGATGATGCTGAAAAAGAGCGAGTCTTTTTGCATATCAAAGATTTTGCACGCCCCGGTCCTCGGCCAATTATTGGCTGTGCACTGGAATATCTGATTATCCTTGATGAACGTGGTCGCTTTCGTGCCCAGCAGGTAACCTATTTAAAGGCATCTCAAACTCGTAAAGCTCCAAAGCCAACAAAAACAGAATCTTCATTTCAGGCAAAACCATGGTCTGCCATGCAAATGGGGATCGTATTTTATTTTGTTTTAATGGGCATTATGAGCTTTATGCATACTTTGCCAGCTTACACCTTGTTGTTTGTTTTAATGATGAATGTGCTGAGTTATTGGCTCTATTCACAAGACAAGGAAGCTGCACAATTGGGTAATCGCCGTGTGCCTGAACAAACATTGCATATTGTCAGCTTTTTAGGGGGCTGGCCTGCTGCATGGTGGGCACAACAAAAACTGAGACATAAAACACAAAAACAACCCTTTCGTAAGATTTATTTTTGTACCATATTCCTTCATTTACTTTTGATTTTGTGGCTAATTTCTCCCTTAAACGTATTGCGGGGCTCATAAAAGTAAATCGTTTTATTAAACTCGAGAGGTATAAAAATGAATAGTTCTATCGACCAAGATTCAAATCGTACTTTAACGCTTATTTTATATGTACTTTATATTGTTGCCATTTTTACAGGCGGCTTACTTGCGGTTATTGCTCTAATTATTAACTACGTGAAACGTTCTGATGTACAAGGTTCAATTTTTGAGAGCCACTTTACATGGCAAATCAGAACATTTTGGTGGTATCTGGCTTGGAATATTATCGCCTTTTTGCCGTTTATTTTCTTGTTCTTTACTGGTGAAAATCCTGATCTGTTTGCAGGGGTTGCAGTCTCATCGACCGTATTCTGCGTAGGCGTAATTGCTGCTGCGTGGATTTGGATTGTATATCGTGCAATTCGCGGTTTGATTGCGTTAAATGATAATAGACCGATGTATCAATAAACCATGATTATTGAACATGTGCATTTGAGCATAAAGGCTGGGCAAAGTGAGGCGTTTCTTGAGGCATTCGAGCAAGCTAAACATATTGTCTATCCAATGGAAGGCTTTAATGCTGTCCAACTCATTAGGCATGCAACTGATCCTCATCATTATATTTTAATGATTTTTTGGGATGAGATTGAAAATCATACCGAAGGGTTTAGAAAGTCTGAAGCTTATCAGGAGTGGAAGGCATTGCTCCATCCATTTTATGATCCAATGCCGACAGTTGAGTACTATCAACCCTGTATTTTATTGAAGAAAAAATAATTGATAAAAAAGAGAGCATTTCGCTCTCTTTTTTATTCTTGAATTCTTTTGACTTTTTGGGTCGGTAACTTAATTTTTAACTCACTCACTAAAACACCTAATACCACTAAAGCACCACCAAATAGGGCAATAACTGGTAAACGCTCACCTGCAATTCGACCAATAATGCCCGCCCAAACGGGTTCTCCTGCATAAATAATTGCAGCCCGTGAAGGGTCAACCACACGTTGAGCCCAGTTCATCACAAATTGAATGAGTGCGCTGGCTAAGCCTAATGCAACCGCAATCAGTACAAGAGGCCATGAAAATGCCGGAATCGTATGTTCACCAATCACAGGCATAATGGCAAAAGAAATTAGAGATGCGACAGCGAGTTGAATGATGGTGACACGGCGTAAATTTACTTTTCCAGCAAAGTAGCTAATAAAAATAATCTCTAAAGCAATCGCAAATGCGCCCAGTACTGTTAAAAGCTGCCCAAAACTTAAGGAGATTTTCTCAAAGCCATTTCCTGTCAACAAAACAAGACCAGCAAAAGCCAGAGCTGCTCCAACCCAAGTCATAATGTGTGGAACTTTTCTAAAGATAAGCCACATTAAAAGAGGGACAAGCGGCACATAAAGTGATGTTAAAAACGCGGATTCACTACTTGGAATAGTTTGAAGACCAATCGTCTGTGTGCCATAGCCCGCCGCAATTACAAGGCCAATCGCACTCCCTGCACCTAAATCTTTTAACGTTATGCCTTTCATACTTTTTAATGAAATAACTAATAACGTTAAGGCAGCTACAGCAAAGCGACAGCCCACAAAAAACATAGGTGACGAAAAATTCAGTGCATACTGCACAGTAAGGAATGTTCCACCCCAAATAATGGTAATTAGGATAAGAGCTAGCTGTGGGGCTTTGCTTGAGCTCAGAGAAATTGGTGACATATCTGATCAGGAGAAATTGTGCAATATACTGCACATATTGCAGTATTCCTATGTTTTGTGCAATATATTGCTCATGTTTTCTTTGCTACTTATTTTATGACCCAGTCCAGCACCGTTTTACAGCATGTCGGTACAAACATCCGTTCATTAAGAGATGAGCGAGGTTTAAGCCAGCAGGATTTAGCCGATCAGGCTGGTGTGAGTAGACGGACAATCGCTGCTTTAGAAACGGGGCAAGTCAATATTAGCTTGGCTAAACTCGATGCGATTGCGGTAGTGTTGGGCGTAGATTTTAGAATGATTGTGAGTGCGCCAGAGCTCAAAGAACAAGCCTTAGTGAATGTACTAGCTTGGCAGGGAGACAAAGAAGAAAGCAAAGCAACTTTACTGGCTTCAGTTCCGTCTCGGTCTCAAGTTGAGCTGTGGACATGGTCATTGGCAGTGGGGGAATCTTATATTGCCGAAGCAGATGCAGAAGGGTGGCAAGAATTGATTTATGTATTAGAAGGTGAGTTGACCATACAATTTACCGATAGAATAAAAATAATACCTGCTGGTTCATCTTTTAGTTTTGAAAGTTCAGTGACTTATACCTATATCAATAGTGGTAACCAAGTACTTAAATTTATTCGTAATGTAGTTTATTGATTAACCGATTTTTTAAATCTTTATAAAAAATTTTCTTTTGAAATTGAGCAAGCTATTAAGTCTTTACAGTGAAATATCACCTATTTGAAAAACAGTGAACTTAATTTTAAACAAAAAAATATGAATAAGAATAAATAAGGCAAGCTATGATATTTCTTGTGTAATGAAATTATTTTTAACTCGTTTTAATAGAAAAAAGATACAGAAATGAAGTTTTTATTAAGTTCGCAAGATATTCAAAACTATAAATTTTTATGGCAGGTTTCTAAGGAAAATTATAAGAAACAGAAGGGTAGTATGTTTCTCATGTTTTTATTAGTGATGTTTACAGCATTTTTTACGACATTATTGCCATTCTTGTTAAAAATTATTATTGATTACTCTGCACAGGAATATAACTTTTCACTAGATATTCGACTCCCATTTAATTTCTTATATCTAATCGTACTCGCGTATGCTGCAGCATGGTTAGCGAATGAGTTATGTCATTGGACGCAAAATATTTTTAGTGCTTATTTGATGGTTGATTTCAAAGGTGCATTAATCTTTGCGGGCCTAAAAAATTATTTAAATCTCAAAAAAGATGAGCAAGATCAAATTGAGGCTGGAACAGTGATCAGTGATCTTGCAAGAGGAAGTTCTGCTTTTGGTGAGATTAATCTAACGTTACTGCTTCATTTGGGCCCAATTATTTTTCAATTGGTCATGATCTTTGCAGTTTTATTTACAACCATTAGCTTACTTTTTAGTATCAGTTTTTTATTGGTAGCTATCGTTATTTTTTTAGTTTCCTTTCATATAAATAAAACAAGCAGTTCATTATTCGATTCGATGTATCAAAAAGATAATCAGGTGAATAGTCATTTGATACATCAGATTTCAAATTCATATGAAATTAAAGTAAAAAATGCGGTACCGTTTCAATTGTTAAAATTTAATGCCACATTAGATTCATACATCACAACAGCTAAAGATAGGAACAAGAAAATAGGGCTATTGATGATTTCTCAATTGTTCCTGATCTTTCTATTTTTACTCATTTTTATGTTATTTACCGTATTTCTTTCAACTGAAAAGCAGCTTACACCGGGTGCTTTTGTATTGATAAGTACCTATATTATTCAACTCACCAATCCATTTCTGGCGGTTTCCCAAAGCTTGATGCGTTTAAATGGCAACTTTGTCGCCTTAGCAAAATATCGAAAATACTTTGATCTCAATAAAGAAAATTATACGCATTCTATCGTTCAAGACTCCAACGTTCTCTTTCAATTTATAAATGCTAAATTTTTACTTGGGAAAAGAGCCGTAGATCATTTTAATTTAACAATATTAGCCAATAAAACATATGTCGTGATTGGCCAAACAGGTCTAGGTAAGACTTCTCTGATGAATTATTTAATGGGGGTATATCAGATTCAATCAGGACAGCTTTTGTATAAAAATATTGATATCAGTCAAAATTTTTCTAACCATATTTTTGATGAGGTTGTTTACGTTGCACAGCAACCAGTTATTTTCCCTTATTCTCTTAGAGATAATTTAGTTTATAACTCTTCGCATATATATGAGGATTCTTACTTACTTCAGATGCTTGAGCAGTTTAATTTATTACATATTTTGAAAAAGCATCAACTGACACTTGATGATGATTTAACTGAAATTTATAAGAATTTTTCAGGAGGAGAAAAGCAGAGAATTTGCATTCTTCGAGGCCTTTTAGCTCGCCCGCAGCTCATCATCCTAGACGAACCGACTGCCGCCTTGGATGTAGATACTGCAAAAAATATACTTGAATATATTCAGCAAGTCGTTCCATCCGTAATTATGATTACACATTCACCCTACGCAATGGAGCTTGCAGATGAGGTTATCGATTTAGAAAAGTTATTAAACTAAAGATAATCAAAAAATAAAAAAAGAGCCTAAACAGGCTCTTTTTTAGATCTTAAAAATTAAAGACGATTTTCATCTAACAAAAGCTGAGCTTCACGAAGGCTCAGTGTGCCTTCATAAATTGCGCGACCTGTAATCGCACCTAAAATACCTGGTTGGCCTATTAAGTTACGAACGTCATCAAGGTTAGTTACACCACCTGAAGCAATTACTGGTAAGCCTGAGTATTGAGCCAAGTTTACAGTTTGCTCAACGTTTACACCTTGCATCATGCCATCACGAGCAATGTCTGTGTAAACAATGCTAGATACACCTGCATCAGCAAAACGTTTTGCTAAATCAGTTGCTTTAACGTCAGTTACATTAGCCCAACCGTCAGTTGCAACCATACCATTCATGGCATCAATACCAACAATGATGTGGCCTGCAAAGCGTTTACAAGCTTCTTCTACAAATTCAGGCTCTTGAACAGCTTTAGTGCCGATAATGACAAAAGTCACGCCAGCTTCTAAATAGTGCTCAATTGTTTCTAAAGAGCGAATACCACCACCAATTTGAATTGGTAATTCTGGCTGAGCTTTAGCAATTGCTTCAACAATAGGTTTATGAATTGGAGTGCCTGCGAAAGCGCCATTCAAATCGACCAAATGCAAACGACGTGCGCCTTCATTTACCCAATGCTGGGCAGTTGCAACTGGATCGTCAGAGAAAACTGTATCGTCTTCCATACGCCCTTGTTTTAAACGCACACATTTACCATCTTTCAGGTCAATTGCAGGAATGATTAGCATGCTTCCGCTCCTTGCTTCATCATGATTATGAAATTGTGCACATCTTAGCAAAGTATTGATCAATCGCTAAGCCTTAGAAAAGACTTTTATAACTTTACGCTTGAAGTGCGGTTTGAATAGTTTGAGAAATGTGAGCGGGTAATAGTTTTTGTTTTCTGAGCTCTTGAAATACCAATAAAGCAGCATATGCATCGGCAGCAGCGTAACTGATTTGCTGAGAGCTAAGTGGCTTTCGTGCCCAGTTTGACGTTCCGATTTTTTTCGACTTTGCAAGATATTGCTCAAATAACAGCGCCACTGCTTTTTGTACCCCCAGTTGTTGTTTAAAACCAAAATGGCTAAAGCCTTTTGCGAGGTCGACACAACCTTCGAGTTCAATCCCTTTTTTATGAAAAATATGCTTATCGTTTTTGAGGCCAAAACCGACTTTAATTTGTTTGGGGTTAGATAAAATAGGCTGTAAAAATTTTAAAGTCGATGAATTTACATGAAACAGATATGCTTTTTGTTCAGTGGCAAGCTGAATCAGATGTGGACCAGTTGAGACTTCGCCCACCCGAAACGTGGGTTTTGATTCGGAATCAAATCCTAGAAAATGGGCTGCTTTTAATTCATTTTCAATATTTTTACATTGCTCGATATTTTCAATCACCACAATATTTTGGTGGGTAAGATTTTCGAAAGGAGGAAGCTGCTGAATAGAGGCTTTATCAAGAAGGGGGGAAGCTTCAGACATATTTATAGTGTAGAAAAGAATTGAGCTATTAGCTTTATATATGAATAAAGCCTAGAGAACTAGGCTTTATAAAGGACCACAAGAAATTATTGAGACTGAGAAGGTGTACCAATTTCAATACTTTCACTTTTTTCAATATAACTTTGATAACTCGGAACCATAATTCCAGCAATAACACCGAAAACAAATACGAGCGGAATAATGACAATATAGATCCAGCCTAAAACTCTTTCCCAACCAAGGGTAGGGCGCTGTGGACCATAATCATTAGTACCTTCTGTACCTTTTGCAGCAAATAGATAAATCATAAAAATAAAGTTTACAGCAGGGATGAGCATCAGTAATGATAGCCATCCTGTATTATTACGATCATGTAAACGGCGGATAGTAAATATAAAGCTGACATAGATACAGGCAATATAGACAATACCTAAAATAATCATTCCTGCGGTAGAAAGACCGCTTAAATCTTCACTAGTTGTTAGTCCAAAAGTGAAAGCGACAATAAGAACGGCGACCACAATTACGAGTGAAAATAAGAGGGTCCATGCCGCATAAGAGAGTCGTCCAAAACGACCACTTGCTTTAAAGGGGGAATCTTGTTGAATCGGTTGATTTTCAAAAGGTGAATTCATTTTGTTTTCCTGATCATTTGGTTTTATTTAAAAGTATACATATTCAATATTTTGTTGAATAAAATATCATTCTATAAATGATTGGTTGTTATTATAGATAAAAAAATAGATCAGGCCATCTCGACCTGATCTATTTTATTTTTTAAAGGAAATTAAATATTCCATTCCACAAAGTTTTTCAGTAACTGCAAACCGGCAGTATGACTTTTCTCTGGATGGAATTGAGTCGCAAATAAATTCTCTTTGTGAATTGCTGTGCAGAAGTTCACGCCATAGTCACAGGTCGCAGCCACAACACTTTCATCTTTTGGCTCTACATAATAACTATGTACAAAGTAGAAACGGGCATCTTGTTCGATATTGTTCCACATCGGGTGGCTTGGGTCCAATTGATGAACCTGATTCCAGCCCATATGAGGCACTTTTAACCCTTCCATTTGAGGGAAGTGTTTTACTACACCATCAAAAATACCTAGGGCTTCTACACCGCCATTTTCTTCTGAGCTTTGTAGTAATGCTTGCATGCCCACACAAATCGCAAGAACTGGTTTGTTAAAAGCAGCTTTACGTACGACTTCATCAATACCTGCTTCACGCATACCTTGCATACAGTCGCGCATTGCACCAACGCCCGGAAAAACAATTTTGTCGGCTTGTGCAATTAATTTTGGATCATTGGTCACATCGACTGTAGCGCCCACATACTCAAGTGCTTTAGCTGCTGAGTGTAGATTGCCCATGCCATAATCAAGTAACGCGATACGTGTCATTAGAGGCTACCTTTTGTCGATGCAATCGTGTTTTCTGCACGTGGATCAACTTCACATGCCATACGTAAAGCACGAGCTAGCGCTTTGAACACACTTTCAATTTGATGGTGGCTATTTTTACCTTTCAAATTATCGATGTGTAAGGTCATAAGCGCATGGTTTACGAAACCTTGGAAAAACTCAGAAAATAAATCGACATCAAACGTACCGATACGTGCGCGGGTAAATGGAATGTCCATAAATAAACCCGGACGACCAGATAAATCTACAACAACACGAGACAAGGCTTCGTCTAATGGTGCATAAAAATGACCATAGCGTTTTAAACCTTTTTTATCGCCTAAAGCTTGTGCAAAAGCTTGTCCAAGCGTGATTCCACAGTCTTCTACGGTGTGGTGATCGTCAATCTCGAGGTCTCCGTCACAATGAATATCGATATCAAATAAGCCATGTCGCTTGATTTGATCAATCATATGGTCTAAAAATGGAACTCCAGTGTTTAGTGTGCCTTGACCAGTACCGTCGAGATTTAATCGAACTCGAATTTTGGTTTCATTGGTATTTCTAACCACTTCACTGATACGTTGCGTCATGGACACGTTCCTCAAAAAAACGTCAAAAATGATTGGATGTAACGATAATTTCGCTGTGACGAATTCGTGACAGCATCATAGTTTGCTCAGGAGGGTTAATCAATGCCTATTACCGTACATGCTTATAGTTCTCTAGATAATTCAGAGATTCGCGATCAGCTTGAGCGACTGTATGATACAAGTCCGGAGTTTGGTGACGGGCACGATGCGATTGAACAACTTGAACAAGATTTACAACAGTATACCACGCTATACACTGCCGAATTTAACACCAAAATTATAGGGGCAATGTGGTCTTCAGGACAAGGCGAAAGCAAGGTTCTTGAATATATTGTTGTGCACCCTGCCAACCGTGGTCGTGGGGTAGCAGAGCGTTTAGTTGAAGAAGCTTGTCGTATAGAAGAGTCAAAAGGTGTGAAAATTTTTGAGCCGGGTTGTGGCGCTATTCATCGTTGTTTGGCTCATATTGGTAAATTACATCATTAAAAGTCCAGTTCGTATGTAATGATGATTTAAAAATAATCACTTGTTACAAAAAACGCGGAAGTTGCTTGACGTGATCATATAAACATTGTTTAATACGCCCACTTCGGCGTGATAGCTCAGTAGGTAGAGCAACGGATTGAAAATCCGTGTGTCCCCAGTTCGATCCTGGGTCTCGCCACCATTATATGTGTTTTCAATCCCTGATCCCATCAGGGATTTTTTTTGAGTATAAAAAATACTCATTTAAATCAAAAACTCAGGATAATAGTTGACTATTGTTCTGAGATACGGCTTAATACAGGCCATCGGCGTGATAGCTCAGTAGGTAGAGCAACGGATTGAAAATCCGTGTGTCCCCAGTTCGATCCTGGGTCTCGCCACCATATTCGAAAAAGCCTCATACATAACGTATGAGGCTTTTTTCATGCCTATTGTTTTATCTGAACAAATCATTTTCTTACTTGTGGGTAAAATGAGATTTATCCACAAGCATTGTCACTTATCCCCAAGTTCTTATTATGTCAAAGCTATAACAAGTAAGGGCTTAATCATGTGAACTATCGTTAATTAGACGTTTTCCTAAACATACCGCTTCTACTTCGTCATAGCCGAGCTGTTCATAAAAATTCAGTACATTTAGGTTATCTTTACGCACCAATAATTGTAGTTTTGGGCAGCCCCGAGCAATCAGTCGCTTTTCAAGCTGCTGAACGAGCGCTGTAGCTATTCCTAAGCGTTGTTGGTGGGGGTGAACAGCCAAATAATTAATCCAGCCTCTATGACCGTCATAGCCGCCCATAAGTGTGCCAATGAGTTGCTCATCTTTAATAGCAACCAAAAATAAATCATCTTGTTGTGAGACTTTTCTGAAAATATCGGTTTCAGGATTATTCCAAGGACGAGTCAGGCCGCAGCTTTCCCATAAAATAACGACATCTTCCAGATCCGCATTTGTAAATTGACGAATAATAAACATATGGATTTCTACTTTTTGTTTTGATGTGCTGAAAAGATAAAATAAAAATTGGGGCTTGAGCAGTATTTTATGAATAATTTAAACAAATAAAAAAGCACCCCCTTAGGAGTGCTTGAATTAAACCAGTTATTTAAGCTGATTTTGCAACTGGTGCTGCTTGAAGCATTTGACCTGTTTCTTCGAAGTTTGCATGCCAAGACAATGCTTCACGAAGTAAATGAGGCGTATGTCCACCTTTAGCACATGCACGATCAAAGTAATCATTTAATGCATCACGATAAAGTGGGTGTACACAGTTGTCGATAACAACGCGAGCACGTTCACGAGGTGCTAAACCGCGTAAGTCTGCTAAACCTTGCTCTGTCACTAAAATATCAACATCGTGTTCACTGTGATCAACGTGACTCACCATTGGCACGATAGAAGAGATATCGCCGCCTTTAGCAATTGATTTAGTCACAAAGATCGCCAAGTGAGCGTTACGAGCGAAGTCACCTGAACCACCAATACCGTTCATCATTTTAGTACCACACACATGAGTCGAGTTCACGTTACCGTAAATATCAAACTCAAGCGCAGTGTTAATGCCGATAATACCTAAACGGCGAACCAGTTCTGGGTGGTTAGAAATTTCTTGTGGACGAAGTACTAATTTGTCTTTGTAAGCTTCGATATTGCCAAAAACTTTTTCGCCACATTTTGCAGAAAGTGTAATTGAGCTACCAGAAGCAAATTTCATTTTGCCTGCATCAATTAATTCAAAAGTACAGTCTTGTAATACTTCTGAGTACATGATGAGGTCTTCAAAGTCAGAATCTTTTAAGCCTGTTAATACAGCATTGGCAATAGAACCGATACCTGCTTGTAATGGGCCAAGGCTTTTTGGTAAGCGACCTTCAGCAACTTCTTTGTTAAAGAAAGCGATCAGGTGGTTTGCAATGCCTTGAGTTTCATCATCTGGCGGAGTTACTGTTGATGGTGAGTCATGCGTATCGTTAAATACAATACCGACAATCTTTGCAGGATCGATTTGGATTGCTGATGTACCAATACGCTCATCCACTTTTGTTAATGGAATTGGAGTACGTGTTGGACGATAAGTTGGAATGTAGATGTCGTGCAAACCTTCAAAGCTTTCGCTTAATGAGGTATTAATTTCAACAATTACTTTCTCGGCAAAAATAGCAAAACTTGCAGAGTTGCCTACAGAGGTCGTTGGAATAATGCCGCCATCTTCAGTAATTGCAATTGCTTCAATCACTGCAACATCTGGACGTTTAAGCTGTTGGTTACGCATTTGCTCAACAGTTTCAGACAAATGTTGGTCAATAAACATAACTTCGCCATTGTTAATGGCACGACGTAAGGTATTGTCCACTTGGAATGGCATACGACGAGATAAAACACC
This sequence comes from Acinetobacter sp. Leaf130, assembly GCF_001423205.1. Classification (NCBI taxonomy): domain Bacteria; kingdom Pseudomonadati; phylum Pseudomonadota; class Gammaproteobacteria; order Moraxellales; family Moraxellaceae; genus Acinetobacter; species Acinetobacter sp. Leaf130. The sequence goes on from NZ_LMOE01000005.1 coordinate 266,727, forward strand.
TGCTTCCGTGAGTTGTTTGTCTAAGTCGTTACCTAAACTGGCACCCGTAATTAACGTGATTTTTAACGGATTTTTCTTTGCAAGTTCTACAAGTGCTTGTGGAACAGCTTTAGCTTCACCAGCACGAGTAAAACCACTCATACCTACGGTCATTCCATCTTCGATGAATTGTGCAGCTTGTTCAGCACTGATGACCTTGTCATGAAGAGAAGCTAGGCGAATACGACTTAAAGACATTGGACATCCTCAGAATTGTCAAAACATAGGGGATTTTAGCTATGAAAAATTGAAAAGTGCATAGGTGTTAGGCTAAGGTCTAATTTTGTAAATAAATGGTGGTATAAAATATATTTATGGTTTTTATTTTATTGATTTTAATTGTTTTATTTGTCTTTAAAATGAGGCTTCTAATAACTAACTGGTTAAATTAAAAGCGCTCACTCAAAGTTTGTTTTATTTTTTCTAATGGATTGATCGAGCTGTTTTCTTCAGTGCTTGGTTTCGGGATAGGTAAAGAAATAATAACTTCTAAACCGCCTTGTTCACGGTTATGAATTTGAATTTCACCATGGTGAATATCAACAATACGTTTGACAATCGCAAGGCCAAGACCGCTTCCTTGAACTGTTCTTGCCGAGTTTCCTCTAACAAAAGGTTGCATTAACTCTTCTATTTGATCTGCTGGAATACCTTCACCATGATCGGCAACAGTAATTAAAATATGTTCATTTTCAACTTTTGCACTGAGTTCTATCGGTTCGGCACCATAGCGTTTTGCATTGTTAATCAGGTTGGCAATAAGTCGCTTTAAAGAAAGACTACGTGCTGGAATAATTGGCACATCCTGCATCTCGAAGTGAATATCAAGTGGCTTAAACTGGATAACAAGTTCTTGCAAAAGCATATTGATATTGGTGTCTTTCAATTCTTCATCTGAGCCATCACGCATATAAGAAATGAACTGATTAAGAATTGCATCCATATCATCTACGTCATAGACCAGACCTTCACGTAAAAACTCATCAGGTAACATTTCCGCCGTTAAGCGAATACGTGTAAGAGGAGTTCTTAGATCATGTGAAATGCCGGCCAGCATAATACGTCGTTCACGTTCAGTTTGGTCAAGCGTATAAACCATGCGGTTAAAGGCTTGGTTCACCTGACGAATTTCTAAGGGACCGTGATTGGTATCTAAGTAAGGTGCCGTTCCAGCTTTACTATATTCATTGGCAGCATTTTGCAAACGACGTAAAGGGCGGTTCATCTGCCTAACTAAAATCAGAATAATAATAGCTGAAAGTAATGGAACACCAACGATCCAACCAACTAATAGCTCAGGGCTATAATTGGCATAGGTTTTTAAAGGTTCACGGACCCAGTTCCCGTGCATTTCAGGTGTTTGAATCCAGATGCGTGGGCTAGGCTTAAACTGGAAGTAAACCGTAACATCCTTCGTCCCAATCTCATTTGCCAGTTTTTGTTCGATCTGATTGGTAAAAAACTCAGCAATAACTTTATCGCGGACGCTTGGATATTCTTTTGGGTTGGTAACGTATTCAATACCAACGCGATTACGTAACCACGTATCAACATCAACTTCGTTGTCGCGATGAAAAATTCGTATATCCGGATTGTTAACGAGTTCAAGTTCAACTGCTAAATAACGGGCGTGTTGTTGAATTTCAGGTAAATAGAGAGTGCGCCAAAAGAACCATAACGACATAAATAAGCTAAAAAATACCACCAGCAGTACCAGAATGGTGGTACGCATGGCAGCAGAGCGTGGCTTAATTTTGTCGAGAAAACGTTCCCACCGAGTTCGTTTCCGTTCAGAGTAGGTAGCGTAATCAGTAAAGTTTTGTGGCGCGATTGGTTCTAAACTCACTCTATTTTATCTCAAGCTTATTCCGCACCATCTGGAACAAATACATAACCCACGCCCCATACAGTTTGGATATAACGTGCACGTGCAGGATTATCTTCAATTAAACGACGTAGACGAGAGACTTGAACGTCAATTGAACGTTCCATTGCACCCCATTCACGACCACGAGCCAAGTTCATGAGTTTGTCGCGTGTTAATGGTTCACGTGGGTGTTGTACCAAGGCTTTTAATACTGCAAATTCGCCAGTCGTTAAGGTAACGATTTGTCCTTCGCGTGTCAGCGTGCGGGTAGACAAGTCTAAAGACCATGGTCCAAAGCTTACAACTTCAACTTGTTGGCTTGGAGCACCGGGAACTTCACGAACTTGGCGACGCAATACAGCACGGATACGGGCTAAAAGCTCATTTGGATTAAATGGTTTTGGTAAGTAATCGTCTGCACCAGCTTCCAGACCTGCAATACGGTCTGAATCGCTACCACGCGCTGTTAACATGATAATAGGTGTATCAATATTTGATTGGCGTAAACGACGGCAAATACTCAAACCATCTTCAACTGGCAACATAAAGTCGAGTACGATAAGTGAAAATAACTCACGTTGTAATAAACGGTCCATTTGCGAAGCATCGTGGGCAGTTTTTACAACAAAGCCTTTATCTTCCAAAAAACGTTGCAAGAGGGTACGTAAACGCACATCGTCATCGACCACTAAAATACGTTCGACACGATCCGTTTCGTTGTGTACGGTTTCAGGATGTTCAGCAGGTACAACTAAACTCATGATGTACTCCCTTTTAAAGTCATAATTTATATATTATTGGGTCGGTCAGGCTTATTGCCAGCAAGCCCTCAGTATAATGCTGATGTTCTCGTTAAGACTATGTATCAATTTGCTCAAAATTACAATTTCCAAGGTGGTTTGAAACCAAAAAACAACATCTTAAGCCCATAATTTAGCAAAGACTGATCTAAAAAAACAAATACTTAAATATTTGATAAATTTTTAATAATTAAATAGTAATAACTAATTGTTTCAAATAAGTTATTTTAGGTAAACCAACTTGGTTATTATAAAGGTTTTACTTGTTGAAGTAAGCAGATGGTTGGGTTGGTTAAAAGATTGGACGAATAAAACGTTGTTGAATCGCTATGTTTTTAGCTTTTGAGGAATGTATCAATATGATCATTTTCTCATAATTTATAATAAAATTTTGTCACTTTCATGACACAAGGCTTACGTTTATATTTTATAAAGATTAAAAAACAGAGCTCCGCCTCAACTTTTTCATACTTGAACTCCTGTTTTTATGTGCTCTAGTAGTCGTAAAAACTATAAATATTCAGAGTCAATACAAAAAAACGTTTTGAATACGCAAACAAGTGTGGATTTTATGGGCTTGGTCTTTATAATCAGTGCTTTTAAACTTTATCCTTGTGGGATCAAACACGATGACTGACTTAGTTCAGCAGTTGGCAAGTGAGCTTGCCGTACGTCCAAACCAAGTAGAAGCTGCCATCCGCTTAATTGATGAAGGTGCCAGTGTTCCATTTATTGCCCGTTACCGTAAAGAAGTAACACAAGGTTTAGATGATACGCAGTTACGCCAATTAGATACTCGTTTAGCGTATTTACGTGATTTATATGAGCGCCGTGAAAAGGTTATTCAGTCATTGCAAGAACAGAATAAATTGAGTGATGACTTGTTGGCGCGGGTGAATGCAGCCGAAACAAAAAATGCTTTAGAAGAAATTTATGCACCGTATCGCCCTAAGCGTACAAGTAAATCTTTTAAAGCAAAAGAAGCAGGTTTAGGACCAATTGCTGAAAAAATTATTGCAGAACAAGTTGACCCGACAGAAGCATTAGCTGGTTTTAGTCACGAAGACTACCCAGATGTTGAAAGTCAGTTAGATGCGATTCAGCATATTCTGATTGATGACTGGGCACAAAATATTTCGCTTACTACAGAATTAAAAACAACTTTTGCAAAAACTGCGGTTTTAAAAAGTGCAGTTGCATCTGAAGAAAAGAAAGAAGTTGGTAAAAAATTCCGTGATTACTTTGAATTCTCTGAAGGTCTAAACAAATTACCTTCTCATCGTTTATTGGCGATGTTACGTGGTCGTCAAGAAAACGTATTGGGTTTGAAAGTAGATGGTGAAGATGATGCACCATTGGCGCGTATTGAAACTGAATACAACCTTGAGCAAATTCAACCTCAAGCACGTCAGGATTTCTTAAAGCAAACTGCAAAATTATTCTGGTTAGGTAAGATTCGTCCTCAAATCGAACATTCATTGCTGACAGAAAAACGTCTTACTGCCGAAGCAGAAGCAATGCAGGTATTTGCTGAAAATCTTCGTCATTTATTATTGTCAGCGCCAGCTGGTAGCCGTACGACTTTGGGTGTTGACCCTGGTATTCGTACAGGTGTGAAACTGGCGGTGATCAGCGATGCTGGTGATGTACTTGCTCACAGCACGATTTATCCATTTGCTCCAAAAGAAGATAAAGAAGGCTCAATCGCTGAACTTGCACGCCTATGCCGTGAATATAATGTAGAGCTCATTGCAATTGGTAATGGTACAGCTAGCCGTGAAACAGAAGCTGTTGTTGCTGAAATGATGGCTGTGAATACTGATCTGAATTTAACACGAATCACTGTAAGTGAAGCGGGTGCATCTGTTTACTCTGCAAGTGAACTTGCGTCGGCAGAACTTCCAGAACTTGACGTTTCAATTCGTGGTGCAGTTTCTATTGCTCGCCGTTTACAAGATCCACTTGCTGAGCTTGTTAAGATTGATCCGAAATCAATCGGTGTGGGCCAATATCAACACGATGTAAACCAGACTGGTTTGGCAAAAACACTTGATGCAGTGGTAGAAGACTGTGTGAATGCTGTCGGTGTTGATGTAAATACTGCTTCACCAGCAATCTTGGCTTATATTGCAGGTTTAAACAAAGCAATTGCTCAACAAATTGTTGAATACCGCAAAGAGCATGGTCGTTTTGACAACCGTCAATCGTTGAAAAGCGTACCTCGTTTAGGTGAGCGTACTTTTGAACAGGCGGCTGGTTTCTTACGCATTCAAAATGGTTCTGAACCTTTAGATGCTTCTTCAGTTCACCCTGAAAGTTATGGTCTTGTTGAGAAAATTGTTGCAGCAAAAGCAACAACTGTTAAAGACATCATCGGTAATACCGAAATCATTCGCCAAGTAAAAGCTGATGAATTTGTTGATGACAAATTTGGTTTACCAACAATTCAAGACGTTTTAGCCGAACTTGAAAAACCGGGTCGTGACCCACGTCCAGAGTTCCGTACTGCTAAATTCCGTGAAGATATTACTGAAGTTGGTCAATTGACAGAAGGTATGCAACTTGAAGGTGTGATCACTAATGTTACAAACTTTGGTGCCTTTGTTGATATCGGTGTGCATCAGGATGGCTTAGTTCATATTTCTGAATTAGCAAATGAATTTGTATCTGATCCGCATAAAGTTGTAAAACCGGGCCAGATTGTACAAGTGCGTGTTATGCAGGTTGATGTTGAACGTAACCGCGTGAACTTAAGTATGCGTGCTGAAGGTTCTGCACCTGTTAAAGCGGCGCGTCCACCACGTCGTGAGCAAAATACAGAACAGCGTTTTGAGCGTAAACCTCAAGCTAAGCGTCCTCAACCGCGTAAAGATCAAGCTGAACGTCCTCAGCGTAGCAAGCAAGATAAACCACAAGAACAAAAGATTGGCGGTTTAGGTGCATTGTTACTACAAGCAGGGATTAAAGGCTCTAAATAAGAGTTTTTAATTGATAAAAAGGCCTCCAATCGGAGGCTTTTTTTATTGGTTAAAATATATTTTTTAAAAGTTTTTTATGGGGAATTAATAAAAAATCGCAGACATGAATATGAGGTGAATCTTAAGATGAACAAAACGCTGTTAAATACTCAAACAAATATACAACGTTATAGCATAACTCAACTTTAATCATATTCAGTTGTCCGACAACATCAACATTGCCTTGAAGCACTTAATCACTTTCAGGCTGTAATAGTACAACTTTGCTTATTTCTTTTTATTATAAATGGTTGTTTTATGTCGGTTTTAAACCTGAAAAATAGATTTCATTTAAAAGACCTCCTATCCGGAGTTGTCGTATTCCTCGTGGCATTGCCCCTATGCTTGGGTATCGCTTTAGCCTCAGGTGCTCCCATCATCTCTGGTATTATTGCAGGTATTGTTGGCGGCATTATTGTGGGTCTACTGAGTGGTTCTCACATTAGCGTTGCAGGCCCAGCGGCGGGGCTGACTGCCGTAATTCTTGTACAGTTAGAACAACTAGGCGGCAATTATGCCGCCTTTTTATTATGTATTATTTTTGCTGGTGTCCTTCAAATTCTATTTGGATTATTCAAGTTAGGTTTTTTTGCCAACTTTATTCCAAATAATGTCATTTTAGGACTATTAGCCGCTATTGGCGTCATCCTGATTGCCACACAATTACCTTATCTGTTCGGACTTTCTGATTTTTCATGGAAACAGGTTTGGACTTCAACACCAGACGCATTCCTTCAACGTTTTGATGGAGGAGCTGCACTCATTGGTTTGCTCAGTTTATTCTTAATTTTAGCGTGGGATAGCAGCCCACTCAAAAAACTGGCTTTACCTTCTGCTCTGATTGCGGTTGTACTGGCAGCAGTTTTAAATTTTATTTTGGTGAGTATTGGTTCCCCTTGGGCAGTGCAAGTTGATAACCTCATTCAATTGCCGAATATATTGCAAGCGCCCGAAGAAGTATTAATTTTCCCTGATTTTAGCTATTTAGCTGAGCCTATGATTTACACAGGAGCAATTACGCTTGCTGTCGTGGCATCTTTAGAAACATTATTGAATCTGGAAGCGGCCGATAAAATCGACCCTCAAAAACGATCTTCTCCTCCTAATCGTGAACTTTGGGCACAAGGTACGGGTAACATTATTTCGGGCTTAATTGGTGGAATGCCTGTGACCTCGGTTATTGTGCGTAGTTCGGTGAATGCAAATACAGGGGCGCGTAGTAAATGCTCTACCATTATTCATGGCGTCTTATTGTTACTGGCAGTTTTGTTCTTCGTACCATTAATGAACATGATTCCTTTGTCTGCGTTGGCTGCAATCTTAATCGTGACAGGCTTTAAGCTTACTCACCCAAGATTATTTAAACAGCTTTATCAAAAAGGCTGGAAACAGTTTTTACCTTTTATTATTACCTTAGTTGCAATTTTGCTGACTGATCTTTTAATGGGAATTTTAATTGGTCTATTTACCAGCAGTGCTTTTATTCTCTATGGCAATTTTAATAAGGGTATTCGCGTTTATAGAGAGAAGCGTTTACATGGTGTAGTTACTCGTATTGAACTTCCGTCACAAGTAACCTTTCTAAATCGTTCTGCGCTTATTTCTGCATTGGAACATGTACATAAACATCAACAACTCATTATTGATGCAACGCAATGTGATTCGATTGATCCTGATATTTATCAGGTTATTCAAGATTATCAAAGTGAAACTGCTATTAAACGTCAGGTAAATCTTAAACTAGTTGGGTTCAAACAACACTATCAAGATGTTGATGATGCGGTACTTGATATTGATATTAGTACACATGATTTGCAACAAAAGTTGAGTCCACAGCAAGTCGTGAATTTGCTTAAAGAAGGTAATGAACGTTTTGTAAGAAACGAACGCCTACAACGCGATATTTATCGTCAAATCCGAGTTACCGCAGATGAGGGACAACATCCGATAGCAGCAGTGCTTGGTTGTATGGACTCACGTGCACCTACCGAAATGATTTTTGACGTGGGTATTGGTGATCTATTTAGCTTACGAATCGCAGGTAATATTGCTGGGCAAAAGGTATTAGGCTCTCTTGAGTTTGCTTGTCAGGCTAAAGGCTCTAAAGTGATTGTAGTCTTAGGGCATACCGATTGCGGTGCGGTGACGAGCGCATGTCAATTACGCTTAGAGCATAAGCAAGTGGCTGACGTGAAGGAAATGCCACATATTCAATATGTACTTGGGCCGTTAATGCATTCGGTTGATAGTGTATATGACATTATGCAGCCACGTGATCTAAGTAAAGCCTTTATCAATCAGGTGACCGCCATGAATGTTCACTACAACATTCAATACATCATTAACCAGAGTAACGTCTTAAAAGATATGGTTGAGCGAGGTGAGATTGCAGTTGTGGGTGCAATTTATGATGTAAAAACAGGGCATGTTCAGTTTCTTGACTGATAAATTCTTTAATAAAAAAGCGCCTTAAATAAGGCGCTTTTTTATTCATTATGCTATTAACTCAAAATTACCAGTGTTCGCCTGGGAAAATTCGTGCATATGCTTTTTGTGCCCAGTTCAGTTTTTCAGTTTTTTCACCTTTTGCAGCATCAGAGCTTGGGAATAAACGGAAGCCAATCGACATAAACATATTGTTGATGCCTGGTGCAACAGAATAAGTCATTGAAGCTAAACGGCCCAAGTTGGTTGCCATACGCTTTGGACGTTTCACAATGGCATAAGCAATTAAGTCAGCAGCCTGCTCAGGTGAAAGTGTTGGTACATATTTATAAATTTTGGTTGGCGCAATCATTGGGGTGCGAACTAACGGCATATAAATTGAAGTGATTGCAATTTTATGTGCATGAACTTCGGCTGATAGGCAGCGACTAAATGCATCAAGAGCAGCTTTAGATGCTACATAGGCAGAGAAGCGAGTTGCGTTTGCTAACACACCAATCGAGCTAATATTAATAATTTGCCCATCTTTACGCTGAATCATATGAGGTAAGATATTAAGGACTAAACGTACTGCACCAAAATAATTTAACTGCATTGTGCGTTCAAAGTCATGGAAACGATCGTAAGACTCATGTACGGCACGGCGAATAGAACGACCAGCGTTATTAATTAAAATATCAATATGATCAACAGTCGCTAAAATTTCTTTAGATACTTGATCAATCGTATCCATATCATTGAGATCACATGGGAAAATTGATGCCTTACCACCACGACTTTCGATATCTGCTTTTACTTCTTCCAAAGTTTCTTCAGTACGTGCAACTAGTAAGACATGAGCACCCGCATCAGCAAGTTTGTTTGAAATCGTTAATCCGATTCCACTCGAGGCGCCTGTCACTAAAATGACTTTATCTTGTACCTTTTCCTGGAACAGAGCTTCTAATTTTTTATTCACAGCATTTTACCTAAGTAGGGGCAGGGACTATTTATTCCGGTATGTAATTTTTATTTTTTACAACCGTAGGTTCATCCAGATGAACTCATAAATATTGTCACTTATCTTAATAGATGTTTAAAAATTGTCTAGTCAGTAAATATATGAAATTTAACAATTTATTTAGAGTAAAAACTCTAAATTAGTATCTTAATCCAGTAATTGTTTTTAGTCCTATCATGAGCAGAAAATAAAAAAGCCTATGTTTCCAGAGGCTTGTTAGGTAGTTTAAAAGTTATACAGCTGAAAGGGCTTGATCTAAATCGGCGATTAAGTCATCGATATGCTCAATACCAATCGAAAGACGGACCATATCTTCACTTACGCCCGCAGCTTTAAGTTCTTGTTCGTTGAGCTGGCGATGAGTTGTCGTTGCAGGATGGCAAGCTAAACTTTTTGCATCGCCAATATTTACGAGACGAGTAAACAGTTGTAGTGCATCGATGAAGCGAGTACCTCCTTCGAGACCATCTTGCACGCCAAAAGACAGAATTGCAGAAGGCTTGCCTTTTACATATTTTTGAGCCAGTTGGTGCTGTGGGTGATCTTTGAGGCCTGCATAATTCACCCATTTTACTTTTGGATGGTTTTGCAAATATTCCGCAATTTTTTGAGCATTTTCAGTATGGCGTTCCATCCTTAAATTTAGAGTCTCTAGACCCTGTAAAATTAAGAACACACTTAAAGGGCTAATTGCTGCACCTGTATTGCGTAATGGAACTACACGTGCACGGGCAATATAAGCTGCTTCACCTAATGCTTCGACATAATTAACCCCATGATAACTCGGGTCTGGTGTGTTCAAAACTTTAAAGCGTTCCGGATATTTATCCCAAGGGAATTTTCCGCTATCTACAATCGCACCGCCAATGCTATTGCCATGACCACCGATATATTTGGTGAGAGAATGGATGACGATATCGGCACCATATTCAAATGGTTTCAATAAAGCAGGTGTAGCAACGGTATTGTCTACAACGACTGGAACACCATATTCATGAGCAATTTTAGCAATGGCCTCTAGATCAATAATATTTCCGAGTGGGTTGCCAATAGACTCAACAAAAACAAGCTTGGTTTTATCATCAATTAAGTTACGTAAGCTTTCAGGCTTTTGGTAATCAAAAAATCGGACTTCAATTCCTTGTTTCGGTAAGGTGTGGGCAAATAAGTTATATGTTCCACCATACAATGTTGAGACCGAGGCGATATTGTCTCCCGCTTCGGTAATCGTTTGAATAGCATAGGTAATTGCGGCCATACCCGATGCTAATGCTAAAGCCCCAATACCACCTTCAAGAGCAGCAAGGCGCTGTTCAAGCACAGAGGTCGTAGGGTTCATAATACGGGTATAAATATTACCTTGAACCTTTAAATCGAAAAGATCGGCACCGTGTTGTGTATTATCAAATGCATAAGAAGTAGTTTGATAAATAGGGACTGCAACAGCTTTTGTGGTCGCCTCTGGTGAATAGCCTGCATGAATGGCTAAGGTTTCATCTTTATAAGTCATTATTACTTCATCTTCGTGAGTTAAATATTGAGCGAGTCTAGCCTAAAACGAATAGAGAAAATTGCAGAAATTCTGGTTTGTTTTCTAATTTTAGGAATAAAGATAGAAAAATATACGCTGAAACCTTGTATAAATCTTATACATAAACATTTTGCAACTTATTGAAAAAGAAAATTGTTTGATAAATCCGTACGATGGAAATCATAACTTCAAGTCAAAGAGGTTTTCAGCGTATAATACGCGCGATTATTTATCGCTTATTGCGATGTACTGGTTTTTCAATTGAGGAGTCCTGCGTGGCCCAATATATTTATACGATGAACCGAGTGTCTAAGATGGTTCCGCCAAAGCGTGAAATCTTAAAAGACATCTCTTTATCATTTTTCCCGGGTGCCAAAATTGGTGTGCTCGGTTTGAACGGTGCAGGTAAATCTACCTTGCTTCGTATTATGGCTGGCGTAGATAAAGATTTCTCTGGTGAAGCTCGTGCACAACCTGGAATTAAAATCGGCTATTTAGAGCAAGAACCACCGCTAGATCCAACTAAAGACGTTCGTGGTAACGTTGAAGATGGCGTGCGTGAAGCTTTAGATGCATTAGAACGTCTTGATCAGGTTTTTGCAGAATATGCAGATCCAGACGCAGATTTTGATGCGCTTGCAAAAGAGCAGGAAAAATTAGAATCAATTATCCATGCTTGGGATGCACATAACCTAAACAACCAGCTTGAAATTGCTGCGGATGCTTTGAATCTTCCAGCTTGGGATGCAGACGTATCATTACTTTCTGGTGGTGAGCGCCGTCGTGTTGCACTTTGCCGTTTATTGCTCTCGAAACCAGATATGTTACTTCTGGACGAACCGACGAACCATTTGGATGCAGAATCTGTAACTTGGTTAGAACGTTTCTTGAAAGATTTCCCTGGCACTATCGTTGCGATTACGCATGACCGTTATTTCTTGGATAACGTGGCTGAGTGGATTCTTGAACTTGACCGTGGTATGGGTATTCCTTATCAAGGTAACTATTCTTCTTGGTTAGAACAAAAGAATGCTCGTTTAGAGCAGGAAAATAAACAAGAAGAATCTTTTGCTAAAGCATTGAAAAAAGAACTTGAATGGGTTCGTTCAAATGCTAAAGGTCAGCAAAAGAAAAACAAAGCGCGTATGGAACGTTTTGAAGAGCTTAACTCTAAAGAATTCCAACAACGTAATGAAACATCTGAAATCTATATTCCACCTGGTCCACGTTTGGGTAACAAAGTTGTGGAAGTGGAAGGTATCAGTAAATCATTTGATGGTCGCTTGTTGTACGAAAACTTAACGTTTACCGTACCTCCAACAGCGATTGTTGGTATCGTTGGTCCAAACGGTGCAGGTAAAACGACTTTATTCCGTATGATGACTGGCGAACAGCAACCTGATACAGGTACTGTGACTTTAGGTGAGTCGGTTAAAGTTGCTTATGTTGGTCAGATCCGTGACACTCTAGATAATAATAAAACTGTTTGGGAAGAAGTTTCTGGCGGTTTAGATATCTTAAAAATCGGTGATTACGAAATCGCGTCACGTGCTTATATCGGCCGTTTTAACTTTAAAGGTCAAGATCAGCAAAAACGTGTGGGTGAATTGTCTGGTGGTGAGCGTAACCGTTTACAACTTGCGAAGATCTTACAGTTAGGTGCAAACGTTATCTTACTGGATGAACCATCAAACGACTTGGATATTGAAACTTTACGTGCACTTGAGGATGCAATTCTTGTATTCCCTGGTACGGTAATGGTGGTATCGCATGACCGTTGGTTCCTTGACCGTATCGCGACACATATCTTGTCATTTGAAAATGAACAGCCAGAATTCTACGCTGGTAACTATGCTGAATATGAAGCATATCGCCAGTCACGTTTAGGTGATGATGCTGCTCAAAAACGTACCAAATACAAAAAAATTAGCGGTTAATCTCTGTTAATTTAAAAAACCAGCCTGAGGGCTGGTTTTTTTGTTTTAGGAATCTCAGTGCTTTATTTATTAAAATCACCATGTAAATCTGCCCATATTAAAGAGGGTGCAAAGACAATTACATCAAAGGTCATTGCTAAAGGGTACAAAACCTTGCGGGTAGCACGCTTGAATGGATGTTTTGTAGTTGTTTCAATTTTTTCCTGTAATTCCACCACGTATGGAGTTGCTAGCTTTTGTTGAATATCTTTTAGGTCTTTAGCTTCATAAAGTTGGCCTTTGAAAAAAATATTAATATAGGGATATGGGGTATTCTCTTGAGCTTGAAGCATGGCAAAATTCTGTTTAAAACCCAAATCCTTTAACATATCTTTTTGTTTTTCATTTAGATTTCCCATACGTGTATTATAGCGAACCTGTATTACTCCGTGAAAATGATTTGGATCATCCATAGTGAGCACAAGTGGAGAGGGGATATTAAGCGTTCTTTCGGTAGCCGGAATGGTTTTAATAATTTTTAGAAACTCTGCGCTACCATCAGTCATTAAATAATTATAGTCTTGACTTATAAATACTAATCCTTGTTCCTGCTGATTTTTAACTGCCTGCCCTAGGGCAATAATTTGATCTGTTTTTAAGGTATTCGTCTGAACTTGGGTTGTTTCATCGGGTAAGGCTGATGATAGCATTGACGTTGCACAGCCAGTTAAGCCAAGGCAAATTGTTAATATAGATGCAGAAAAAAGCTTGTACATAATGATTACTCAATAATAAGTTATTTTTGTCTCGCCTAACGTGAGATAAGTTCTAAATTAAAAGGTGGGGATTCGTGATTCGAGGTTTTGTAATTTTATTACATGCCTACTGCCTGTTATAGTGGCTTTGTTCAACTTTTTAGCTTAATGGTACGCTTTTGCCACGTTCCGCAATTTTTATGTCCGTCTTGTTTAGTTTGCTCATATTCCAGAGCTTATGGAATGTGGCAGCGGCATTTTGCGCGCATGAAAATCAGGAAAAAGCATTGCATCATTTCGGGCATCATGCAGTTTTGAATGCTTATCAATCTTCACATCAAGCTCATACTGAACAGAACGATGCTGGAAACACCTCTCATAAAGCTCCTTTAAATTTGCAAGATCACCATGATCATTTGCCTTCATGTTTTCATGTTGTGATGATTGACGTTGCAAAACAAGCTGAAGTACCTGTAGTCCATGTGCAGGAACTCTCACAAATTTATCACTGGTCTAATTCTTACCAGTCACCCCATCTTACTGCTTTAAAACCTCCTCCTGTTTTGACCCCGCTATAGGTGGGGTAGCCAAAATAAGCCCACCGCATCTTTTATTTATTGCGGGGCAAAAACATGTCTTCTATTTTTTCAACTCGAGTGAGTTCTACTTATCACTTAGAGAGTAACGTTAAGATAACGTTAAAAAAAGTTTTAACGATTTCAAGCCTGTCTATTGCCATGCTATTGGTTGGGCAAGCAGTGATAGCTCAGTCTGATATTCAACAAGAACGCTATATTCAAAAAGCAGCGTTTACTTTTGAGCAAGCGTTAGAACAGGTACAAAACTATCAAAGTCAGCAAGGTGTTTGGCAAGCACAGCAGCAAATGGCTGAGGCAAATTTAAAGCAAAGTCGTTTATGGGCAAATCCAAGTCTTTCCATTGAGCAAACAGGTTTCCAGAGTGATCAAGAAAAAGAACTCGCAATTGGTATCTCTCAGCCCTTGGATATTTTTGGGCAACGTAAGGCTGCACAAAATTTGGCAAAAGTAGAAATATCAAAAATTGATTTGGCTGAGCAGCGTTATACCGCTGAGCTTGGATTAGTCGTTAAATATTTTTGGTCGCAAGTGGCTTTGCTTGAGCTTGAAAAGTCTCTCATTGGAGAGCAGTTAGAAGTGAGCCAAGAAAATTTATTAGCATCGGAAAAACGTTATCAGGCAGGCAGTATTGCTCAAGTTGATGTAGACCGAGTGCGTATGTCTCACTTGGAAAATCAGCGTTTATATCAACAAGTCGATTTAAAACTCCAAGTTGCGAAACAGCAATTGGTGAATTTATGGGGTGGTGGTTCAAGTCAGTTTCAGCTATTCCAAAGTCCAAACCAATTATGGGCGCTGGCAGCGAATATAGAACCAAGCCAAGATTCACAAAATAATTTATTGGAGCGTTCTTTCCAGCTAGATGCTCTTGCACAGCAAGCCAATATTCAACAGCTTAAAGCAAAAGCAAGACCACAACCTACCGTAACTTTGGGTGTTAATAACACTCGCTCTCCAGAGCAGAGTACAGATAACCAAATTCGTTTAGGTGTAGAAATTCCTTTAAATCTTTTTAATCGCCAGCAATATGGAGTCAAGATTGCTCAAGCCAAGCAAGAGCTGTCTCAACGCCAACAAAGCTTTTATCGACAGCAGAATCAGGTTGATATTGAAACCCTAATGTCAGAGTTAAAAGGTTTACGTATCCAGTTTAAACAACTGAATGATCAGCAAGTTCCTCTTGCAACTCAAGTTCAGCAAAAAACATTGCAAGGTTTTCGTTTGGGTAAGTTCGCCGTTACCGATGTTCAGCAAGCGACCATGCAATTGCAAGACGTGCGCTTACGTAAAGTCGAGCTATTAAAACAGGCTTGGCAAAACTCAATTGAAATTCAAAGTTTGCGTCTCGGGTTAGAACCAGAACAGATCATGGCGAAAGATGCCTTAATGCAACTCAATCAACGTGCTTGGCAACAAAGTCAAACATTCCCAACTCAGGCAGGAGAATAATAATGTCGACAAATTTAAAGAAAAATTCTCAATGGCTTTGGGTCGGGGTGATTGCTGCAATCACTGCAATATTAATTGGTTTACTGGTTTTAAATTCAAAAAATAAATCTAATTCTTCCGAAGCATCGGAAGGTCACGGGCATGCTGAAGAAGAGGGTGAAGAACACCATGAAGAAGATGAAAAACCATTGATGCTCACTGCTCAACAAATGCAGGAACAAAATTTAAAAATTGAACAGGCTGAATTAGGTGAAGTTGCTCAGCTTCAAACTTATCCAGCCAAACTGGTTGTAAATACTGACCGTCAAGCCCATGTCTCACCAAGTTTTAGTGGTCGTGTCGAAGCAGTCTATGTTGAATTGGGACAACAAGTTAAAAAGGGTCAGGCTCTCGCAAGCTTATTGGTTCCAGATCTAGTCGATCAACAAGCTAATTTGCAAATTGCACAGTCTAATCTTGATTTAACGCGTCAGGACTATGAACGTGAACGTAGCTTATGGTCTCAGGGAATTTCTGCTAAACAAGACTATCAAAGAGCTTATAACGCTTACCAGCAAGCACAGATACAAGTTAAAGCAGCTCGCTCACGCTTAAGTGCATTCGGCGCAGGTTCCGGTTCAGGAGGGCGCTACACCTTAACAGCACCAATTGCTGGCATGGTGAGTAATAAAGATATTGTGGTAGGTGAAAATGTACAGTTAGCAGATCAGCTTTTTATTATTAATCAGCTTGATCAGTTATGGCTGGAATTTATTTTACCAAGTACCGCAAATATGAATGTGCAGCCAAATCAGCAAATTGAATTTAAATCGTTGCAAACTGGGAATGTATTTACTGCACAGGTTCAAAGCCTAACAACAGAGGCTGATGCTCAGACAGGTCGTTTACAAGTCCGTGCAAAGGTCTTAGCAAATAATAGTGAATTACGTCCAAATCTAATGGTTAACGTTGAGCTAAATTCAGGTTCAACGCAAAAAGTAACACGTGTAAAAGCACAAGCGATCCAACAAGTGGAAGATAAAGACGTTATCTTTACTCCAAAAATGGTCAAAACAGGCTTTGAGTTTGAACCTGTCACGGTACAGTTGGGGCAACGTTCTAAAGATGGTCAGTGGGTCGAAGTTGTAAAAGGTATTAATCCAAGCCAGCGCTATGTTGCAGAAGGCAGCTTCTTGCTGAAATCCGAACTGGAAAAAGGAGAGGCGGAGCATGGACATTAATAAACCCGAACTGCCCAAACCCGAAGGACTATTTGACAGAGTTATTCAGTTTGCTATTCAAAATGCCATTTGGGTCATGCTATTTGTGCTGACGTGGATTGGAGTCGGAATCTGGAGTTATCAAAAGCTTCCTATTGATGCGGTTCCAGACATTACCAATGCTCAGGTGCAGATTAATACCCAAGCAAATGGATATACCGCTTTAGAGGTCGAACAGCGGATTACCTATCCTATTGAAAATGCGATGGCCGGAATTCCTAATCTGGAACAGACTCGCTCTATTTCCCGTTATGGACTTTCCCAAGTCACCATTATTTTTAAAGATGGAACAGATATTTATTGGGCAAGACAACTGATTAACCAGCGTTTACAAGAGGCGGACGGACAACTACCTGAATCAGTTGATCCAGTTATGTCTCCTGTTTCAACGGGATTAGGTGAAATTTACCAATGGGTCGTAAAAGCAAAATCTGGTGCTAAAAAAGCTGATGGTACAGCCTATACAGCTATGGATTTACGCGAAATTCAGGATTGGATTGTACGTCCTCAATTACAGCGGGTGAAAGGCGTAGCCGAAATTAACAGTATTGGTGGCTACAATAAAACCTATATTGTTTCTCCTGATTTAAAACGTCTGCAACAGCTTCAGATTTCAATTAATGAATTCCAGACTGCTCTGCAAGAAAATAATGAAAATCGCGGTGCAGGTTTTATTGAAGAGAATGGCGAGCAACTCACGGTTCGTGTTCCGGGCATGTTAAGTAATGTTGAGGATATTCAAAATATTACTGTAAGCACTAAAAATGGTTTACCAATTCGTGTGGCAGATGTGGCGAATGTTTCTATTGGGCATGATTTAAGAACGGGTGCTGCAACTTACAATGGTGAAGAAACTGTTCTTGGCATTGCCATGATGATGATGGGAGAAAACAGCCGTACCGTTGCTCAGGCGGTTGATGCCAAAATTAAGGAAATCCAATCTACCCTACCTAAAGGTGTAGAAATCGAAACGGTTTATGACCGGACGAGTTTGGTAAACAAAGCAATTGCAACAGTACAGAAGAACCTTGTAGAAGGGGCGATTCTGGTTATTGTGATTCTGTTTATTTTCCTTGGAAATTTCCGAGCAGCTTTAATTACTGCCTGTGTTATCCCGCTTTCGATGTTATTTACCCTTACGGGGATGGCTGAGCAAAACATTAGTGCCAACCTGATGAGCCTAGGAGCGCTTGATTTCGGGATTATTGTAGATGGGGCGGTTGTTATTGTAGAGAACTGTATTCGACGTCTAGCAGAAGCACAGCATGCTTTACATCGACCATTTACACGCACTGAGCGATTCAAAGAAGTTTTTCTCGCTGCGAAACAGGCCCGTCGACCGCTTATTTTTGGGCAAATGATTATTTTAGTGGTCTATTTACCTATTTTCGCTTTATCTGGTGTTGAAGCCAAAATGTTCCATCCAATGGCAATGACCGTGGTTATGGCGTTATTGGGTGCCATGATTCTTTCTGTGACATTTGTACCTGCGGCAGTTGCTCTTTTTGTTACGGGTGAAGTCAAAGAAAAAGAAACACGTTGGATGCAAGCTTTAAAGCAGAAATATCGAGATATTCTCGATCAAGCTTATCAGCTTAAGATTGTTGTTCTTAGTTTTGCATTAAGTATTTTAGTGCTCACAGGCGTGTTAGCGACCCAAATGGGCAGTGAATTTGCTCCCCAGTTAAGTGAAGGTGACTTCGCCTTACAGCAAATGCGTTCACCTAGTACAGGGCTCGAGCAATCATTGCGAATGCAAGAAAATACTGAAAAGCTCATTTTGAAAAACTTTCCAGAGGTAAAAGCTGTTTTTGCTCGAACAGGAACAGCTGAGGTTGCAACTGACGTGATGCCACCTAATATCTCTGATGCAGTCATTTTACTTAAACCTCATGATCAATGGCCAAACTATAAAGAAACGCTAGATGAACTACGTTCGCGTATGCAGGCTTTCTTGGCGACATTACCGGGCAATAACAGCGAGTTCTCTCAACCGATTGAGCTGCGTTTTAATGAGCTGATTTCAGGCATTCGTAGCGATATTGGCGTCAAGATTTTTGGCGATGATATGCAAGTGCTTAATGAGCAGGCTCAGACATTGGCCCAAAAGATACAGACGATTTCTGGTGCTACAGCGGTTAAGGTGGAACAAACGAGCGGTTTGCCTGTGCTAAGTATCGAAATTAATCGTCCTTTGGCTGCGCAATATGGATTATCTGCCAAAGCCATTCAAGATATTGTGGCAGCAAGTGTCGGTGGACAAAATGTAGGGCAGATTTTACAAGGTGATAGACGATTCGATTTTGAAATTCGCTTAGAAGATCAGCAACGTACTATTCAAAACTTAGCCCAACTTCCGATTCAATTACCGAATGGTGGTCTAATCCAGCTTCAAGATATCGCTAAAGTTGAACGTACCTCAGGCTTAAATCAGGTAGGACGTGAAAATGGTAAGCGCCGTGTCATTATTACCGCTAACGTAGAAGGCCGTGATTTAGGATCATTTGTTCAAGAGCTAAGAACAACGCTCGCAAAAGAACAACTACCAGCAGGGTATTGGTTGGAATATGGTGGTCAGTTTGAAAATCTAGCTTCAGCTGCTGCACGAATGAAAATTGTTGTTCCATTAGCGCTTGCTATGATTTTCATTCTACTCATGGCTGTATTCCATAACATTAAAGAAAGTCTGTTGGTGTTTAGCGGCGTTCCGTTTGCTTTGTCGGGTGGCATTATCGCACTTTGGTTGAGGGATATTCCGCTTTCGATGTCGGCGGGTGTCGGATTTATTGCTTTGTCGGGCGTTGCTGTTTTGAATGGTCTGGTGATGCTGAGTTTTATTAAAGAGCTTAGAGAAAAATTTGATATTCAAACTGCAACTTGGAATGGAGCGATCTTACGCTTAAGACCCGTTCTAATGACGGCTTGTGTTGCCTCGCTTGGTTTTATTCCCATGGCTTTGGCAACAGGAACCGGTGCAGAAGTGCAACGACCTTTGGCAACAGTTGTTATTGGTGGCATTATTTCATCTACGATATTAACTCTGGTTTTATTACCTGTTATTTATCGATGGATGAATGAAAGCAAGGCGAAAAGCGCTGAGCATTCATAATGTCATCGATTTGAGATATCTTTTTTGATTACAGAACTTGAGTCAAAAAAGTGTTTGAAAGAGGTAATAGTAATTATGAGTTCATTGTTACTTTTACCTCACCATAAAGATAAATAATAAGGAGTCCGCAAAATGGGTGGACATGGTCATGATCATAGTCATGCTGTAGTGACTGAAGGTAATGCTAAAAAATTAACAATTGCCTTAGCTCTTACTACAACGTTTTTAATTGTTGAGGTCATTGCTGGTTTAATCACGCAAAGTTTGGCATTGCTCTCTGACGCTGCGCATATGTTTACAGATGCAGCTGCTTTGGCAATTGCTTTGGTTGCCATTCAAATTTCAAAACGTCCCGCTGATAATAAGCGTACTTTTGGCTATCAGCGCTTTGAAATTTTGGCAGCTTTATTTAATGCGCTCATGCTTTTTGTGGTGGCAGTTTATATTTTATATGAGGCCTATATCCGGTTCTCTAAGCCACCTGAAATCCAAAGCGTAGGGATGCTCATTGTGGCAACGGTTGGCTTAGTAATTAACCTTATTTCAATGAAAATTTTAATGTCGGGCGCTAACTCTAGTCTAAATGTTAAAGGTGCTTATCTAGAGGTCTTAAGCGATGCATTGGGTTCGGTAGGAGTGATCATCGCGGCAATAACGATTTATTTTACCAACTGGTACTGGATTGACACGCTTATTGCCGTACTCATCGGCTTTTGGGTATTACCAAGAACATGGATTTTGCTTAAACAGAGCATTAATATTTTGCTCGAAGGTGTGCCAGAAGAAGTGGATATTGAGAAATTACGTACAGATCTGCTTTCTTTAAATGGCGTTGAAAGTATTCATCAACTTAAAGTATGGGCCATTACGTCTAAAAATATTCATTTAACGGTGCATTTATTTGCGCCAGAAGCAGAGCGTACAAGGCTTTATAATGAAGCAGTTGAAATGCTATCTCATGAACATGGGATTGCAGAGGTTACTTTGCAAATTGAAGATGACGAGGATATTAACTGTCAACACACTGCCCAGCATGCTCCACACGAACATGCTGACGAAGCACATTCACATCAGCATTAAGCTGATGTGAACACTTTTTTAAATTTCCCATTCGTGATTGCAGTCACGGCATTTCCAATGTTTTTGTGACTGCATAAATGCTTGCATAGACAGTTTAAAGTCCGGCAAATCACGCCAAAACATAAAACCTGCTCCTACAGTCACAACAAAAACAACTACTGTTGCAATTTGAAGAGAGTTGCTTGCACCATTGCCAAAAATCCACATAAAAATGCTAATAATAACCAAGAGTAAAAGCATAAAAATTGCAGGAATTAAGATAGCAAGGCTTTTAGGAACTGCTGGTTTTGCGCTGTTAATGCCTTGGCTTACAGGCATAATTTTAACACTTTGACATTGAGGGCAACGGTATTGCATAGGAACTCCACATTCAGTTTGAATCTATTCTAACGGAAATGTCGAAAAAGAAAAAAATTTGTAAGATATAGATGAAGTGCTTTGAGCTAGCAAAAAATTAATTTTGAATAAACAAAGAAATACAAAAAGCAGATGATTTATGCGTACACATAAAAAATAAAATAATATTGTAGAGCATGCTAATCTACAGAAAAATGAAGTGTGATTAGCACTATAAATGAGCTTAAATACTCATAAATAGGATGTGAAATAAATATAAAAAGGAGAGAGGGACTTGGGTCAACAAGATGACAATGAGTCGAAGCCTACAACAACAGCATCGGCTGTAGATACCGCAAAACCGTCATTATCTCGTCGATTATTGCATAAGACATTGCAACATGCCCAAGATGCGGTCGGGTTCGCTAGTGATACGACACGTAATATTGCAGGGGTCGCGGATGCTGCATTAGATGCGCTCGACCAAGTGACCACTCACACCAGACGTGGAGTTGTCGGAATGACAAATCTGGCGGCAGGCACTGTGAGAGATATGGTGTCTGAAACCAGTGAAACTGCACGTCAAGTCGCGTTGATCATGGCACGTACATTTTTGGGGAAGAGCACCTTAACGCTGTATTTACCGGAAATGCTATTAAATAACCAAATTCGTAAGCGCATCGACCGTTCTGAAATTGATGATATTAAAATCAAGTGTGGCAATGATAGTTTCCAAGTCGAGATCGATGGGCATTACCATCGTTTCATGTATCGTTTAAGTTTAGATTTTAAAGTATTGGAATGCCGTATTGGGCAGGAAAAATTTTTGCGCCTACGTCAAATGGATGAGAGCCTCGATGTCCAGATTCGCCATGGGGGAACTCTGTCAAACTGGGCTGTGCGCCGTATTGGTCGAGTTGGTTTTGAAGTCGTAAATATGTTACCGATTCCATCACTTATTAATCACTTGATTGGTGATATTCCTGGTATCCAGCGTGATGGTCACCGTATGTGGTTTATTGACCTAGAGCAAGCAGGATTTATTGACTTTATTAATAACCGTTCATGGATGGTTGAAAAGCTTCTGAGTTTGACTGATTTCAGTATTTTACCGGGTTTGAATATTTTGAGAGAAAGCCGAGAGCTGGTCCAGCAATTGGTAGATCAATTTGAAATTAGAGGACTACGGGTACAGTCGGGTCGCCTTGAAGTACAAGTGGGCATTGCGAGCTAATGGAGCATATGAAAAGCTAATCATTGATTGGTTTTTCATTTTTAAGGCAAGAAAAAAGCCACTGACATTATGCAGTGGCTTTTTAGAATTTGGCGTCCCTACGGGGATCCTTATTAGTGTGTTAATATATTGATTTTAATAAAAATAAATTATTTTTAATCTATTTAATACCGTTATATATACCGTCAAAAAATCGAGCTATAATTTCTAGTAGGATAGGGATTAACTTTAAAAATTATCCATTTTTTTAGAATTTTGATTGTAACAGGAATGTTATATTTTGTAATCTTGATAATGTTTTTTAAGTCTTGAGCAAGAAAAGAATGACTGATCACAAGGAACAATTAGAGCAGCAGGACACAAATGAATCGCTTGATGAATTTTTATCAAATTTTTATTCAAGATTGTTGATATATAGTGACAATGAGGAACGGAAAGAATACCTAAGTTTTGATCAAAGCATTAAATTACTAGACATTCCCCTATACAAGTTTAATGATTTGATTGTTAGTGGTTCTTTAAAACCATGTTTTCCATGGAGTGGATTTCTTGAAGTAAAAAGAAAGATAAGTGTATACGAATATAGGAAATTATTTTATTCAGACCCTAGTGGTGATGATTTTGCTAACAATTTTATTGAAGAGCCTGATGTTTTAGTTAGAGCTTATGTAAACTTTAATGGTTATGTAAGACCCGTAGAAGCAGCCCACTATCTGAATGCTATCGTAGTTGGAGAGTCTAAACAAATTGCAATCGAAAATGTATATTTAATTGAAAATTTAACAGGGAACTCTGTGGTTCATATCATAGGGAATCATGGTCAAGCTCCTAAACAAGTAAAAGGTAAAACAGAGCTTTTTAGCAAAGATCAAGCGTATAAGATTTATCAAGGTGTGGACAATAATTACGTTGATATAAAAAGTTATGTTTTTCTAAAAGATGATATTGAGCAAATTGTTAAAAAAAATAAAGTGATAAATGCTGTTAGTAACGATGACGAGGAAAAGTCTGATACGCAAGTAAGTCAGAAGCCTGAATTTGATGATATTAATGAAAAAATTATAAAAAAAGTACTTGAACTGAGAAAAGATAAAACAGATGAAAAAGGAAAATCTATACAGGTACGGTCAGGAACTGATGAGGAAAAATTTTATATTGCCGCTCTGTCAATTATTGTGCAGTTAGGTCATCGACTTGATCAGCTACCAAATGATCGTAATACAGGTCAGCGAGGATTAAGATTTAAAGTAAGGGAGGAGATAGCCAAGGAGTATTCTGATTTGGACATAGCTGAAGAAACTATTAAAAAATATTGGGGAGGATTAAAAAGAAATATAAAAAAAGCTTCAAATAACATTTAGTTAGAAAATTACACTGGTGTAAAAATTCTTCTCCTTCTTGATTACTCTACTCGTCAATAAGCATATTTGTTGTGTGGGGTAAGACCCACACATTCTTTAAATAATTTAAGAGGCAAAGACAAATATGTCGAGCACCAATATTGGCAGTGGTGACAGTTCACTATTGCCTAAAACAGGCTATATCAGCCTAAACGATATGCTTCCACATCTACCTATCAAACGTTCAACCGTTTGGAAATGGGCTAAAGATGGTCGTTTTCCTGTACCAGTAAAAATTCATACGTTGACTCGTTGGCGCTGTGAGGTCATTCATAGTTGGTTGAACCAGTATGGAGGTATGGGAGTATGACGATGGAGGAGTTCAATAATGAAAAAGGCTATCAAGAGATAGCCCATTCACCTGATGAGCAGAATTCCAGTTCTGTTCATTCAGAACCTGATCAAATTGAGAGTCAATCAGCAATTCATCTTAGCATTATAGATGTAGGAGGTGAGAAAGAAGATTGTAAAACAGATGATCTAGTTATTAAGAGTGGGGAAAATCAAGTTGATATTCTTACTTGTATTAGCGGATCAACTGGAATTGTTAAAAATATTGTACAAGATATTCCTCAATCAGAGATTATCCAAAATGAATTGCGAGGACTTCACCATCTATTTAAGGTTCGAGGGGGGGAATTCTTGTTTTTGACAGAACAAACTTTTTCAGTGCTCTTTTGTTGGTCTGTCTTAACTCGATTTTTATCCCTTTACGATGAAATTAACGCTAAAGATTTGTATTTTGCTCCTATCTTGATGATCAATGCTTCAGGGCCAGGATATGGTAAGAGTACACTTCAAATGTTTCTAGCTTGGGTGAACGGTGTCAATGCTAATGAGCGTGTTGCTAATGCTACTCCTGCTGGACTAGTACGGATGACTGCATCATCAGAAGGTCATCCTGTATTTGCTGATGAAGTAGATGTACTGAAAAATGTCAAAGACTTTACAGAATACTTTAATAGCGGTTTTGAACGAGATGGACCAGTTACTGCTCGTGCTAAAGCAACTAAAAGTGTTTTTGGTTTTAAGTGTGTTTCAGGAATCAAGATTACTGAAAAGTTAGAGTTAGCAACAGTCTCACGTTGTATTGTCATTGAAATGCAGAAAGTGCCTAATGGGGTAAATCTCAAGAAGTACAAATATGTCGAAACGGCGGATTTAGTCAGTCTTTCACATGCAATTGATGAAGTTATCAAGGAATATTACGGTGAAATTTTAGAGTTCATTCAAATATTGAGTGTACCGTTAATTGAATATATTGATAATCGCTTAGGTGATGTGTGGGAGGACTTACTAAAAATTTCTATCTTGCTAGGAGAAGATATCTATAACGATGTTACAAACTTTATGCTTCAGTCTGGTTTGGTGAAAGATAAAATTTTGGAAGTTGCAAATATTGATTTCACTAAGATTAGATATCCTGTCCCACGTGAAAAACATATTCCTCAAAAGCTTGTAGCATTTGATGTGACAGATAAAACTACATGGGGGAACGTACCTACTAAAGTGTTTGTAAAAGCCTGTGGAGATTATCTAGCAGCATCTGATGATCTGCGAAGAGGTATTCGTTCTATCGAGTTGGAACGGTTTCAGGAAAAGCTTAAGCTTGCTGGAGTACCAATTACATCACGACTTATTACACGGGCATTTAATGCTGAAACTGGTGTGCCAGTGGTCGATAAAAATGTTGATGGTAGTAGTGGTTATCTATTTACAACATTGGATACGATTAATCTAACACCAACTGAGAATCAAATTTATGATGGAATAATCCATTTACTCAAAGAGAAGCAGCCTTTATAGGCTGCTTTTTTTATTTTGATTGAGTCTTATCGCTTATATAAACATTTTAATAAACTTATTTATCTACAATCCCGCTTTAAATCAAAACTATCATTATTAAATGCTGAAGTATTAGATAACATCTTAAGTGTATATTTAGCATAGGTTATATTTATTTTAGCATTTACATATTCTCTATTTCTTTCACTGGTCTTAAGAATTTCTTTATTTATTAGATATAGTTTACAGACTTGTTGCGTAATCGCTTCAATATCTTTATTTTCATTTGCAACTTCTAGATCTTTGCGAATTGATTTTGAAATTTCTAATGTGTCATAAGAGTATTGATTAAATTTCATTTCAGACATAGTAGCTGCATTTGCTGCTTGTAAGTCAGCCAGCAGAAAAAATAAAGTCACGATTAAGATCTGCTTCATATAGATTATTGTAAAATTTAAGTTAGCTCAATATATCATTTATCTAAATATTTTGAAGAAATATTTAATTTTAAGTTGCTGTATCTAAATAAATAAAAATAGAATTTTTCTGTCTTTTTAATTTAACTAATGAATTTAGTGATAAAGGTGCTTTTATTAGAGTTGTTATCAGTTGTAAGCCGTTACACGGAAAATATTGATAATTTATCATACTGTAAATATGAGGAGTAAGTTGTATAGAAAAGAATTTATGTGACAAATTTAGATTATTAAAAAAGTATTGACGATTACAAATAGCAACAATTATCATATGTTCGATTAACATACTGCTAACGGGTTTTAGCAAATCTTTTTAGACCGCATTAGAACTATGTCTTGTGAGAAATAGTTTTATAGGCCTCTCGTTTTTGCGCATAGCTGTGGGATAAGTGGGTACTGGATTCTAACTAATCTATTAACCTTTACTCGTTCAGCCATCATAACCAACAAAGGGACTTTATAATAATGAAATTTAATAAGATAACTTTAGGTGTTATTGGTTGTACTTTAGGTGCATCCATATATTCCTATCATTTATTTGCTGGTAAGAGTTCTCAACTTGCTACTGATACAGTAGTTCAGCAAAAAACAGTACCTTCAGAAAAGAAAGATGGCAGAGTAGTGGTCAAAGATCTAAATAACGCTCAAGAATTATTTAGTACGTTATACATATCAGTTAGTGAAAATAATCTAAAAAATAACGAAGACTTAGCTAAATTTAATGAAGCAAAGAATAGTGAGTATAAGTCCATCTCATATCTGAAAGATGTCTTGACTGCATATAAATACAAAGGTGTTAAGTCATATAAAAATAATGGTGAAGATCGTTACTTAGTTGCTTTTACACATAAAGATGCAGAGTACGCTAATATGTTATCGGAAGGAACTGCTCTAGATCTATTCTTATTCAAAAAGTCAGGTGATGCCTATGAACTGATTGCAAGAACTTCAAGTGATGGCTTAGTCAATGGAAGTTCAGGAGCAGCAGGTATAGATGATATGACTTATGATCATATTATGAATAGTGAGCCGATAGATGTAGGTAGTCAGTTCAAAGGATTTTTGGTCAGTTTAATGTTTGGTGGTGGTCAAACTAATAATTCTGCTTATATTGTTGTTTTAGATGAGAATAATAAGAAAATATATGATATTGCAAATAATATGCGTTTTGCATCAAAAGGTTGGGGAGCAGAGGATAATTCAGAGTATGAATATGACTCTTTTTACTTCTTAGATAAAAGCAAAGAAAGCAATGGTGTTTATGATTTAGCAGTTCTCTATGAGGGAAATAATGATATACGGAAATCCTATAACGATGCTCCTAAGATAGCTCCTTATAATATCTATAAAACTTATAAATTTGATGGTAAAAGCTATAAATTAGAATCTGAGCAGCCTAATCCATATTCAGAAACTATAAATTTTGATGGTTACCAAAAGTATTTTTCAAAAATGAATTATGGTGGATACGCACCTGTTCCTTATGAATCTTTATTAGCATTTGTGGATAGACGTTATGGAGATTATTGGCTAAGTAAAGGAATTCGGGCTTATAAACCAGCTCAAAAAACAGAAGAGTTTTTTACATGGAAAGTAAAAGGGATAAAGGTTTATGGCTTGGATGTAATTGGTGTAGAGCGTGGGGTTTGTGATATTAGTGGAGAAGATCGATGTGGTTATGCTGGTGATACGATAGTTATTTTTGATGCTAGTGTTGATCAAGCAAGAAGAATACTAAAAGAAAAGACCTATGTAGATTACGCCTACTTAACCGCTGACCAAAAGGAAACCCGTCCTTATTTAGAACCAATTGTCTTTAATGGTGAAAAGAAAGCAGCATTATATTATCTTAATGAAAACCCATAAGGTGAATAAATTTTCATAATTTTGTGTATTCATTAGTGGGGATAATAAATTAATGAGCTGGATTCTTGGTGTTATAGGTTTTTTTATTGGTGGACCTTTAGGTTTCTTGATAGGGTTTGCACTTGGCTATCTTGCAAATCTGTTTTTTAGTGATGAAGAGAATAGAACTACTAATTCAAATTTTAATAAAGATAAGGCTGAACCATCATTAAAATTGGGAAAAAGCTTAATTGAGCAAATTTACCCATATATTGATATTGTTTGTCACTATGCCTTACTTCATGAGTCTACTTGGAGCCCAGACAAGGTAAACTTTGTTAAGAATATATTTATTGAAGCTTGTGAAAATGATAATGAAATAGTACTCCTGCGAGAGCGAATTAAATTAACTAATCGCCCCACTATCTCACTATCAATTAGAGACTTTCTTGCTCTTCAACCAAATGAACCTAGGAAGGCTGAAATCTATATCAATGTGATGATTTTGATATTTAATACTTGTAGAAATACAGAAGTTTTTAAAACAGAAGTTCTTCAATTTGGTTCAAATATAGATCTTGCACGTAACTATTGTATAGAAGAGCTTGAGAATTTTCTTAAGCATGCATCAGAACAAGAAAAAGAAACCCCTGTAGTAGAAGAATTTAATGAACGTGAACTAGCTGCAAAGGTTTTAGGTGTATCAATTCATGCTTCTAATGATGAAATTAAGAAAGCTCATCGTATAAAAATAAGAGATTTTCATTCTGATCGTAATGTTGGTGTCACTGATGCAGTAAGAGAAATTCTTGAGCAAAAGGCAGCAGAAATTAACCATGCCAGAGATGTCTTATTAAAACTTTAATAATTCTACGATTGGTCAAAAAGGAATAATAAGATGGCGCTTATAGAATGCTTTAAATGTGGGAATGAGATTTCAAGTGAAGTACTCAAGTGCCCATATTGTGGATTGCCACAGTATGGTAATTTTTCCAAAAATAAAATAAGCGAAGTTAAGCTACCAAGTTCAATAAATAATACTGATCAAAAGTATTCAGGTATAAAGGATAAAGAAGAGAATTTAAAGACAACGCCAAAGAAAAGTAATTTCTTTAATGATAATAAATATATGATAACTATCTGTATTGCAGTATTTATCGTTTTATTGGTTACAGTGCCTAAAATTTTGAATCATACTCCAGAAGAAGCACCAATAGCGGAATCATCTTACGATTCAAGTGAAGATACTACTACAGATACACTGGAAACAATAAGTCAAACAGAAGAGAGTAGTGAGCAAGTAAGCAATGAGACAAATGAAGGTACAACTAATGTCTTTGACAATAATAATATAGTTGTAGATGACAGGATTGCTAACTATGCTAGCCCTCAAGAAGCGTTACGTGATTGTCTAAAGCATCCAAGTAATTTTGAAGACAAAAGTAAAGTACAGAATCCATGTGAAGAGGGAACAGATTGCTCTTACGCATGGGAATATGAGCAAAGATGTGGATTCATATTAGATACTTATTACCCAAACTGCTTCTTTGATGTTAGTACCTCGGTGCAAGTAAGTTGCTTAGCAAGTGGTGAACGTGTTTCCCGTGATATTGACTATTGGGACCCAAATTTAAAATTTAAAGAAAAAACAACTTTGATGGATTTAAACAACTAAATTAAGCATGGACTTGGACTACCAATGTTGTATCTATAGGCAAGAATACTACTACTGGATACATCGTGAACTTTCACGGAAGGATGTGTTGGTAAGAAGTTATAAAAGTATCCTCAGCAAGGAAACTAATTATATTGAAGAGTCTTGGACATTGTGTGAATAAATAGTTTTCGTAGTTGAAAGTTCACCATTTATAAAATTTATTCTAAAAATTAAGTTTAAGTCCTCATTGGAAATAACCTTTTCTAGCACTTCCTTAAATATTTTTTTACTGACAATCATTTCTTGTTGATCATTATCAGCTAAAGAACCTACAATAAAATCTGGTATACGAATTA
Source organism: Acinetobacter sp. Leaf130 (assembly GCF_001423205.1). Taxonomy (NCBI): domain Bacteria; kingdom Pseudomonadati; phylum Pseudomonadota; class Gammaproteobacteria; order Moraxellales; family Moraxellaceae; genus Acinetobacter; species Acinetobacter sp. Leaf130. The sequence goes on from NZ_LMOE01000005.1 coordinate 296,682, forward strand.
AAGAGTCATACCACATTCTACCTACTGGTTCTGGATACCCGAAACTGAGTATTACTTCAGAGTTCTTCTTGAAGGGAACTGTGAGCATACTAAATAGCATTTTAGAACGATAATTTATTAGGTTGAAGATCATTGGAGATATCCGTTCTTTTCCTTCTTGACCAAAAGTTGTAAGTATTTTATCTCTATCAGATAACCAACAAATATTTTCTATATCTGGAACATGTTTGAAAATTTGTAATTCTATTAATGAAACTATGCAAGATATCAAATCAATATCCACATGTAGAGGGAATTTAGATTTACCATTCAATTTACTTATGAAATAACGACATTGGGATTTAACTTTAGGATCATTGTAGTTTTGTTCGAGACATTCATATAAACAAGTGAAGTACTTTTTTGCTGATCCTATCATTTCTTCTCTATTTGATGGTAACTCTATGCTTATATTGAAAAATATAGATGAGCGTAGAAATTGAATAAAGTCAGGATGAATTATTTTAGTTTTTTTAATATCTTTACTTTGCAAGCTTCTGGTAGTCTTCATTAAGTGGTCGATAGCAAAATAGTTGGGAACTATTGTAAATGTTATAAAGTTTCCATTTTTATTTTGATCATCTAATGCATAATCACTAATAATTAACCACTTTTTTATATGGCTATGAGAGTTTAAGAATGATTTTAAGTTGTCATAAGACTCAAGAGCCTCTTTTAACATTTCGAAGTAAGGAGGGAAAATAACCTTATTTTTATAGTCAAAATCTTTTAGATTATCAGTTTCTAAAAATTGAAATTGCATATCTTTATATCCCTTGTTTTATTGTAAGTTATATAGATTCTTTTTCTTCAAGTCTTTTCTTAAATACATTTATACAAGATAAATAGTTTGTTTCAGTAAATTGAGTAATAGCTTTATCTTTTAAAGCCTTGGTTGAGTACAATTGAATTGAGTACGCATTTTCAACTACATCGAAAACTAAACGACTAACAATATCCTTGTATTGAGGATCTTCTATCTTATTTGCTGTTTCCATCAATTTATCTAGGGTCTCAGAAGGTTTGTAACCCATTTGACGATAAGTTTGAGCAGCAAAGGCTACACTTTCCATCAAGCCACAACTATCCTGAGCTAATTTGTAATCAACTTCGGAGTGAACTGAAATACCAGTACAAATTAAAACTAAAAATAAAGTTAATTTTTTCATAGTTAGTTATAACTCAGGTTACAGATAAAAAAAGCTCTTCACTTGGGGAAATGAAGAGCTATAAACTTTAAATACGTGTATAGTATATAAAGTAATCTATTTATTTTCAATATGATAGTATCAAAACTCACTCAAACTAAAAATAAGTTATATGTAAATAATAATATGGGTGTTAGAGAAGTATTGTTTTATTCTCTTCGATGAGAAGGGGGATATATTTTAAGGTACTATAAATGGTATATATTTTTTGAGTGTTATTGAACTTTCGTATAAATTTGAAACTTTCATTAACATGTTGAAAATAATGTTATTTTTTGCATAAGTTGATGTCTCTAATATGGTGTATTGGTAGTAATTTAGTGAATAATTTCACATCTTTGATAGATCTACATTTAGTAAGGTAATTGTAGGAAAAAAACTAATCAATAAAACTCTAGTAGCATTTGTAATTTATATGATTGTAAGTATCACTACTTGTGGAATTGCTTACTTATGGGGGAAATTACCAGTTTCTTATGAGATTGACTATTGGGATCTAAACTTAAAATTTTAAAATAAAACTACTCTTATAGATTTGAACAACTAGATTAAGCATGGATTTGGATTACCAGTGTGTATCTATAGGCAAGAATACTACTACTGGATACATCGTGAACTTTCATAGAAGGGTATGTTGGTAAAAGGAAGAATGAGATTGGCTTATCTAAATCAAGAGTTTTATTTTATTGTTGTTCTATTACCTATCATTCGATAAATATAAAAAATCATCTTTTAAATTTATCGGTTTTTCTATAGTACAAAATTTGAGAATATTTTTTAAATAGATTTAAATCATTATAAATCCAAGTATAATTATCTTATTACTTTAGAAGAAAATAGATCATATGGTAAATAATTTAACTGAAAGTAAGATCATGGAAGTTTTAAATTGGTCTTATGATAAAGCTGTGAATGGAGTTGTTGGTTTGGATTCAGCCTATGATTTGGCTAAAGATTATAAAAAAACAGATGATAGTTTATATAATCAAGTTAACTCCTTAATTCGTTGGCAGAATACTAAAGCAGGTACATCTGGGTTTATAACTGGACTTGGGGGTATCATTACTTTGCCAGTTGCTATTCCTGCAAATGTGGCTAGTGTAATGTATGTTCAGATTCGTATGATTGCAGCTATTGCTCATATGGGTGGGCATAATTTAAATGATGATAGAGTAAGATCTTTAGTATTTGTTTGCCTTACTGGTAATGCTGCAAAAGATATTTTAAAAGATGTTGGCATTGTAGTAGGAAAGAAGTTAGCCGAAAATGCTATCAAAAATATTAGTGGAAAAACTATTACAGCAATAAACAAAAAAGTAGGGTTTCGCTTATTAACTAAATTTGGTGAAAAAGGTGCTATCAATCTTGGTAAGACAATTCCTTTATTTGGGGGGATCGTAGGGGCAACGTTTGACTCTATAACAACTAATACTATTGGAAATATTGCTAGAGATACCTTTATCACTATTTAAAATTCTTAACGCTTCTCAATGATAGGAGGGTAGACTTCTACAAATCTACCCTTCATTTTAAGTTAGCTGTCGTATTTGATTATGTAGGTTAAGCACATTATTCAGTTTATTTAGCCAAAAATTTAATTGTTTATGGATAAGCGTTGCATTTATGTGGGATATACTGAAAAAAGTTGTTATATGGACATTTGAAAATTCAATTGAAAATACTCCAAGATCAACATTTCCTAAAAAGTCAGACAAAATAAAAGAAAGAAAATTACCTCGTTTATCTAATATACCTTTTGTATCAGGAGTAGCTCACAATATATTTTTAGATTATGTAACTCCTGAAATAGGAAGTGTAATTCATTGTGGATTAGCATTTAATATAGTTGATCATTCAGGAATTTATGTAGGAAGAAACAGAATAGTTCACTTAGATGGAAGTGGGCGAATAGAAAAAGTAAGTCCTAAGCAGTTTGTTGAACGTTTAGATGGGTTAAATTTAGCAGTATCAATTTACGTATCATGTAAAGACGGTAAACCTGTAGGGTCTAAATTAGCAGCTAAGCGAGCTAGAGAAAAAGTAGGTACAAGATTAAATTACAGTTTAAGTTCAAATAATTGTCACATTTTTACATCAGGATGTTTAACAGGTAACTTTGAAAACAAGGATAATTTCTTCAATCTTCTTACCGATACGACAGAAGATGAATTAGGATCAAATGGTTGGCGTGTATGGGATATAAAATAAAAAAAGCTCTTCACTTGGGGAAATGAAGAGCTATAAACTTTAAATACGTGTATAGTATATAAAGTAATCTATTGATTTTCAATACAGAACCATTTGTATCTTAAATGGGGGCTATTTAAAAAAATAGGGCTTGTCATTATGTTTCCTGATCTAATTTTCAATAATATCAAAACTCACTCAAACTAAAAAATAAGTTATATGTAAAGAATAATATTAGTGTTAAAAGAATATTATTTTATTCTCTTCAGTGAGAAGGGGAATATATTTTAAAATGCTATTAGTATTATGTTGTGTATGAGCATTACTGAACTTTCGTATAAATTTAAGATTTCCATTAAGGTATTGAAAATAATGTTAATTTAAAAATAAATTGCTATGTTTGATATGGTATGTCAGCAGTAATTCAGTGCATAATTGAACATCTTCGATATATCTACTTTTAGTAAATTAATTGTATGAAAAAAGAGCTAATTAATAAAATTTTAGTAGCATTTGTAGTTTGTATGATTGTAAGTATCACTACTTGTGGAATTGCTTACTTATGGGATAGAAGTAGTGTAAATGTTTCTTTTGTAAAAGATGTATTTTCAATAGTGATGAGTGTACTAGCTCCTTATGCAGCAGTTATACTATTTACTGATTGGAAAGAACAACATAATAAAACTACATATTCATTACAAGCAAAAGATGTAATTGTTAATCTAAATGAAGATATAAGGCTTTTAGCATTTGTGTGCGCATTAATGAGAAGGAGGGATGGTACTGAAAAATTAAGAGATGAGCTAATTCCTAAAATAAATCAACGTATGAAAGATTTTACAGATCACAATTCTCTCACTATCTCTAGCAGTCATCTATTGTTTGTAATAACTAGAGATAATGACTATCAAAAAGTTAAGGTAAAATATGATTTATTTATAATGAGAATAGTAGTAGGTATGCAAAATATAATTGAAAATCAGAATTCAACTGTAGGGGATCTTCTTGGTTATATCGATCAACATAGATCATATATTTTTAAATTAAATGAAGAATTAAGCGAAGCATCAAGAAGTTATCTTATCTATAAATAAATTGGCTTAATTCTTTATTCATTTAAATTATAGTTTATTTTATGTTTGTAGTAGCTACTTTAATAACTCCAAAACCCTTATGTCTTATGCCTTCTTTATCATCAACTTTGGCTAAATAACTGTATCTGTACATTGCATCTATGAATTGTTCTTCTGTTCTTAAGTAATGTACAGGGAAGTTCTTACCTTCTTGATAGGCAATTGTCCATCTAATTTCATTAGCTTGTCCGTTCTATTATTACTTCTTCTTTTCTCACTCCATCCAACATAGCACACTCATATATCATCTTATAAACAGTATAGTAGCTACGATGTACTTCAGCATTGTAAATGAACATACAATGTAAGTGATGGTTATCATTTTCTGATAGTTCAAAGCTATAGAGATGTACTAAACCTTCATCTTTAAACTTAGCTTTTAGACGGCGATTAAACTTCTCAATGCTAAAAGTATCTTTATCTGTAAGTCCTATAGCGATGTGCATTGCTCTAGGCTTTGATATGTTCTTTAAAGACCAAAGCATTGAAGAGTGTATGGTTTCTAATGAACTCTTTCTTAGTGAATAATGTGGATTTACTTCATAACCTTTGAATGTTGTGGTTTTTAATAGATATTTTGGATTAATCATTATAATTTCTCTTAATTATTAGTTTATTTTTGAGGTGGTGGTGTGTAGGGGGGGAGATGTAAGAGGTATATATATCTATATAATACACGTTATAGATGAACCACTATAGAAATCATATATAGCGGGGTTTTTATAGTGTTGAATGAGTTTTTACACTAACTGAGATATGGGTTATTTTCAGATAAAGATGTTGGAATGATAGAAGATGTGAAATCATAGGGAATTATTTTTATTAATAGTTAATATATATTAATGGTGTGGAGATGTCAAATTGATAGAATTTTTATGATCAAGTAAGAGTGGAAACGAATATACATATTGTAAGCACTATAAGCTTCATATAGCCATTTAGTAGTGTTTGATATATCATTAATGCCATTATTTTAAAGTTGCTCTAAAGTGAAATGAGCGCAATATAGAATATGTTATATTTTTAGATCAAAGCCCTAGTGTGATATAGCCTAAGTGTATGAGCATATAAACCACGGGCGATACCTGATATTTGCCCCCGTACCCCATATACTCCGTTTTGAGGGGGAGTTATTTGTGGTCGTGTATCCGCTTAAAGATTAAATCGTATTCAGGGGGAACTATTCTCCACGCCCTCTGTATCTTTCATTGTGTAACCAATGTTTACAGTCGGTTGGATACTATCATTCAGCGTTACTCTGTTTTTAAGTCACGCTAATTATATTTCTGTTGTTCGTAACGATAAATGATAGTTAAATAAGAAATACCGTAACTTTCATTCGTATAATTAGAATCAATTTAAGAGGTATTTATGACAAAGAAAATTCATGACACAGCTCTTTCTCTTCTTAATGGCAGTGTAAGGCATATTAGAACTATGATTGATCGGGGGAGTGATAGTAAATATATTCTAGATGATTTAAGAGAGCTTCAAGTCAAAGCTGATTTTGCTAGAGATTTAGCAATAATTTCTGATGATGAGCATCAAGAGTTTAAAGAACAGTGGTATCACTACCGAGAATTGTTGGAAATTATTAATGAGGGTTAAATAAAACCTCCTAATGAGAATAAAGCTATTAGGAGGTTAAGTCTTTAAGATGAAATAATATTTTTTATTAAATTTATTATTCTTTCTGTAGTAATTGATTAGTCAGATAATCAGCCCATATTTGTAGCATGGCTTTTCTGTTTTTTACATGCTTAGTACGATTATAGGATTCTCCATTAGCATCTCTAACTTTGTGTGCAAGCTGTCTTTCAATCCATACTGGTTCAATATCAAGTTCTTCTTCAAGTATCGTTCTAGCAGTAGCTCGAAAGCCGTGAGCAGTTTGCTCTCCTTTAAATCCAATACGCTTGAGTGCTTCATTAACAGTACTTTCACTAATATAGGGTTCTTCACCTCGATTACTTGCAAATATGTATTCTCGGTGTCCTGTAAGCGGATAGAGTTGTTCTAGTAGTTCAATGGCTTGCGTAGGTAAGGGGATAACTATCTTAGGTTTATCTGTATCTTGCTTTGTTGCCTTTTGCTTTAAGGGGTATATGTTTAATACTCCTTCCTTCTTATTATAATCTGACCATTTTATAGTTCTAATTTCTGTTGGACGTGAAAAGATAAATAAAGAGATTTTTACAGCGCATCGAGTCACAAATGTCATGCGAGTATCTGTGTCATCCCATACAGCCTTGATGAGATCTGAAAGAGCAGAAGGGTCTGTAATTGCTGCAAAGTTTCCACTTATCGGTTTAGGTAGTATCACGTCATGCGCTGGATTAATCAATATGAGCTTTTTCCGTCTAGCATATTCAAGTATCTGCTTAACTGAAATAAGAACCTTACGAGCCAGTTCAAGCGCACCACGCTCTACAATACGGTTAGTCACTTCATTTTCAATAATCTCATGTGAAATTTGAGATATGGGGAAATCTCCAATAAAGGGTAGAACATCTTTGTTTAAACGGCGTATGACCTCACTATCTTTTTTGCCTTCTTTTTCTCGTAATTCAAGCCAATCTTGAGTAATAATTTTAAAAGCATTGCTCATGCTTAATTTAGCTTGTTCTCTTTTAATATCACGTTCGTTAGCTGGGTCTTTGCCTTCAGCAAGTTGTAACTTTACTTCATCACGGCGTTTCCTTGCTTGTTCTAGAGCAATCGTTGGATAAACTCCTAGAGCAAGTGTATTACGCTTTTTAGTTATTGGATTGGTGTAGTCCATACGCCAGTACTTACTACCGTTTTTATTGATCTGTAAATACAAACCATCCCCATCGGTGTACTTGTTACTAATAGCCTCATCAAATTTTAAATTTTTTACTTTTAAGGCTGTTAGTCTATTTATTGCTCTGGACATAACTGTTTTCCCCTTAACGGTATCATAGCGGTATCAAGATATACCGTTAAATATACCGTTTAGAATGGTAGATTTGGGGGAAATATTGTGAACAGCTATAGACAACAAAAAACCCTTGAACTTAATGAATTCAAGGGTTTGTGTACTACTGTAGACTACAGTAGATTTGAATTTGGCGTCCCTACGGGGATTCGAACCCCGGTTACCGCCGTGAAAGGGCGATGTCCTAGGCCTCTAGACGATAGGGACTTATATGAGGCATACATCTGAAAAAATTACTGGCGTCCCTACGGGGATTCGAACCCCGGTTACCGCCGTGAAAGGGCGATGTCCTAGGCCTCTAGACGATAGGGACGTTTCAGAGGTGGGCGTATATTAGGTCGATTTAATAAAAGTGTCAAATAGTTTTCTGAATAAATATTAAAAAAAGCTATCAAGCGCTTAAAAATAACTCAAATTGTAGAAAATATATACATTTAGCCCTCTTTTTTCTGAAAAGGTTCAATAATTGCCTTTATCACGGAGGGATGTTGTAAATATCCTAAAATCTCATGTGGCTGGTTGGCGAAGGTAAAAATTTTCTGATTAATAATAGGCGGATCAAAGTTAAAAGGAGCCTCAGATAATGGAAATGCAGTCAGAAAGTCATCTTGAGAATAAAAATTAAACCATTCACCGTGAATACAGGGTGGTCTAGCAATTGGGCTCGGGAGCTTACTTTGAATGACGCGAAAAGATAAAGGGGACGCTAAAGTTATAAATCGTTTAACTGAAAATTGATAAGAAGGGTCTGAAAATAGCCGATAGGCAATAACTGAGCCGAGAGAGTGCGCAACGACAATATAATCATCATCTTCTCGCATTTTCTTTAAAATTCGCTCATTCACTTCTTGCATAAATTCAGGATTAGATAAGTACATATAAGTTTCAATCAGAAACTGCTGTATCAAACTCTCATGCAATTTTGGAAAGTTGTTTAAAAGAACAACCAATTCTTTGAGTACTCGATCCTTTACGAGTTGAGAGGTCAGATAGAGTCGTTCTGAAAAGCTCTTTTCAGCTTGATCCGTTGATGGCGACAATAAAGGAATAAATGGGGTGTGTTCTTTCGTTGGGGGATTATTCTCATGTAAATGAATAGGTAAATAATTATTTAAAAATGTTTTAGGTAACAAGGTTGTAAGATCTAATTGATTACTTAATTGATATTTATTCATCAAATCGCCATAAAATGGCATATGAATATGAAGATCGCGTACGTTAACTTTGCAAGGCATTTGCTTTAGACCGAGCTTAAATACTTTTAACCAATGCTCTTTTAAGCGGTGTGATGTGTAATTCTGTTGATTCATCCCGTGGATAAATATAATTTTCATTCTATACAAGGAATTGTTTTTAATATAAATTTTAATCTACAACGGTATGTTATATAAAACCAGTGTGTAGACAAAAAAAAGTGTAGCTTTTTGCTACACTTTCATTGAATAAGAGTGGTTTAGACTTTATTGCGGTAAAAAATAAAATAGCTGACATAACATAAAGCTGTAAAAATGAGGCAGCCCACAAAACCAGCACGCATTTCAGGGTCTGCTGCCATACTTAAACAAGTAATAAAGCAGAAAATAAAACCTAAAATTGGAACGATAGGGAATAATGGAGCGGCGTATTGTAAGTCTTTAACAGTATGGCCAGATTTGTACCATTGGCGGCGGAAATTGAATTGACTTAAACAAATGCTCATCCAGACAATAACCATAGTAAATGCTGCAACGCCAAGCAGATTTTTAAAAATAGTCTCTGGGGCAAATTGCTCTGATAACAAGCCTGGAATTGCTCCAAACATTGTGACAACTAGGGCAACAATAGGTGTTCCACTTTTTGAGAGTGTAGCAAATACGCTAGGTAATAATTTTTGTTCCGACAGTGACCACATCATACGTGAAGCGGCATAAAGGCCTGAGTTTGCTGCCGAAAGTAGGGCGGTAATAATTACAAACCTAATAATGTCATCCGCATATGGAATGCCAATATAATTAAATACAGTAACGAAAGGACTACTACTTACGCTTTCACCGCCTAAACCTGCAAGTTGGAAGGGAAGCAAAGCGCTAATAACAATAATTGTCCCTACAAAGAAAATAAGAAGACGCCAAATCGCCGCATTAATTGCTTTGGGTACATTTTGAGCCGGATCTTTGGTTTCACCTGCTGCTACGCCAATTAATTCGGTTCCTGAGAAAGCAAAGTTAACAATTAGCATGGTGGTAAAAATAGGAATTAAGCCATGCGGGAACCAGCCTTGAGCTGTAAGATTGCTAAATAGCGGTGCAGTTTGGCTACCATGAAAAGGAATTAAACCAAAAATTGCTAATAGGCCGAGCACAATAAAAGCAATCACGGTAATCACTTTAACAAGAGCTAGCCAAAACTCAGACTCAGCAAAAATGCGAGTTGAACTAATATTTAAACCAAAAATAGTGATTGCAAAAACAATTGTCCAGATCCACATTGAAATATGTGGGAACCATTCCTGCATGAGTAATGCCGCAGCTGTGAATTCAGTTCCAAGCGTTGCAGTCCAGGTCAACCAGTACATCCAAGAAATCATATAGCCTGTACTCGGGCTGATATATTTTTTGGCATAGGCACCAAAAGAGCCTGAAACAGGCATATGTACAGCAAGTTCTCCTAGGCAGAGCATGACCATATAAGCGATCGCGCCACCAAGAATATAGGCAATAATTGCGCCAATAGCTCCAGTTTGTGAAATGACTTCCCCTGAACCTAAAAATAAACCAGTTCCGATTGCCCCGCCTAGTGATAGCATAACAAGATGGCGAGTACTCATGGCTCTTTTTAAAGGTGCAGTACTGTTCTGATGCTGATGAGCATCTAGTTGATTGTCAGATGGCTGCATATTACACATTGAGAGAATTAAGAAAGACGCTATTTTAGATAAAATAGACAAATGTGCAATCTAGAAAGAGATAAAGAATAAACAGTAAGGTGACGATAGAGTCTTTTAATAATTTTTAAAGCAGAATATGGCGTCCCTACGGGGATTCGAACCCCGGTTACCGCCGTGAAAGGGCGATGTCCTAGGCCTCTAGACGATAGGGACTTGATGAGGCAAACACAAAGGAGCGTGGTGGAGTCAAGCGGGATCGAACCGCTGACCTCTACAATGCCATTGTAGCGCTCTACCAACTGAGCTATGACCCCAGTTTGTGTGAGCGCAATATTAGGTTGAATGCGCTCACACGTCAACTAAAAAATGAATTAAACTTCGCTAGTTGCTTCATTTTTCGGCAATTTTAAGCTCTCATTGAGTTTTTCCCAATTTTTAACTTCTTTCTTGCTTGGTCCACCCACAATTTCTAAAGCGCGACGTAAACGAGCGAAAGTTAAATCAGGTCCAAGAGTGACCATTGACTGCATTACAGGTGTTGAGCTGGTTGAACCCGCAATTGCGATAAAGAACGCTGGCATGAAATCGCGTAATTTAATGTCCATCTGGTTCGCAAGATCCATTAGGGTTTGGCTAACAGTGTCATTGTTCCATGTAAATTGGCCTTCAAGACGCCATATTGCAAATTGAAGACTTTGACGAACCTGTTCTTGAGTCAATTTTTTACTTTCAAACATTTCAGCGGTAATTTGTGGCATATGGTTAAAATAGAAACCAGCCCAATTTACAGCTTCTGAAAGCAAATTAATACGCGGTTGAATGGCAGCAGCGATATCTTCTAAAGTGCTACGATCACTCTTCCAAGTTAATAAACGGTCCAACAGTTGGCCAGGGGTTAAACCTTTGATCCATTGACCGTTAAGCCAGTTCAATTTTTCAACATCAAAAATTGGTCCGCCGAGTGATACACGTTGAATATCAAAGTTATCCATCATGTCTTGTAGCGTGAACACTTCTTTTTCGTCCGGCATTGACCAACCCATACGGCCTAAATAGTTTAACAAGGCTTCTGGTAATACACCGATATCGCGGTAGTAGTTAATTGATGTCGGGTTTTTACGTTTAGATAATTTTGATTTATCTGGATTGCGTAACAATGGCATGTGGCAAAGTGTTGGCATTTCCCAACCAAAATATTGGTAAAGCAACTGATGCTTCGGTGCAGATGGAAGCCATTCTTCACCACGCAATACATGAGTGATTTCCATTAAATGGTCATCAACGACATTGGCCAAATGATAAGTTGGTAATCCATCATTTTTAAGAAGAACTTGCATATCGACTTGCGCCCAAGGAATTTCAACTTCCCCGCGTAATAAGTCATTAAATTTACAAATACCTTCTTCAGGTACTTTCATACGGATGACATGTGGTTCGCCCGCTTCCAAGCGACGAGTCACTTCTTCTTGAGAAAGTTTTAACCCACGACCGTCATATTTTGGTGTTTCACCACGTGCTTGTTGTTCTGCACGCATCTGGTCTAGTTCTTCAGCTGTAGCAAAACAATAAAAAGCATGACCTTTTTCAACAAGTTCTAATGCGTATTGCTTATAAATTCCCATACGTTCAGATTGACGATACGGTGCATGAGGGCCCCCCACATCTGGACCTTCCGACCAATTTAGACCTAACCAACGCAATGAATCCAAAATCATTTTTTCAGATTCTGGTGTAGAGCGAAGTTGGTCTGTATCTTCAATCCTTAAAATAAATTCTCCGCCATGTTGTTTCGCAAAACACATGTTAAATAAGGCGATGTAGGCGGTGCCGACATGAGGAAAACCAGTAGGGGAAGGTGCAATACGAGTACGAACTTTCATAGGTAATGGGTCAAAATAAAAATTGAAACTATTATAACGAAAAAGCCCAGTATTCTGACGTTTTATTTAACATCAGACTGGGCTAAAACTGAAACGAAGAGGGGATGTTTCAGATTTTAAGAAGCATGCGGCTGAAAGATTGCCTGAACAAAACGTGAAAAACGTTCATGCTGAGCAGCGAGAAAATTTTGAGTCGGTGTAACGCGAATAGTATTGAGTACTTTAAGCTCATCATCTGTAGAAGGTAATACAATAGGATTGCGTTTCTGTTGATCTAAAGCTTTTTCAATAAGCGAAGTCTGCTTATCTGACCCAGTTTTGTTTGGAGTATCTTTAAGTACTGCTGCTGCAGAAAACTGTGATGCCAAACCCAGCACCAAACTTAAGCTTAACGCTTTTCCATAATGAATTTTCATTATTAATCATCCCCTCTGTTCATTACATTTCATCTATTTTTTGAGTTTAACGAAATGTAAAATTACGGTAATGCTACGATTTAAACATAAATCTTAATAAAAAAGTGGAACTGTGTCACACTTTTTACAAAAATTATCTATATTTTAATCTGGTCGACCTAAATGTAGGCCATATGTATCCTTTGCGCTTCATTATTTAACAAATTAATGTGTAGATAAAGTGAAGGCCCTCATTAAGTTGTAAGAATAATTACAAAAATTTTCAAAAATGAAATAACTTAGACATCTTAATCTATATATTTTAAAGAGATTAATAAAAAATATATTAATATAAGTAATTGATTGTAAATTATAAAATTAAAAATATAGTAAAACTAAAACCAATGATGGATTTTGTAAATGAAAAAAATATCAATAATGGCTGTAGCTGTGTATTTGGGAATGGCGGTAACAGCAGCTCAAGCCGCTACCTCTTTTTTAAACGTTTCTTATGATCCGACCCGAGAGTTTTATCAAGAATATAATCAGGCTTTTGGTAAGTTCTGGAAACAACGCACAGGGCAGGATGTTGAATTTAAACAGTCACATGGTGGATCTGGTAAACAAGCTCGGGCGGTGGCTACGGGTTTAGAAGCTGATGTTGTAACGTTAGCGTTAGCTAATGATATTGATGAGATTGTGAAAGCAGGCTTTATCCAGCCGAATTGGCAAAAAGAATTTCCGAATAATTCTGCGCCTTATACTTCTACTGTTGTATTTCTAGTACGAAAAGGCAATCCTAAAAATATACGTGACTGGAATGATCTAACAAAACCAGGTGTTGAAATTATCACCCCTAACCCTAAAACAGGTGGCGCACCTCGTTGGATTTATTTGTCTGCGTGGGGTTATGCCTTAAAACAACCGGGTGGTAATGATGCTAAAGCTCGTGAGTTAGTTAAAAAGCTTTATCACAATGTAAAAGTACTTGATTCAGGAGCACGCGGTTCGCTAACAACATTTGCCGAACGTGGCATTGGTGATGTTTTATTATCTTGGGAAAACGAAGCTTTATTGGCAACGAAAGGACCTGATAAAGATAAATATGAAATCGTTTACCCATCAATTTCAATTTTGGCAGAGCCATCAGTCGCAATTGTAGATAAAACCGTTGATAAAGATGGGAACCGCACTTTAGCAAAAGGTTATTTGAACTTTTTATATTCACCGTTAGGGCAAGAGCTGGCTGCTAAACATTATTTCCGACCACGTAATGCTCAAGTGGCAGCAAAATATGCAGCACAATTCCCAAAAATTAAATTATTTACCATTAACGATGTGTTCGGTGGTTGGGCTAAAGCTCAGAAAACTCACTTTGCTAATGGAGCTGTCTTTGATCAAATTTATGATGGGAAGCAGTAAATAAAATTACCTAAAAAACAGTAGTTCAAAAAGAAAATTTAAAAGATAAATATTCATAAAGAAAGCAAGCAAACTTAAAAAGGTTAGCTTGCTTTCTTTTTTTGCTTAAAAAATGCTAACAAAACGGTTTTATCTATGAAAAATTAATATTTTCCTACAAAAAGCAGTTTGGTGTTGGTCATAAACAAGGTGATAATGTGCAGTTACATTTTTACGCAATGATTTAACACCTATGTCGCATATTTCTGTCTTACTTTTTGAGACCGTTGAGAGCTTATTGGCAGATCGCACAACAGGGGTGTATATCGATGCAACCTTCGGAAGAGGCGGGCATACACGTTTATTGCTCTCCAAACTTGATGAAAATGCACGAGTGTATGCATTTGATAAAGATCCTCAAGCTTTGGAAGTTGCTGCTGCTTTGGCACAAGAAGATCCAAGATTTACCATCATTCATGCCAGTTTTGCTGATATCAAAGAGAAGATGCAGGAAATTGGTGTGATGAGTGTTGATGGAATTATGGCTGACTTAGGGGTTTCATCTCCTCAACTTGATCAGGCTGAGCGTGGTTTTAGCTTTATGCAAGATGGTCCGTTGGACATGCGAATGGATAATTCTAAGGGTTTAACTGCTGCTGAGTGGTTACTTAAAATTGAAGAAGAACAATTAGCAAATATTATTTATCAATATGGTGAAGAGCGTTATAGTCGACGTATTGCTAAAGCCATTAAACTAGCTGGAAAACTAGAAACGACCGCTCAATTGGCGGAAGTTGTTAAAACCGCTCATCCAAAATGGGAAAAACATAAACATCCAGCGACACGTGCATTTCAGGCTATTCGAATTGCTATTAATAAAGAGCTTGAAGATATTGAACTGTTTTTGCCGCAAGCTGTAGACTTACTAAAACCGGAAGGACGTTTATCTGTTATTAGTTTCCATTCTCTTGAAGACCGACTGATTAAGCAGTTTATTCAAAAAGAATCTACGTTAGCAGAAGATTTCGGTTGGGGAATGCCTGAGCAGCGGATAGATACAAGAAGATTAAAGAAAATTTCACGGGTTCGTGCGAGTGAAGAAGAAGTAAAAGCGAACCCTCGTTCACGTAGTGCATGGCTTCGGGTTGCTGAACGCTTGGAAGAAAAAGGCGCGTAATGAAAAGCAGTGATGAAATCGCAACCACAGAAAACAAAGTGGTGAAAAAAGTTGTTGTGTATACAGTATTGGTGGCGCTTGTTTTTATAAGTGCCATGATGGTGGTATTTCAAGTATTTGAATATCGTCATGATTATAGAGAGCTTAGCTCTTATATGCGTGAACGTGATGATCTCAATGCTGAATGGGGGCGTTTGCTCATTGAGCAACAAACCTTTGGTGCAACAGCACAGATTGGTACGCGTGCTGTAACTCAGCTACGGATGTTTTCTCCACCGGCTGCAGAAACGGTGGTAATTTCTTTACCAATGACCTCAGAGCAAAATAAGTAAGGCCTTGCTGTATGGTAGATAAGCGAACAAAACAAACACGGAAAAAACAGCAGTCTATTTCGGAAAAACCAACTCTTGCATTTGATATGTGGCGGTTTTATCTGCTCTGGGCAGTGGTGCTGCTCTGTTTTGTTGTTTTAATTGCACGTGCATTTTATGTACAAGTAATTAATAAAGATTTTTTACAAAACAAGGCCAATGCCAATATTTTGCGTACTGAGCGTGTAGAAGCTATGCGTGGCGTGATTAGTGACCGCCACGGGGTACCTTTGGCAATTAGTACACCGATCATGAAAATCGTAATGGATCCACGTGATTATTTCGATACCAAACACTTATATGACCAAATTACAGAAGAATTAAAGAAAGATCCGAATAATCGTAAATTAAAAAGACAATTACCCGATAAAAATTTGAATCTTGATGAGTTGGCGGATGTAGTCGGTTTAGACCGTGCCGATCTTAAAAAACAGATGAATGCACGACCACGTTCTCGTTATCTGGTTTTGAAGAAAGAAATACCACCGCAGCAGGCAGACCTCATTACGAAGGGTAACTTTCAAGGGGTATATGCCGAGAAAACGTATAAGCGTTATTATCCTCAACCACAGCCAAATGCCCAGATTATTGGTTTAACCAACAGTGAAGGCCAAGGGATTGAAGGCTTGGAAATGCAGCTCAATAAACAGCTGTCGGGTGTGGATGGTGAGCAAAAAATTATTCGTGATAAGCGCGGAAACCGTTTAAAAGTTTCAGAGGTTATTCGTGAGGGTGAACCGGGCGAAAACATCACTTTAAGTATTGACTCCCGTTTGCAGTACATTATGTACCGTGAATTAACAGCTGCTGGTGTTGCAAATAACGCTCGTTCGGCAACAGCTATTGCTGTAGATGTTAAAACTGGCGAAATTTTGGCAATGACCAGTTGGCCGTCATATAACCCAAATGACAAAAACGGTTTATCTAATAAAGATGCCATGCGTAACCGCGGTGCGATTGATATGTTCGAACCGGGTTCAACCATGAAGCCATTTACTGTCTCTGCGGCACTGGAAACTGGACAATATACGCCAAATACCATTGTAAACACTTCTCCAGGTTCAATGCGTTTAGGTTGGCATACAATTCGCGATACCCATAATTATGGTGCATTAACTGTAAGTGGCGTAATTATCAAGTCTTCAAACGTGGGTTCTGCAAAAATTGCATTGTCACTTCCAAAGCAAACATTGCCGAGCTTCTTTAATCGTGCTGGTTTTGGTAAACGCTCGGCTGTGAAATTTCCAGGTGAAAGCTCAGGTTTAGTGCTACCGGCAAGTAAATTAAATTCTTCCCAAATTGGTACCATGGCTTATGGTTATGGTCTAAATGCGACTATTCTCCAGTTGGCGCAAGGCTATGCAATGCTTGCAAATCATGGCGAGAAAATGCCTTTAAGCCTGCATAAGTTAGATCAGGCACCTAAAGGTGAGCAAGTTCTTGCTCCAAAAATTGCCGATCAGGTTTTGCTTATGCTAGAGCAGGTGACTATGCCTGGTGGTACTGCAAAACAAGCTAATATTCCGGGTTATCGCGTGGGTGGTAAAACTGGTACGGCGCATAAACTTCGTGCAGACCGTAAAGGTTATTCAAATAATGAATACCGTGCTTTATTTGCTGGTATTGCCCCAATTAGTGACCCGCGTTTAGCAGTTATTGTTGTGGTTGAAAACCCGCAAGGCCGTTATTACGGTGGTTTGGTTGCTGCCCCTGTTTTTGCACGCATTATGCAAGAATCATTGCGCTTAATGAACGTACCGCTTGATAAACCCCTTGATACTCCAGAAAACCCTATTCGCAGGTAAGCTATGTCTGTTTCTTTTCAAGAAATTAATCCAGTCGAGATTGATGCACAGTGGTCTAAGCAGCCTTTTCATGGCTTTAGTTTAGACAGCCGTAAGGTTGAGTCAGGCCAAATCTTTATTGCCTTGACCAGTTATAGCCAACCTGAAAAAACGCGTATATTTGCTGAGTCAGCTTTAGCCAATGGTGCACTTGCTATCATTAGTGAGACTGAGTTGGGTTTGGAAAATGAGTGGGTATGTCCTGATGTACGTCAGCGTATGGGTGAATGGCAACAGCGTTATTTGCAGCAGATAGATCCAGTTGCACCAGCACGTATTGTTGCAGTGACAGGCACAAACGGTAAAACGACAATTTCACGTCTAATTGCTGAGTTAATTAGTTCGCAACAACAGCAATGTGCAGTGATGGGAACTACGGGTAATGGTATTTTGCCAGACTTAACACCATCAACGCATACCACACTTGATGCTTTACAATTACAAAATGCGTTATATGACTATGCTAAACAAGGTGCAACTTTTGCGTCTTTGGAAGCAAGCTCACATGGTTTAGAGCAGGGCCGTTTAAATGGTTGTGCTATTGAAATTGCCGTTTATAGCAATTTGAGCCGTGATCATCTGGATTATCATGGCACTTTAGAGGCTTATGCTGAAGCTAAGGCTCTTTTATTCCGCTTCAGCTCTTTAAAAGTGGCTGTTATTAATCTGGATGATGAGTATGCTGCTCTAATAATAAATGCAGCAAAACAAAATCCTGCTCAGCCAAAGATTCTGACGTATTCGCTTACTCAAAATACAGCAGATTATTATATTAGTGACCTAAGTTACAGTTTGGCAGGGGCGACTTTTAATTTAGTCAGCCAGCAAGGTTCTTTTGCTGTTCAAAGTCCATTATTGGGGCATTTCAATGTCGAAAACTTGATTGCAGCACTTATTGCTGCTGAGCAAGCAGGTTTTGATTTAGAAGCATTAGTCGCTTTTGTCCCTCAATTGATTGGTGCGCCGGGACGAATGCAGGTCATTCGTGATGGTCAACGTTTATTTGTTGTGGATTATGCGCACACACCTGATGCTTTGATTCAGGTGCTTAAAACTCTAAAACGTCATGTATCTAATCAACTTTGGGCGGTATTCGGATGTGGTGGAGATCGGGATCGAGGCAAACGTCCACTGATGACTCAAGCCGCTTTAGACGGCGCAAATCCGATTATTTTGACTTCAGATAACCCAAGAACTGAAGACCCTGAACAAATTTTTGCTGATATGAAGCAAGGAATCGATTTTTCAGGGCATCGTATGCATGAAATTCATGACCGCCGTGAAGCAATTAAATTTGTTGCACAGCAGGCTCAGGCTGGTGATATTGTTGTTATTGCTGGTAAAGGTCATGAAAACTATCAAGAAATTAATGGTGTGCGTCACTGGTTTGATGATGTTGTTGAAGTTCAATCAGCGATTGCTGCGCAACACCATACTGTAGACGCTGCTTACCCTGCACAATAGGACAAATTATGCATACTTCAACCACCAGTACCGTGCCTTTGGAACCGTGGACAGCTCAGCAATTACAACAGGCAACACAGGGCTACTGGCATAAAGACCAGATCCCTCAAACTGAAATTAAACGTATTTTGACGGACTCACGTCATGCGGAAACTGGGGATGTTTTTTTAGCACTTAAGGGTGAACGTTTTGATGCGCACGACTTTGTAGCTCAGGTTGCAGCGAATGGTTGTCAAATCGCAATTGTTGAACGCCCTTTGGATGTAGATATTGCACAGTTGGTTGTTGCCGACACTCGCTTGGCTCTCGGGCAACTTGGCGCTTATCGTCGTGAGCAAAATACTCAATTAAAAGTGATTGCTTTAACAGGTAGTAGCGGTAAAACCACAACTAAAGAAATGTTGGGAAGTATATTATCGCGTTTAGCTCTGACATTAATCACCCGTGGTAATTTAAATAATGACCTCGGTGTACCCATGATGTTGCTTGAACTGAGAAAAGAACATCAGTTTGCTGTAATGGAACTAGGTGCAAGTCATCAGGGTGAAATTGATTATACTTCTAAGTTAGTTCAGCCTCATGTTGCGGGCATTTTAAATATTGGGACAGCCCATTTGGGTGAATTTGGTGGACGTGAAGGTATTTGCCGCGCTAAATCAGAAATTTATCGCCATATTTTACCAAATGGCGTTGCAATCGTTCCACAACAAGATGATTTTACTGCTGAAATTCATAAAGCTGCGCAAGCACATCGCATTTCTACATTTGGTGTAGGGGGCGATATTTATGCAACAGATATTGAATTATTGCCTCAATCAACAAATTTTACCCTACATACGCCGCAAGGGATGAGTGCCGTTAAACTTCCTTTTGCAGGTGAGCATAATGTGCAAAATGCCACTGCGGCTGTAGCCTTTGCTTTGGCGCTTGGTATTGGACTTGAAGATATTGTCCAAGGCTTAGAGCAAGCTCAGGGTGCTAAAGGTCGTCTAAACTTTATTCAAAAATCTCCTTACTTATTTATTGATGATACTTACAACGCCAATCCAAATTCTATGCGTGCTGCTGCGCAAGTATTGTTGCAGCAACAAGGCATAAAAGTGATGGTAATGGGTGATATTGGTGAGTTGGGAGATAGTAGTTGGCAAGAGCATCATGATTTAGGTCATGATCTCGCCGAACTTCCTTTAGATCATATTATTGCAGTTGGGCAGTTTGCTTCAGCCGCTCTCGAGGGTGCAGACTCTCATTCCAATAAAGTGAAAGCATTTCAGACACAAGCTGAGGCGCTTCCATTTCTAATCAATCTAATCCAAACACATCAACCCCAGTCCATGAGTTTCCTGTTTAAAGGTTCTCGCTTTACTCATATGGAAACGTTGATGGCTGATTTGATGGAGAAACTTTAAATGCTGTTATGGTTGTTTGAACAACTTGCGGGCTATCACAGTTCGTTTCAGGTCGTTCGTTATTTAACATTACGTTCTTTACTCAGTGTATTAACGTCCCTGACCATTGGTTTGGTCCTTGGACCGATCATGATTCGTAAATTACAAGCGTTAAAATACGGTCAGGCAGTAAGTTCATTTGCTCCTGAAAATCATGCTAAAAAGATGGGTACACCAACGATGGGCGGGATTTTAATTCTGCTTTCAATTGGGATTAGTACTTTACTCTGGGCTGATTTATCTAACCCTTATGTCTGGATTGTGCTTGGTGTAATGGTTGTGTTCGGTGCTGTAGGTTGGGCAGACGACTGGATTAAAATTCGCTATAAAGACAATGCAGGTTTACCTGCACGTAAGAAGTTTTTCTGGACTTCTGTTGCATCCCTTGGTGCTGGTATTGCGTTATATTTAATCGCAACTCAACAGTCCAATGCAGAACATACTGCAAATATGCTGGATTTATTGATTCCTTTCTTTAAGAATCTTTCAATCCCACTCTCAATTGTTCCTTTAGGCTTGGCATTTATTGTATTTACCTATCTGGTGATTAATGGTGCCTCTAACGCGGTTAACTTAACCGATGGTTTAGATGGCTTGGCGATCATGCCTGTTGTAATGGTAGCTACCGGCTTAGGTGTATTTGCTTACTTGTCTGGTGACATCCGCTTTGCTAACTATTTACATATTCCATATGTGAAATATACCTCTGAGCTTGTTGTGATCTGCTCTGCCATGATTGGCGCAGGTTTGGCATTTCTTTGGTATAACGCGCACCCTGCCCAAATCTTTATGGGTGATGTTGGCGCTTTAGCTTTAGGTGCGATGCTTGGAACAATTGCTGTCATGGTGCGCCAAGAAATCGTATTTGCGATTATGGGTGGTGTGTTTGTAATGGAGGCAGTATCTGTCTTCTTGCAAATTGGATCGTTGCGAATGCGTAATAAACGCGTATTCTTAATGGCGCCGTTGCATCATCACTATGAAAAGCAGGGCTGGAAAGAAACCCAAGTTGTGATTCGTTTTTGGATTATTACAATTATATTAGTAGTTTTAGGTCTAATGACTTTAAAATTGCGATAGATCTTATTTTAGTGTCAATATAAAGCCAGTTCTACTGGCTTTTTTTATTGGAGAGATGAATGACAAAAGTTGCTGGTCTAGACCAATTATCTGTAATTAATCAAAAAGTGGTTGGTGAGGGTGAGGTGTTACCTCAGGTCGTACTTAAAGATGGAAGTCAGGTACAAACAGGAACTGTCGCTACAATGTTGCATAATATTGAATTATATAATGCAGGGCAAAGAGGACAGATTGAAGAGGAGTTAAAGATCGCAATTCCAACTTTAGTCAAGGTTGGTCTATTTGATTTATTTCAGGTGGATGAATGGATTAACGGAACAAATGCGGGGCGTACATTTGTGGGAATGCAGGCAAAGACTTATTTACAGCAAAAAGAACAAGAGAATAATTAAAAGTGACTAAGCAAATTTTAATGTGTCCTGTGTGTCGTCAATCTCTGGATTTAAATGAAAAAACTTGGCGATGTGGACAAGGGCATAGTTATGATGTCGCTAAACAAGGTTATGTTAATTTACATGTTGTGCAACATAAGCACAGTAAAAACCCTGGAGACACGCCAGAGTCAGTAGATGCGAGACGAGCTTTTTTACAAGGCGGTTATTACCAACCCTTACAACATGCTGTAGTCGCTTTGTTAAAACAACTCGATGTAAAAACTGTACTTGATATTGGGTGTGGGGAAGGCTATTACACAAGTGCTGTGCAGCAAGTGGTTGAGCAATGTGTTGGTGTTGATATTGCAAAAAATGCGGTACAGCGTGCAGCAAAGCTCAATGCTGAAGTGACTTGGGTTGTGGGAACCGGTGCGACTTTACCTGTGCTTGATCAAAGCATGGATGCATGTACCAGTTTGTTTAGCCCAATTCCACAAGCAGAAATTGCGCGTGTTTTAAAAGATGATGGTTATTTAATTGTTGTCACGCCTGCCTCTGAACATTTATATGCAATGCGTGAGGCTTTATTTGAACAAGTTAATCCTCACACGCCAGAAAAGTTTGTGGAGCAGTTGCAAGATTTGTTCGAGCTCAAGCAAGAGCAAATTATTGATGCCCCTTTTGTGCTTGATCAGCAGGCCCTAAAAAATCTGATTGCTATGACGCCTTATGCTTATAAAGCTTCTCCCGAACGTCGTTTGCAGTTAGAGCAGCAGTCGCAATTAGAAGTAACGGCCTCTTTTCAAATTTATGTCTTTCAGAAGCGTAATAAAGAAGCTAGCTAATAGACTATTTTTGAAGCGCAAAAAAAAGCCATCTAACGATGGCTTTTTTATTATTTATTCAATCTGATTAATCAGATTTTCTAGTTCATCTTTTTCTCGCTTAGGCGCGGGTTCCTGTGAAGGTTTCATAGCAGGAGGCGCAGCTTTTGATGGAATAACAATTTCTTCACCCGGTAAATCGGCAAAGTCATTGTTATTGTTGAGCTTCGGTTGCGGTGGTGCTGGGCGATATAGTGGACGAGCCAATGGTGGAGCCGCGCGATAGGTTTTCTTGTCGCTAACTTCTACTACCGCTTGATTTTTGTCACGTGAAATAGGTGCTTGAGCATCTTTGTCGAGGCGAACCCAAGCTGATGGTGTACCTTGCAAAGCTTGACCCATAAAGTTGATCCAGATCGGTAATGCAGCAATACCACCATACTCACGACGACCTAGTGTCGTTGGTTGGTCAAATCCAACCCACGTCACAGTAACTAACTTGCCGTTGAAGCCAGCAAACCATGCGTCTTTTGCATCGTTGGTTGTACCTGTTTTACCACCTAAGTCATTACGACCAATTTTAAGCGCAGCACGGCCTGTACCATGTTCAATAACGTCTCGTAAAATATTAGCCATGTCATAAGCAGAACTTGATTTTAAAATACGCTGTGCCTGACGATATTCACTGTTTGCTTTATCAGTCTGTTTAAGATTAAGTTGCTTAGCTGCCTTTTCTTTCTGCTCTACATCTTTATTAGTAACTTCAATCACTTCATCGTCTGTTGTCGTAGCTTTCTGCTCGTCATCAGTTGTGTCAGGTGCGTTAATACATGGAATACATGCATATTCTGGCTTAGCTTCATAAATCACTTTACCGTATGCATCTTCAATACGTTGAATAAAGTGCGGTTGAATGCGGTAGCCGCCATTGGCAAAAGTCGAATATCCCGTTGCCATTTGAATTGGTAAAACTTGAGGAGTACCTAAGGCAATGGTGTAGTTACGTGGAATTTGATCTTCTTGTAAACCAAAATCCATAAATAACTGTCGAGTACGTTCAATACCGACTGTCTGTAAAAGACGTACAGATACGGTGTTACGAGACAAATACAACGCCCGGCGTAATGGAATCATTCCTAAATAACGACCGTCTGAGTTTCTCGGTGTCCACTTACCAATCGTGATAGGACTATCATTCACCATACTGTACGGCGTCATACCGCGCTCTAGTGCCAATGCATAGACAAAAGGTTTAATTGTTGAACCCGGTTGGCGCCAGCCTTGTAAAGCACGGTTAAATTTCGATTGATAGAAATTATAACCACCTACAATTGCTTCAATTGAGCCGTCGTTAGGATTGATTGCAATGAGTTGACCTTGAACTTTTGGAACCTGAACTAAAGACCATGCTGTTTTTGCTTCATTTGGACGTAAGCGAATAATATCTTTAACTTGAACAATCTGAGATGCACGAGAAGGAGCACCACCTACACTATTCGCATTGCGATAGGGACGGGCCCATGACATACCTGACCACTGTACAGTAACTGTTGTGCCATCTTGCATTAATGCTTCAAAAGAGCTGCTATTTACCTTGGTAACTTGTGCAGGGTAGGTGTTGGCATATGCTCTAAATTCACTTAATGGTTTGTCGTGTGCTTCAGCACCGCGCCAGCCATGACGACGGTCATAAGCTTCAAGACCATCTTGCACAGATTTTTCTGCAATCGCTTGGCGTTTAGCATTGATGGTTGTATAGACTTTATAGCCAGAATCAATTGCTTGTTCGCCAAAATGTTTTACGAGTTCTGAACGAACCATTTCACCTGCATAAGGGTGAATATTATTTAAATCCCGATTGGGCATATTGAGGTTGATCGGTTCAGCCACAGCTTTTTGGTATTCTGCTTGAGAGATATAACCCAGCTGTAACATACGACCTAAAATCCAGTTACGACGTTCAAGTGCACGCTCTGGATTAACCACAGGGTTGTATTTAGAAGGCGCTTTTGGTAAACCTGCGATCATTGCCATTTGGGCAATGCTGAGTTCATTAATACTTTTGTTGTAATAAATTTTGGCTGCTGCTGCGATACCGTAAGCATTTTTTCCTAAGAAGATTTTATTCACATAGAGACTGAGAATTTCTTCTTTGGATAAATTTTGCTCAATTTTTCGAGCCAAAAAGATCTCGGTTATTTTGCGTTTTAATGTTCTTTCTGGACTCAAATAATAGTTCTTTGCAACCTGCATAGTGATGGTTGAACCACCAGTTTGCACATCAGAGCCAGTCACACTTTCACTTAAAGCACGCCCTAAACCCTTAAAACTTATCCCGCTATGTTCAAAGAAAGAAGAGTCTTCTGCTGCTAAAAATGCATGAATAAAAGCAGGAGGAATTTGTTTGTATTCAACCGGAATAGACAGCTTACCACCATACTCGGCAATCAGTTGATTATCTGATGTGTAGACCTGTAGTGGTTTTAAAAGCGGAGCTTTTTTTAGTGAACTCATTTCTGGGAGCGATGGGGCGATATAGAGATACATGCCATAAAAGCCCATCGGAAGTGAGACTAAGATAATAATAATGATCAAAAAAATTGGACGCACGAAGCCCAAACTGGATAGCTTTTTCATGATAAGTAAGCTTTAATAAGATCGAATACAAACTAATTGTGGTCAGTATAGCCTTTAGACATGCGGATTGTTAGATGAGATATTGTATCCGTGTAAAAATAAAGACCTAGATTATTGGTTTGTAATTTTTTTTGGGGATAAAAAAATAATAGGACAATAGTGTGCTCAGGTTATATCGTAAACCGAATAAGGGGTTAATGGGTGTCGATATTAGTTCGACTTCTGTTAAGTTGTTAGAGCTCTCTGTTAAGAACGGTAAATATTTGGTGGAAAGCTATGCTTTGATGCCTTTACCCGAGAACAGTGTAGTTGAAAAAAATATCTTGAATCCAGAGGCAGTTGCAGAAGCTTTGGAACGGGCGATGAATTTAGCAAATCCCCAAACCAGTAACGCTGCAATTGCTGTTCCAACATCGACGGTTATTCATAAAACCATCGAAATGGATGCAGATATGAATGATGATGAACGAGAAGTTCAGATTCGATTAGATGCGGAGCAGTATATACCGTTCCCTTTAGATGAAGTGAGCCTTGATTTTGAGGTTTTACCAGATCGACTGCCTAATCCAAACCGTGTGAATGTACTTTTAGTTGCAACAAGAACAGAAAATGTTGAAACACGAGTAGAAGTACTGGAACTGGTGGACTTAACTCCTAAGCTTGCTGATGTAGAAAGTTATGCTGTCGAGCGTGCTTTTAGTGTATTTGCTGATAGCTTGCCAATGGGTGCAAATACCATTGGGATTTTAGATATCGGTCATACCATGACGACATTATCGGTTATGCAAAATGGCAAAATCATTTATACCCGTGAACAAGTCTTTGGTGGTAAACAGCTTACTTTGGAAATTCAAAGCCGTTATGGTTTGTCTTTAGAAGAAGCGGGACGGGCTAAAAAAGAGCGCTCTTTACCAGATGATTATGATATTGAAGTCTTAGAGCCATTTCTTGATGCTGTCGTGCAGCAAGCAGCTAGATCTCTACAATTTTTCTTCTCTTCATCACAATTCAATGAAATTGACCATATTTTACTCGCTGGTGGAAATGCCAATATTCCTGGGCTTGCTAAATTGTTGCAGCAAAAACTTGGTTACCGTGTGACCATTGCCAATCCGTTTTTACAAATGGGTTTTTCTCCTCAAGTCGATGTTCAAAAAATTGAAAATGATGCCTCATCGTTAATGGTGGCATGTGGCTTGGCTTTAAGGAGTTTTGATTAATGGCAACAATTAATTTACTCCCTTGGCGTGATGGGCTTAGGGAGCAGCGCAAAAAACAATTTATTATTTTCTGTTTTGGCGTAGTTGTGCTGGGGATTACCACTGTATTTTCTGGGTGGTTTTATTTGAATCAAAAATTAAATGATCAAGAACAAGCTAATCAACTCATTACCAGTACAAACCAGAGTCTAGATCAACAACTTAAAACCTTAAATGGTCTGCAAGAACAACGTGACGCTATTATCGAGCGTATGAAACTTATTCAGGGATTGCAAAGTCAGCGCCCTGTTGTCGTGCGTTTGGTAGATGAATTGGTACGTGTTACTCCTGCTGCGATGTATTTGACTAAATTTAGTCGAACTGGAGATAAATTTACCATTGAAGGTAAAGCGGAAAGTCCAAATACGGTTGCGGAGTTATTACGTAACCTCGAAGCATCACCATGGTATCGCAACGCTTTTATGAACTCTTTCTTGGCGACTGAAGAGAAAAAAGATAAGACTGCGAGTTCGCTGCTTCCTCGAGTGGAAGATAGCTATGGCAGTTTTGTTGTGACTGTTGATTTGGGCGAAATGGGGGTGACTACAACAGATGATACCGCCAATACGTCTGTAAGCACGGATAAGGGGGCGGTTAAATGAGTCCGGATGAACTTCATGAGTTGTCGTTAGAGCAAGCTCCATCTAAGAAAAAAAAGATCACCTTAGAAAAATTTCTTCAGCAATTTAACACACTAGATATGAACAGCTATGGTAGTTGGCCATTATCTGTGAAAATTACTTGCTGGATTTTTATTTTCTTTGCTGTGTTGGCTTTGGGATATTTTGTTGTTATTCAGCCAAAGCTACAAGCAATTGATAATGCACAGGCACAAGAAAGTAATTTGTTGAATGAGTTTCGAGAAAAAGATTCAAAATTGCGTAACTTGCAGCAATATCAGCTTCAACTTCAAGAGATGCAAGCAAACTTTAATCAGCAGTTAGAGCAACTGCCAAAAGAAACCGAAATTCCAAGCTTGGTTGAAGATATTAACTTAACTGGGGTGAATTCTGGCCTGAAGTTTAAAAATATCCGTTTAGAAGATGAAGTGAAGCAAGAAATCTTTATTGAACAGCCTATTACGATGGAAGCAACTGGTGATTATCACGCTTTTGGTGCTTTTGTCAGTAGTATTGCGGCATTACCACGTATTGTGACAATGCATGACTTTGTTGTAGAAGCTGCACCTGTTAAAGATAGTAAGTCAGATATTCCTGTGCTTAATTATTCTATTAAAGCAAAAACTTATCGCTATATGGGCGCCGTAGAAAATGCTGAACATCCGGAAAACAACGCTTCGGCTTCAGTAGCACCTGTTTCCTCTACTGCTAATACACAGTCGAAATAGGAGCATTACAATGAAACTTAAGCAAATTTCTTTTTCTATTTTGGCATGTTTAGTTTTAGTCGGATGTGACTCGAGAATCGACGCTGTAAATCAGCAAATGGCAGATATACGTAACCAGCCACCACAGCCGATAGATCCAGCACCTGTTTTCACACCTGTACCACAATTTAATTATGCGGCTCATCAGCTAAAGAGTCCATTTTTACCCAGCTCACTTGCTGCTGAGCTCAAAATTATGGCAGGAAAACGGGTATATCCGAATTTCTCACGTGCACCTCAGCCTCTAGAAAGTTATGCATTAGAATCCTTAAACATGAAAGGAAGCATACGTAATAACCGTGGGCAAGTACTGGCTCTTATCCAATCACCTGATCAGCAAATTGAGCGAGTGCAGGTGGGGAACTATATCGGGATGAATCAAGGGCGTATTACCCATATTGGTCCAACTCAGATTGATCTGGTAGAAATTGTCCCCGATGGGCGTGAAGGCTATGTGGAGAGACCAAGAACCTTAGTGTTAATTGGACCCGCACCCTAAAATTTAGGGAATAACAAAGAAAAAGTATTTTTAAAGATTATTTAATTGGGGATGGTCAGACAATGAATCACGTATTCCGTCAGTTTTCTATGGGGGCTGTAGCCATTGCAGTTATGCAGGTTGCATCTGCACAGGTCAGCATGACCAATATTGTACCGACACAAATTGCAGGTCAGGGTACAGAAATTAGAGTGATGTTTAATGGTTTGCCGCCGCAACCACAGGCATACCAACTTGAAAATCCTTCACGTTTGATTTTGGATTTTAATAAAGCTCAGCAGACTTTAACACAGTCAAAAGTGGCAATTGGTACAAATGAAGCGAGCTCGGTCGATGTAAGTTCTGACGATCAGCGCTCACGTTTAACTGTAAATTTAAAAGGGGCGGGTGCATTTACAACGCGCATAGAAGGCAATACTTTTATTTTAAAGATTAATTCAGCTCAAGCGGCTATTAAACCTTTATCAACAAATACAATGCAACCCCAAGGCGTTTCAAATATTGGCTTTCAGCGTGGTGGTCAAGGTGAAGGGTTAATTGTTATTGATTTATTGGGAAGTAATACTCCTGTTGATGTGCAACAACAAGGCAGCAAAGTTGTAGTGAGGACACTCGGTTCTAAAATTCCCCCTCATTTAGCTAAACGTTTAAATGTGAACGATTTTGCGACCCCTGTTTCTACTATTGAGTCTTATAACGAAAAAGGCAATGGCGTTATTACGATCCAACCTACTGGTAGCTATGAATATATGGCTTATCAGGCAGAAAATAAACTCACCATTAGCTTAAAACGCCCTCAGGACAAAAATGTAAGTTCTTCATCTAAGCCATCTAATTATTCTGGTAATAAGCTTTCTCTTGATTTCCAAGATATTGAAGTTCGTAGAGTTCTACAATTACTTGCTGATTTTACTGGCATTAATATGGTGGCTGCCGATAGTGTGCAGGGCAATATTACTTTGCGATTGAAAGATGTTCCGTGGGATCAGGCACTTGATATTATTTTAAAAACTAAGAATCTAGATAAACGCAGAAATGGTAACGTTATTTGGATTGCTCCAGTCGCTGAGTTAATTAAAGCAGAAGATGATGAGGCAAAAGCTTTAGCACAAACTATTAAGTTAGCGCCGATTCAAACAGATTATATCCGCTTGAGTTATGCGAAAGCGATTGATGTACTTAAGTTAATTGAAGATTCTCGTGATGCAAAAGGGGCGGCAGCGAATCGCACTACCAATTCAGATGCTCTTGCTTTAGAGAGTTTATTGAGTTCCCGTGGTAGTGCTGTTGCGGATACGCGTACTAATACTTTGATTGTAAATGATACGGCACAAAATATTGATAAAGTTCGTAAAATGATTGAGTTGCTTGATGTACAAGTTAAGCAAGTTATGGTAGAAGCACGTATTGTCAGAGCTTCTACTTCTTTTACCAAAGAACTCGGCGTTAAATGGGGAATATTATCGCAAGGTATTACTAATAATAATAATTTGTTAGTTGGAGGTAGTGAAACAACCTTGTGGAATTTACGAGAGCCTAAAAAAGATGAGACTACGGGAGGCTATAAATATACGATTGAGCGCCCCGATAACTTAAACGTCGATTTAGGAGTTTCTAATCCGGCGGGAAGTATCGCCTTTGGTCTTATTAGCATGTCTGACTTTATGTTGGACCTTGAGTTATCTGCTTTACAAGCTGATGGCTATGGCGAAGTTATTTCCACCCCTAAAGTTATGACTGCCGATAAGCAGACGGCGAAAGTTGCAACTGGTCAACAAGTTCCTTATCTAATGACTACCACTTCTGGAGCGGGTAATACGGCAACGACCTCATTTAAAGATGCCCTATTAAGTCTGGATGTTACTCCGAACATTACACCTGATGGCAAGATTCAAATGAAATTAGATATTTCTAAGGATTCGATAGCTGGTGAAGCCCCTAATGGTGAGTTAATTCTGAATAAGAATAATATCAATACCAATGTGTTGGTTGATAATGGAGAAACTGTCATTTTAGGTGGAGTATTTGAACAGACAACAAAGAATTCTCAAACTAAAGTCCCCTTCTTTGGTGATATTCCTGTAGTTGGGCGCTTATTCAGAAAAGATGTGAAGTCTGATGATAAACAAGAGTTGCTGATTTTCGTAACACCACGAATTGTTAATGACACTTTAGCGAGAAATCATTAATATATTTTTCAATGAAAGCAATTGAAATAGGTGGCGCCTTGCCAAGCAAAGCGTTTGAAACCCTGCCAAATATTTATTTGGTAGGGCCCATGGGGGCAGGAAAAACAACCGTTGGACGTCATTTAGCCGAACTATTGGGGCGTGAATTTTTAGATAGTGATCATGAAATTGAGCGCAAAACGGGTGCTACTATTCCTTGGATTTTCGAAAAAGAAGGGGAAATTGGATTTCGTACTCGTGAAACCATCGTTTTGAATGAGTTGACTTCCCGTAATGCCTTGGTATTAGCAACTGGGGGCGGTGCCATCACTCAAGCGCCAAATCGTGAGTTTCTAAAGCAGCGCGGTATTGTTGTTTATCTTTACACTCCTGTGGAACTTCAATTACAACGAACGTATCGCGATAAAAACAGACCTTTATTACAAGTTGAAAACCCTGAACAAAAATTGCGTGATTTGTTGAAAACACGTGATCCTTTATATCGTGAAGTTGCTCATTATACGATTGAAACCAATCAGGGTGCTGCTCGTGATCTTGCTCAAAAGATTTTGCAACTTATTTTGTCTAACACGCTAATATAGCCAAACTTACTCGTGGTTTTATAAATTCATGCAAACTTTACATGTTGAATTAGGCGAACGCCGTTATCCTATTTTTATTGGCAGTCAACTTGATCCTAAACAGTTGCTTGAGCCTTATATTCATGGTCAACAGGTCATGATCGTGAGTAACGAAACGGTCGCTCCTTTATATTTGTCTCATTATCAAGAAGCGTTAAAAAGTTTGGGTAAAACTATAGCTACTTGTATTTTGCCTGATGGTGAAAAATATAAAGATATTCAACATTTAAATTTAATTTTTGATGCATTACTCGAAGCTGGGTTTAACCGAGACTGTACAGTTTTAGCTTTAGGTGGTGGTGTTATTGGTGATATGGCTGGCTTCGCCTCAGCATGTTTCCAGCGTGGTGTATATTTTGTTCAGGTTCCGACCACACTTCTTTCACAGGTAGATTCAAGTGTGGGTGGTAAAACTGGAATTAACCATCCACTGGGTAAGAATATGCTTGGTGCATTTCAGCAACCTCAAGTTGTTTTAGCTGATATGGCTCAACTCAACACTTTACCAGATCGAGAGTTGTCTGCTGGATTGTCAGAAGTCATTAAGTATGCCTTGTTAGGTGATGCCAATTTTCTAGTGTGGTTAGAACAAAATATGGATGGCTTGGTTGGTCGAGATGCCAATCTTTTAGCAGAAGCTGTTTATCGTTCATGTGCCCATAAAGCCCGTATTGTTGCAAATGATGAAAAAGAGCAAGGCGAGAGAGCTTTACTCAACCTAGGTCATACGTTTGGTCATGCTATAGAATCTTACCTTGGTTATGGTACTTGGTTGCATGGTGAGGCAGTTGCTACCGGCATGGTAATGGCAGCTGATTTATCACAGCGTTTAGGATGGATTTCGAGCGATGATGTAGAGCGTACAAAAAAAATTATTAAACGCGCTAATTTGCCGATATCATGTCCAAAAATTCCATTGGATGAATTCCTTGGATATATGGCACATGATAAAAAAGTCCTCAATGGTCAATTACGTTTAGTGTTGTTAAAGCAACTTGGACAAGCGGTAATTACTAAAGACTTTGATGTTGAACTCATGAAACAAGCTATTTTGGCAAATCAACACGGATAATAAATTAAGGTAACACATGACTGTATCACGTACACTTTGGCAGAATGTTCAACAATATATCTGGTTGGTGGGTGGTATCGTCTGCTTGTTTCTGGCTTTTATTTTCTGGGTAATGACTGATAGTAAGAAGCTTGTCGAAGTTGAAAAAGCAGCCGATTCAGACACACCAGTGCAAATTCAGCCAGAAAAAGTGGCAACAACGGCTAACTTGGGGGCTTTAGCTGATGAAGTTAGACCTCTTGATTTAACGACTCGGACGGTTGTATCTGGTCAACATGAGGCAGAATTCCGCGGTACAAAGTTTATCAACGAAAACAAGAAACAATGGACGCTTGAGCTGTTCCGTGCATCTGACGAAGATATTATTAAAAACTTTTTAAAGAATCGTTCAGACCGAAATAAATTTATCTACTTCCGATTAAGTGGAGAAAAGCAATCTGAACAGTATGTTTTGACATATGGCGTATTTAAACGTTCTGAAGATGCAATTCAGCAGTTAACACAACTGAATCTTAATTTGCCTGAATCAATTAAGCCGCAACCTCAACAATTTTCGACTTATGTGCCACTCGTTAATGATTTGGGTGCGGATGAAATGAAAGGTGGGATTAGCCAAACTTATGAAGTGCGGTTACGCCCAGCTGCGTTGCCAACAATTGATGAGTCTTTGCTTATGGGCACAGGTGTAAATAGCGCTATAAATACGCAACCTAAAGTGGCTGCTCCAGCAACGAACTCTACAACTCGGACAACTATTATCCGTCGAGATGCAGATGGAAATGTTGTAGATGTACACCAGTCTAATTCTGCTGTTGATACTGCTAAAAAGGCTCAACAAAATCGTGCAACTGAAGCTCCTTCAAAAAATGCAACAAATGAGGGCACAAGAGGGAACTAACGGTAAGAATAATTTGCACAAATATAGTGCAATAATAAGAAATACATATACTCTTTGACCAAGTGTGGTGCATATTTGGTCATTTATTAAAATGATAGCCTGAATAAAACTGATCTATTTTTAATAAATATAAACACTTAAGTTGTAAAAAACATATTGGCATAGTTTTTGCTTTATTCTTGTGCTTATTAATGTACTGCTAACTATTTTGGCGCTCTAAAGAGTGAAGTCTATGCAGAGTCGTGGGGTCGAACTGCTTTAAAAGAGTGCGAAATAAGTCAAAACATTTTTCTAGCAAAAACCAGTGTACGCATTTATGGAACAGCGTATATTGGCTTATCAGCCCAAAATTTTTTTTTGCGAAACATTGAGCTAACTATCGTCCGTAGGCAATATCGCAGAAATAAGTTGTTTGTTTGACGCTCGAAAGAGCCTTATTGAAAGAAGGGTACGCTATGCACATGCCATCGCCTAATACTGTAGCTCCCGCTCAAGGTTTATATCAGCCTGATGAGTTTAAGGATAACTGTGGTTTTGGACTGATTGCCCATATGAAGGGTGAATCAAGTCATCATCTTGTAGAAACCGCGATTCACAGTTTAAGTTGCATGACGCACCGTGGTGGTATTGCCGCAGATGGCAAGACGGGAGATGGGTGCGGCTTATTATTGGCGATGCCAAAGCAATTTTTTCGTGATGAAGCAAAAAAACTGAGTGATATTACACTGAGCGAAGTTTTTGCTGTGGGTACGGTATTTCTAAATATTGATCCGGCATTAGCGCAACATTCTAAAAATATTTTAAATAAAGAAATTGAAGCAGAAGGCTTACGCGTACTGGCTTGGCGCGTTGTGCCTACAAATAATGATGCATTAGGTGAAATTGCACTTCAATCTTTACCTGCTTTTGAACAGGTCATTGTGAACTGTCCAATGGGTGTAACCGAAGTTGAGTTCAACCGTAAGCTATTTTTGGCGCGTCGCCGTGCGGAACAACAATTACAAACAGATCCGTTATTCTATGTGACTACGCTTTGTTCGACAGTGATCACTTATAAAGGCTTGATGATGCCTGCTGCGATTGCTGAGTTCTATACAGACTTGGCAGACGAACGTTTAAAATCACACATCGTCGTGTTCCATCAACGTTTCTCGACCAACACTTTACCACGTTGGCCGTTGGCTCAGCCTTTCCGTTATCTTGCTCATAATGGTGAAATTAACACCATTACAGCAAACCGTAACTGGTCATTAGCACGTACTCCTAAATTTGAAAATCCATTGTTGCCGGGCTTAACGGAACTTAACCCGATGGTAAATCGTACTGGTTCAGACTCATCAAGCTTAGATAATATGCTTGAGATCTTGGTCGGCGGCGGTATGGATTTATTCCGTGCGTTACGTATGCTCGTACCGCCAGCTTGGCAAAACGTAGAAACTTTAGATGCGGACTTACGCGCATTCTATGAGTTCAACTCTAAGCACATGGAAGCTTGGGATGGTCCTGCGGGCTTGGTAATTCAAGATGGTCGTCATGCAATCTGTATGCTTGACCGTAATGGTTTACGTCCTGCGCGTTGGGTAATTACTAAAAATGATTACATTACCTTAGCATCGGAAATTGGTGTTTGGGGCTATGAACCTGAAGACGTGGTTTCTAAAGGCCGTGTAGGTCCAGGTCAAATTTTGGTAGTTGATACCTTAACAGGCAAAGTGCTTGATACTAAAGATGTAAACACTCATCTTAAAAACATGCGTCCGTACCGTGAATGGTTGCGAGATCATGCAATTCGCTTAAAGGCTAATCCTGAACTTGAAGAACAATTAGTTGATCAAGGTTTAACTGGCGATGCTTTAAAAGCAGCTCAAAAAATGTTTATGGTGACATTTGAAGAGCGTGACCAGTTATTGCGTCCAATTGCTGAAAGTGGTCAGGAAGCAGTAGGTTCTATGGGTGATGATACGCCAATGGCTGTATTGTCTCGTCAAGTACGTCATGTGACTGATTATTTCCGTCAACAATTTGCACAGGTGACTAACCCTCCAATCGATCCATTACGTGAATCGATTGTAATGTCCCTTGAGACATGTTTAGGTCGTGAGCAAAATGTATTTGAGCAAGGTCCAGAGCACGCAGATCGAATCATTATTTCGAGTCCTGTTCTGTCTAACTCAAAAATGCAGCAAATCCGTAGTATTGATCGTGCAGGCTATGAGTCTGTTGACATCAATTTGAACTATGCTGAAGAAGAAGGTTTGCAAGCTGCGATTACACGTATTTGTGAAGAAGCGGCACAAGCAGTTCGTGATGGTAAAACTTTAATTGTTTTAACTGATAAAAATATTCGCCAAGGTTTCTTACCTGCAAATGCAGCACTTGCAACAGGTGCGGTACACCATTACCTCATTAAAACTGGTTTACGTACTGATGCAAACATCATGGTTGAAACTGGTTTTGCACGTGATCCGCACCAATTTGCGGTATTACTTGGTTTCGGTGCAACCGCAGTTTACCCATACCTTGCATATGATGTGATCAATGATTTGATTGCTAAAGGTGAGCTTTTAGGTGATCCAATCCATGCGCAAGCGAACTTCCGTAAAGGGATTGAGAAAGGCCTATTAAAAGTTCTTTCAAAAATGGGTATCTCTACAGTTGCATCGTATCGTGGCGGTCAGCTTTTTGAAGCAGTTGGTTTATCGTCTGAAGTTGTAGATCAGTGTTTCTTAGGTGTTCCAAGTCGTATTCAGGGCGCAACATTTGCTGACCTTGAAAAAGATCAGAAAAAATTAGCTGCTACAGCTTGGTCAAATCGTAAACCGATAGATCAGGGTGGTTTGCTTAAATTCGTGTTTGATAAAGAGTACCACGCGTTCAACCCAGATGTGATTAACTCATTACATACGGCTGTTCGCTCTGGTAAGTATGAAGACTTTAAAGTATATGCTGAGCTGGTGAATAACCGTCCGGTTGCAACCATTCGTGACTTATTCAAGTTAAAAACAACGAATTCGATTCCAGTTGACCAAGTAGAGTCAGTTGCAGATATCTTGCCTCGTTTTGACTCGGCAGGTATGTCTTTAGGTGCTCTTTCTCCAGAAGCACATGAAGCAATTGCAATCGCGATGAATACAATTGGTGGTCGTTCAAACTCTGGTGAGGGTGGTGAAGATCCTGTTCGCTACGGCACAATTCGTAACTCGAAAATCAAACAGATCGCATCTGGTCGTTTTGGTGTAACACCTGCTTACTTAACTTCTGCTGAAGTATTGCAAATTAAAGTTGCTCAAGGTGCAAAACCAGGTGAAGGGGGGCAGTTGCCGGGCGGTAAAGTAAATGGCTTAATTGCACGTTTACGTTATTCTGTACCGGGTGTAACGCTGATTTCACCTCCACCACATCACGATATTTACTCAATTGAAGATTTGTCTCAGTTAATTTTTGACTTGAAACAAGTTAACCCGAAAGCAATGGTGTCAGTAAAACTGGTATCTGAACCGGGTGTGGGAACAATTGCCGCTGGTGTTGCTAAGGCATATGCAGACTTCATTACCATTTCTGGTTATGACGGTGGTACAGCAGCATCTCCACTTTCATCAATTCACCATGCGGGTTCTCCATGGGAATTAGGTCTCAGTGAGGCGCATCAAGCACTTCGCGTTAATGACTTACGTGGCAAAGTACGCGTACAAACTGATGGTGGTTTAAAAACTGGTCTTGATGTCATCAAGGCAGCAATTTTAGGCGCTGAGAGCTTTGGTTTCGGTTCAACACCAATGATTGCTTTAGGTTGTAAATATTTACGTATTTGTCACTTGAACAACTGTGCAACAGGTGTTGCAACTCAACAAGATCACTTACGTCAAGAGCACTATATTGGCGAGCCAGAAATGCTCATCAATTTCTTCCACTTTATTGCGGAAGAGACTCGTGAATGGTTGGCAGTTTTAGGTGTTTCTTCATTGAAAGACTTAATTGGTCGTGTTGATTTACTTGAGGTATTACCGGGTGAAACTGAAAAACATGCTCACCTTGATTTAAGTGCATTGTTAACGTCTCATCCATCTGCTGACGGTAAAGCACAGTACTGTGAAGTACAAGGTAATGCACCATTTGATAAAGGTGTATTGGCTGAGAAAATGGTTGAGGAAATGCTTCCTGCAATTGAATCAAGTGCAGGCGGTCAGTTCAACTTCAAAGTTGTGAACTGTGACCGTTCGATCGGTGCTCGTGTGTCAGGTGAAATTGCTCGTCGCTACGGCAACTTAGGCATGGAAGTGCATCCTGTAGTCATGAACTTAACTGGTACAGCTGGTCAGTCGCTTGGTGTATGGAACGCTGGTGGTTTACACATCCGTCTTGAAGGTGATGCAAACGACTATGTGGGTAAAGGTATGGCTGGTGGTCGTATCTCAATCTTCCCACCACAAGGTTCGCCTTTCCAAACACAAAACACAGCAATTATTGGTAATACCTGTTTGTATGGTGCAACTGGCGGTAAGCTTTTTGCAGCGGGTACAGCGGGTGAGCGTTTTGCGGTTCGCAACTCTGGTGCATTTGCAGTAATTGAAGGCGCTGGTGATCACTGCTGTGAATATATGACAGGTGGTGTTGTGACTGTACTTGGTAAAGTAGGCCATAACTTTGGTGCGGGCATGACTGGTGGTTTTGCTTATGTACTTGACCTTGATAATGATTTTGTAGATTACTACAACCATGAATTGATTGATTTAAATCGTATTTCAACAGAATCTATGGAAGATCATAAAGAGTTCTTGTTGCGTATTATCGATGAGCATATCAAAGAAACAGGTAGTGCCTGGGCTTATAAAATCCGCAATGAGTTCGATTTCTACAGCCGTAAATTCTGGCTTGTGAAACCAAAGGCTGCTAATTTACAAACGCTTTTGAAAACAACACAAGCTGATCCACAATAATTCCACGACTGCAACGACATAGGCAGGTGCGGGCAACAGTGAAATCCGCGCCTACCCACGGAGAGAGACATGGCAGAACGCCTAAATAATGACTTTCAATTTCTGGATGTAGCACGCCAAGATCCAGAGAAAAAAGATATTACTGTCCGCAAAGCAGAATTTGTGGAAATTTATAAACCTTTTACATCGGAAACTGTCGCTAATCAGACTCACCGTTGTTTAGGTTGTGGTAACCCATATTGCGAATGGAAATGTCCTGTACATAACTACATTCCAAACTGGTTAAAACTCATCGCTGAAGGCCAAATTTTCCAAGCTGCTGAGCTTTGCCATCAAACCAACACATTACCTGAAGTATGTGGTCGCGTATGTCCACAAGACCGTTTATGTGAAGGTGCTTGTACCTTAAATGATGGTTTTGGTGCAGTGACTATTGGTAATGCTGAAAAATATATTAACGACACAGCCTTCGCTTTAGGCTGGCGTCCAGATATGTCAGGCGTGAAATGGACTGACAAAAAAGTTGCAATCATTGGTGCCGGTCCGGCAGGCCTAGGTTGCGCAGATATTTTAGCTCGTGGTGGTGTTAAGCCAGTTGTATTCGATAAGCGTCCTGAAATTGGTGGCTTACTTACATTCGGTATTCCAGAATTTAAAATGGAAAAAGATGTAATGAAACGCCGTCGTGAAATTTTCACAGGTATGGGCATCGAATTCCGCTTAAATACTGAAATTGGTACAGATGTCACTATTGATGAATTACTTGCAGAATATGATGCTGTATTCATGGGTATGGGAACTTATACCTACATGAAGGGTGGCTTCCCAGGTGAAGACCTTGCAGGTGTTTATGATGCACTTGATTTCTTGATCTCTAACGTGAACCGTTGCCAAGGTTGGGAAAAAGATCCAAGCGAGTACATTAGCTTAGATGGTAAAAAAGTAATTGTACTTGGTGGTGGTGATACAGCGATGGACTGTAACCGTACTTCATTACGTCAAGGCGCTCATGATGTAACGTGTGCATACCGTCGTGATGAAAGCAACATGCCAGGATCTGCGCGTGAAGTAAAAAATGCCTATGAAGAAGGTGTGAAATTCTTGTTCAATCGTCAACCGATCGAAATCGTAGGCGAAAATGGCAAAGTGACAGGCGTTAAAGTGGTGACGACTCAAATGGGTGAACCAGATAGTCGTGGTCGTCGTAGTCCTGAACCAGTTCCAGGTTCTGAAGAAGTATTACCAGCTGATGCGGTTTTACTTGCATTCGGTTTCCGCCCAAGCCCAGCTGACTGGTTTGGTAACGCGAATATTAATCTTGATGGTTCAGGCCGTGTTGTGGCAGCTGAAAAGCAAGAGTTCAAATTCCAGACATCGAACCCGAAAATCTTTGCTGGTGGCGATATGGTCCGTGGTTCAGACCTTGTCGTGACTGCAATTTGGGAAGGCCGCCAAGCTGCTGAAGGAATTTTAGATTACCTTGGTGTTTAATCTAAAAAACTATTTTTAAAGTTGTTAATAAAGCCTGCTTGATGCAGGCTTTATTTTTACCGCTAGTCACTTTGATATTTTTGGCAAATACAATAAGCTTTTTAGCCCTTTTTAGCCTTTAACCATCACGACATACTCAAAGCTTCCTTCTTCAATACAATAGGTGTTGAACATGAGCATCGCAGGTATGACGGCAGAAAAATCATATTTAAATCGTCGAAAAGCGTTGGGTATTACTGTGCGTCGCCTTGAATTTAATCCTAAGGCGATCAAGCGGCACTATTTTGCCAACTCTCCTCTTATGTCTCACTTTTTAACTGCACTATCTTCAACGTTTCCTGTAGGAGAGCAGTTTTTTGTAAATAGCGTGCGCAATGTACGTGATAAGGTTTCCGATCCACAATTACAGGCTCAAATTGCCGCTTTTATTGGACAAGAGGCAATGCATTCTAAAGCTCATGATGAGTTTAATGAAGCTTGGCGGCGTGATGATTATAATCTAGACAGCTTTCAAAACTGGCTAAATCAGCGTGATAAATATTTAAGAACGATTCCTCCTAAACTGCAATTGGCCCTTACCTGTGCTTTTGAACATTTTACTGCTCTACTTGGGGGATATGTTTTACAGCACCCAGAGTTATTAAAAACGTTAGATCAAGATGCACTAAAACTTTGGGTATGGCATGCGATTGAAGAAATTGAGCACCGTTCAGTGGCGTTCGATGTCTATCAGCATGTGTATGGGGATGATCGTATTCGTCGCTTACTCATGCGTAGTGTTACCACAGGATTTGCCAGTATCGCTTTTTATGGAACAACCCGCTTATTTTGGCAAGATAAATGGAATAGCTTACCTAAAATCGGAGGTAATTTATTTGGTTTATATTTGCTGGTTAAAATGCTTGTTCAGCTCATGCCGGAATATTTCGCATATTACAAAAAAGATTTCCATCCAAGTCAAAAGGATTATGGTCGTATGGTCGATTATTGGAAAAGCTCTTTGGCAGATGAATATCGAATGGCAAGTTTTCAACAAGAAAAAGACCAACTATTAAGTTAATAAATAACCGGATTGAAAAATCCGGTTTTTAAATCAATAAAATAAAAGCAACACAATAATGCCAAAATCATCATACAATCTAGGAAAGAGGTTAAAAATATAAAGAAAAACTTGAGGATAATGTGACGATGAAAACATTGAAACAACTCGCGATCGCGACGACACTTGCCAGTACCTTATTATTTTCAGGTTGTGGCTATAACACTTTACAAGTAAAAGATGAAGCCGTAACGGCAGCTTGGTCTGAAGTTCAAAACCAATATCAACGTCGATCAGATTT
Source organism: Acinetobacter sp. Leaf130 (assembly GCF_001423205.1). NCBI lineage: Bacteria > Pseudomonadati > Pseudomonadota > Gammaproteobacteria > Moraxellales > Moraxellaceae > Acinetobacter > Acinetobacter sp. Leaf130. The sequence continues at coordinate 337,661 of NZ_LMOE01000005.1, forward strand.
AGTACCAAACCTTGTGAATGTTGTAAAAGGTTATGCTAAGCATGAAGAACAAGTATTAACCGAGGTTACACAGGCACGTTCGAATGTTGCTGGTTTGAAGGTTGATAAAGAAGTTCTAGAAGACCCAGCTTTACTTGAAAAATACCAACAGGCTCAAAGTCAATTAACAGGGGCTTTATCTCGTCTGATTGCTGTTTCTGAAAATTATCCAGATTTAAAAGCCAATACCCAATTCCAAGAACTTCAAGTTCAACTTGAAGGAACAGAAAACCGTATTGCTGTAGCTCGTAATCGTTATATTACAACAGTGCAAGACTACAACGGATATGTACGCCAGTTCCCGCAAGCAGTGACTGCAAAAGTAATTGGTATGCATCCAAAAGCCAATTTCTCTGCCGAAGCATCTGCACAGCAGGCACCAAAAGTTTCTTTTGATTAATTTTAAGAATCAAAGGAGTGCTGCATGAGAAATAATATATTGCTTCAGCTTAAGCAAATTAAGGTATTTGTTATTACCTTAATTTTGCTCTGTTGCGGTGTTCTTTTTCAGAATGCAGCATGGAGTGAGACTAATATTGCAACTGCTACCGATGAAACTGACACCATTGTAGCGGGTAAAATTATTCAGAAGCAGCAGGCTCAAGCTTCCGCTTCTAAAGGTGAGCAGTCTGCTTCTGGCGTAGCTCCCCAAGCTCAAGTCGCCAACGATATGGCAGATGGTGAATCGATTCGTGGTTTGCCAACGTTAAACCAGCCTGTTATTGATCAAGCCAATATCTTAAGCGAAGCAGAGAAGCAGCAGCTCGACCAAAAAATTCTAAGTTTATATCAACAAGGCAAAGCACAAATCGGTATTGTTATTGTTCCTACAACAGGGCAAGAAGATATCTTTGATTATGCATTGCGTGTAGGTGAAAAATGGCAACTTGGTTCAGCGAAGCGCGATAATGGATTGCTCATTGCGGTTGCGGTAAATGACCGCCGTATACAAATTTTAACCGGATATGGCTTAGAGGGCGTATTACCAGATATTGTCTCGAGTCGAATTATTCGAAATCAAATCACACCCTATTTTAAACAAGCCCAATATGCGCAAGGTTTAAATGCAGGTCTTGATGAAATCGGAAGAATTCTTAATCTTGATCCCGAAGTCGCTCAGCAAGCTGCTCAAGATTTAAAGGAACGGCAACACCAAGCCGCAGAAGAGCAACAAGCCAAACAAACAACCCTCACAATGGCTCTATTTATTCTTGTTGCCGGAATTGTAGGGTCATTTATTGTAGGGCGACCTCTTAGTGCATCTACTGCGGGTGTTGCTGCGGCAGTGGCAGGCTTTGTAAATGGGGCCGGACTAGTAACTAGCTTACTACTTGGTTTTGGAATCTTCTTTTTACTCATTACCTCAATTGCCCAGCTTATTTTACAGGTTATCCTGAGTGGTGCAGGCGGAGGAGGGCGTGGTGGTGGCTTCGGCGGTGGAGGCGGAGGCTATGGGGGCGGTGGAGGTCGTTTTGGCGGTGGAGGTGCATCAGGCTCATGGTAACAACATCAGAAACAACACAAATTATTACTCAACCTAAAATTGAGGAATCTGTAGAGCCAAGCCTAAAACGTTGGTTTAAACATCTATGCTATTTTCCGGCCAGTAGCCGTTATTTTTCAAAACAAGATAAGCAAACGATTGCTGATGCGGTACAACAAGCAGAACATGGGCATGTTGGAGAAATACAGGTTGTAATTGAAGGCCATATTCCATGCTCACAGGCCTATCGGCAAAATACCCGATTGAGAGCGCAACAGTTGTTTGCAGAGTTAGGGGTCTGGGACACCGCGTTAAATAGTGGAGTACTACTTTATTTGAACCTATGTGAACGTACAGTAGAAATTATATTTGACCGCGGTATTAGAAATGCCACTAATGATCAAGTCTGGCAACAGATTTGTGAGTCTATAGTTCAACAACTTAAACAAAAACAATATCAGCAAGCTGTAGTGATTGGTGTTCATCAAATTGGAGAGGTAATGTCACGCTTTTATGATGAAAACATGCAAGATCAATCCAATGAATTGGGAAATGCTCCAATTATTATAAATTAAGTTATTTTCTAAAAGTTCCATATCTCATAATTTTTTATTTCTCAAGGTGACTGACAAAAAATGTCACCTATTTATTTATTTTTAAAGAGAATTTGTTCACAGAAATAAATATAAAGTTTGATAAGTTTTGTTTATTTTTTTTTATGTGTGATCTGTTATGACCAAAAGTTATGTGACGATTTTTGTCAGTTATTTGCAGTGATTTTATATTTAGTAAATCGAAAAAATAATATAAGTTTTTGTTTTATAAATAAAATAAAAGTTGGCATGAATGCTGCTATATGGTTGATAGCTGAAAAGCTTATATAAAAACATACATACAATCTTTGGGGAAAAGGCTATGAATGCACAAAAAGGTTTTACATTAATTGAACTCATGATCGTGGTTGCGATTATTGGTATTTTGGCGGCAATTGCGATTCCTTCTTATCAAAACTATATTGCACGTTCACAAGTAACACGTGTTATGGGTGAAGCAGGTAACATGAAAACAGCAGTTGATAACTGTTTGTTGAATGGCAAGTTAACACTTGGTCAGGCTGGTAATGAGTGCCAATTAGATGCAACTGGTTCTAACCTTCAGACCGGTGCTAAACAGGATGGTTCTACAGCAGTTGCTGCAGGTACAGGTGTAGCGCAGGTTACTTCACCATTAGTTACTGCAGCAGCTAACACAATTGTTGCTACATTTGGTAACGGTGCAGCGGGTGATTTACAGACAGGAAACCAAAACACTTTAACTTGGACGCGTGCGGTTGATGGTACATGGTCTTGTTCTACGACTGTTTTAGCAAAATACCGTCCAGCATCTTGTCCATAATTTGGAACTAGAAATAAACAAAACCAGCTATTAAGCTGGTTTTGTTTTTATAGCGTCAATTTTAAATTATGAAATATTTAAGGTTTATATGTCTAGTCGATTAAAGTTTTTTTTGGTTCATTTTTCTTGTTCTTTGTTTAGTGCTCTATTATTACTTTTTTGGGTTTTTAAGGTATGGTATCCATATCCATTAGCTCAGGCTTTAGGTGTTACTAATATTGTAATAATGATAGTGATAATAGATTTAATTATTGGGCCAATCTTATGTTTTATTATTTATAAGGTTGAAAAAAAAACATTGAGATTTGATTTGTCAGTGATAATCTTTTTCCAAATTGTCGCATTTTTATTTGGGTTTTATAACTTATCACAAGGTAGACCTGTTTGGCTTGTATATAATCAAGGTAATATTGATTTGGTTCAAAGAGTTGAAATTATTAAGGACGATATGGGGAAGGCTCTACTTAAGTTTCAAAAAATACCTATGTTTGGACCTGAAATTGCTGCGGTCAAAACAATGAATCTTAATGAAATGAATGTAAATAAAGAAAAGGCTAAAGCTATTTCATTTATTCAACAACCTGAAAAATATATTTTACTTAAAGATGAATATGTAAATATTAAAAAAAATATTCATAACATTAATGAATTATATAAAAAAAACCAAAAGAAAAAAATTGATGATTTACTTTTAAAATACCCCAACGTTCAAGGGTGGCTTCCTTTACGGGCTACAACACAGAATATGGTTGTATTAATGAATATTGATAAGGCTCAGATTATGGCGATAGTAGATTTAAAATTTTAGAAATGAATCTAGATAATAATTAAATTTTAGTTAATTATTTTAAATTTTAGATTGGTTAACTATAACCAATCTAAAATTATATTCTTATGTGAAAACTGATTTTTTGTATTTTAAAGTTCTCTGGAAAATTCGGATGGAGAGTATTTAAGTCTTACTGCAATGCGATACTGGGAAGGCTTTCACTTAAAAAGCATAAATTTGATATCTTGCTTCTTTCCTAAATTAATCTTAGTTGAACGTCATTGGAGTATTTAAGAAAGAAAAATTTTTATCTATTTTTATCTATCATAGAGCCAGTTCCTTTTGTCGCTTGAAATATGAAATTCTTTCTCCTGCTTTTAGCGAGCGTACTTATTGCACTAGCATGGCTTTTGCCTATTCATTACCGTCCTTGGGTAACATATACAGGTGAGTTATTTGCCTTTTTATCACTCTTAGCACTGGCTGCGCTCTATTTAAAAGAAAAATTAAACTACCTGTTATCAGTTTACCGTTAGTAATCTTGGCGATTGTACCGATGTTACAATACGTCTGGGGTGAATTATTTTTCTTTGATAAAGCATTGCTCAGTATGCTATTTGTCCTCGGCTTTTGGTTGAGTTTTGTACTAGGTTGTAACTTATCCATACAAAAACTAGAGCTTGAAAGCATATTTACCTGATCAACGTATGAAAGAGGGTTTAGGGATTGTTCAGCCTTCTTTTGATGCAATTACACTTGAACAGAAATCAACAATGAAAGGTACAGGTAATATTGTTATTATTTTTAATACTGGTAACTCAGGTATCAAAGGTAAAAAAGTTCAATTACACCATGCAGAAGATGGTACATGGACTTGCGAAACAACTGTTGATGGAAAATATGCTGGGAAGTCATGTAGTGTTGTTACAGCATTAAGGGCTACGTCATAAGTTGCTTTTCAAGAAAAAATGCACTCAATTGAGTGCATTTTTATTGATTATTAGATATTTTCTTTTGTATCTTTTAGAACATAGGCGCTAATCCAAATTGTATGTATTGAAGTTTTATAAAATAAATACAATAGTAAAAATTAAATCCAATGATAAAAATTATTTAAGTTTATTGTCATATGAACAAGTTTCTAAACGGAACGGAAAGATATACATGGAAGCGAATTCTTCCTACTCTCTTCCATGTATAATTCTTTCAAGTTTTAGCCTCTAACCTTTTACTATGCAAGTATTCTTCCTATTCCTCGCTGCAATCCTGTTAGGTTTTGCATGGTTGTCTCCATTTCACTATAGCCCTTGGGTTATGTTTTCGAGTGAGGTGAGTACTTTTGGGGCTGGATTATGTGTATTAGCCGCCCTAATTCAGCAAAATATTAAAATTCCTAGAGCACAACTATTGTTGCTGCCATTTATTTTTATACCAATAGTACAGTGGGGTTTTGATTTAGTTTTTGATTTGAGCACAGCTTTATTGAGTTCATTTTACTTGCTTGGTTTTTGGTTTATGGTCTTAGCTGGTTACAACCTGTCTTTAGATCAACAAAAGCGAGATCAAATCTTTTCGGGTTTTAGCTTACTCGTAATTATTGTATCCCTTACCACTAGCTTCATTGCAATTTGCCAATGGTTGAATATCGAGTCTCATATTCCGTATGTGCTTAAGTTGCTGGGTAATCGTCCTTACGGTAATTTTGGTCAACCCAATAATATGGCAACCTTTTTAATTATTGGGTTATTAGGGTGTTTGTATTTATATGAAAAGAACAAAGTAACTATCTGGTTGTTATTGCCTTCAGCGCTCATTATTTTATTTACGGTCGCATTGAGTCAGTCACGAACTTCATGGATAGTTCTTCCATTTTTACTCATCTATTGGATGATTAAGCAGTTTAAAAATCAAAAAAGATTTGGACTTGCTCAAGGCTTTTTGTGGTGCTTAACATTTTTTTTAATTGCTGGCTTAATCTTACCTTATATTACTCAATTCATCGAATTCTCTACAAATACAGAGATTACTGAAACGAGTACGTTTGTTGCTCGGGCAGGTTCGGGACATGAGCGAGTAGGTATGTGGATACAGATATTACATGCTATAGCTCAGCAACCATGGGCAGGGTATGGGTGGAGCCAAACTAGTGTTGCTGTAGTCGATAGTATTCAATATGGAACTGTACATGTATGGTTTAATAGCGCCCATAATGTACTGCTTGATTTAATTATCTGGAATGGTATTCCATTGGGTGCTGTAGTCATTGCGTACTTTGCTTGCTGGTTTGTTTGGTTAAATCAGCAGGCTAAAAATACCATCTCGATTGTAGCTATTATGATGGTATGTACAGTGCTTATTCATGCCATGTTAGAGTTTCCACAGCGCTACGCTTATTTCTTACTTACTTGTGGGTTCTTACTTGGTATTGTGCAAGCACAGGTTCCTGTCCTTAAAGGAGTTGTACTTAATAAACACCTTCTTCGCTTAATATGGACTGTAAGTTTACTGCTTATTATTGCGATTTTACGTGATTACAATGTCTATGTTCTGAATAGTGATTTGCTTTTCAGTAATAAGCGTCCAAATGCAGAGTTCATGGGAAGCCGTAACATTCTTGTTTTAACACAGTTTGATAAACGTTTAAAATGGATTGAACTTAATCCAGAAACTAAATTATCTGAAGCTGATTTAGTTGAGTGGGGAAATTCAGTAAAGAATAAAGCGACTCCCTATAATTTACGTAAATATGCAAAATTGTTAGCTTATAATGGAAAAGTAGAGCAGGCAGAGCAGCAAATATTTATTTTACAGCATCTCTATAAGCAAAAAATAACGCTACCAGATTTATTAAAAGAAAAGTAATAAAAAAATCCCCTTGTACTCAAGGGGATTTTTTTATTAGAAATTACATCTGACTCTGGATGTAATTTTCAATGCCAACGTTGCCGATAAGGTCAATCTGAGTATCTAACCAGTCCCAATATTCTTCTTCTTTTTCTAAAATTTCTTGAACGAGATCACGAGTTACATAGTCTTGTTCTGTTTCAGCGAGTGCAACAGTTTGTTGAATCGCCTCTATATTTTCTTTCACTTTACGAATGTCACATTGCAGAACTTCTTCTGTATGTTGACCGATATAAAGTTTGCCTAAATGCTGAAGATTAGGCAGGCCTTCCAAAAACAAAATACGTTCAATAATTTTGTCTGCATGCTTCATTTGACGAATTGATTCTTTATATTCGGCAGAACCGAGCTGCTCAATTCCCCAATCATTAAACATGCGTGAATGTAAAAAGTATTGATTAATTGCAGTTAAATGATGATACAGCACTTGGTTAAGCTGATTAATGACATCACGATTGCCTTTCATTGTAGCTACTCCAAAACAATTTCTGCCTTAATCCAATTAAGGCAATCTATAAAACCATTTTAGTGAACAATCATGGATATGGCGAGTAGTTTATGGAACAGCAAATGAAAATCGCAATCAAAAACAACACAATATTAGTAAAGGAGAATTTCCTGCCAAAAAAAACCGCTTGAATGAGGAACTAGTAACGTTCCGCAAAAAGCGGTGGAGGAGCTAATAAATACGGTTAAATGTTTATAATTCTTTTAAGCAGCTACGGAAATACGAGCAGCGATTTCTGATAATTCTTCACTAATAATAGCACGTGCTTCTGGTGCACAGCGTCCACAGCAAGTACCGAGATCAAGCAAGTCGCGAATTTCGCGATAGCTTTCAGCGCCATTTTCAACAGCGTCTTTAATATCTTGATCGGTAATGCCACGACACAAGCAAACGTACATGGGAGTGATCCCCAAATATAAATGCGATAATTGATATTATTGATAATTATTATCGTTTGTCAATGAAATTCATTTAAAATCTCATTTATTATTATTGGGATTTTGGATAAAAAAATACCACCTGAGCGGAAATCTGAGTGGTGTTCAGATTTTACGCAAGGGTGGTACCTAATTTAGAGCTAAATATTTTTTAATTTCGAGTGTTTAATATTTTGTATCTTATTGATTGATAATAACAATACCATCCATCTCTACTAATGCACCTTTAGGTAGACTAGCCACACCTAATGCTGCACGTGCAGGGTAGGGTTGAGCAAAATATTCACCCATAATTTGGTTTACAAGTTGGAAATTTGATAAATCGGTTAGGAAAATATTAAGTTTGGCAATGTCTGCAAGTGAACCACCAGCAGCTTCACAAACCGCTTTTAAATTATCAAATACACGGCGAATTTGAGCTTCGATACCTTCTACAAGTTCCATACTGTATGGGTCTAAACCAATCTGCCCTGATAGATATAGCGTATTGTCTACTAAAATAGCTTGAGAGTATGTGCCGATAGCAGCAGGGGCATTTTCAGTATGAATCACTTGGCGGGACATTTGGTTCTCCTTGATTAAATCTCTTTCCATCATAATCGATGATAGGTTTGGACAAAAGTATCATCGATTTAATTGATTAAGTGGATTTGGAAAGTTTGATTTTGTTAAAGAAACATAAACCTGACCAATAGCCCTTGTAAAGACTAGCTTACTTTTGAAACTTCCATTTGGGGATTAGGAGCATCCAAACGTTCAATACGTGGGAAACCATAATGCATACGTAAGTCACGGATGACTTTTGCAATATGTTTACGGTTGTTAACTACAATATTAACAAAAGTTCTTTGCTCATTTGAATGAACCATCTCTACCCCAGCATTATTTTTACGACATTGATAGATCAGGTCTGATACCTGTTCATCATTCATTGCCATATCTATAGCGAGGTAGGCGGTAAAACGTACATCATCTACATCATCTGCTTTCCATTGAAGAGGCATAATATTTTCAGGATGTAGATGTTGTTCATGTAGCAAGTTATGGCAGCGTATGCGATGCACAATTAACCCACGACGTGTTAAGTGCCCCTGAATTGGGTCACCTAAAACTGGATTGCAGCAATGCGCATATTTAACGTCGATACCTTCGGTACTCTGAATAAGTCGATCTGAGTTTTCTACTTGAGGGTGTTTGTCATGAGCAAATAGGTGATTAGCCACAAGTTGAGGGAGTAAGTCACCAACCGCAATTTGTTCAAACAATGTATTCTTGTTATCGATGTGACGCCACTGCAGTAAATCTAACCAGTCAGCATCAGAGAGATCACTGATCGAACGATTGAAAAGTTTTAATGCGCGGGAAAGTGCTTGCTCACCGACAAGACGCTGTTCTTCTATTTCTTGATCTTTAAGAACATGTTGTAAAGCACGACGGGCTTTTTGCGTATTAATAAAGCTTAACCAGTCTGGATTTGGTGTTGCTAAAACATCCGTAATAACTTCGATGACCTGACCGCTAATTAACGGCGTGGATAATGGTTTAATCTCACCATCCACTTTTGCACCAACTGCATGGTTACCTAAAAATAAACTTGCTGAATAAGCAAAATCAACTACGGTAGCACCTTGTGGTAACTCGTGGAGTTGACCATGTGGTGTGTAAACCCAAATTTTTTCTTGATGTAAGTAATCTAATAAATCATTGAAGGTTGTTTTTGCACATTCTCCATCGATAAGCGTATTCAGGTTTTGCATAGATGCCTGAATGGCTGAGCGACAAGTTTGTGGTGCATTTTCACCGAGCACTACCCCAAAACGGGCAGCTTTACGCATAAGCTCGGTTTGGATGGTAAGAGATAGTGTGGTTTTTTCGCCTTTAAGTTTAATCAGTAAAGATTGATTGCCACCTGGTAACGGACGACGGATATGGTCCTGATATTGAATGACCTGAAAATTTTCTCTTAAGGCATCAACTAAGCGGTCACAGTCGGCAATTGTTTGTAAAACAATTTCAAAAGCATGGCTATGGGTAAGCTCTTGTAGATCCATCTCATTTTTAACGAAATGGCGTAATAATTCGATATTGTTATTTTTCTTTTTAATGCGGCCTTGGATATGATAGTTGTGGAGAAGTTCAGCGAGGTTTTGTTCCCAGATACTTTGATATTTACATCGCTCTGGTTTGGTTTGACGTAGTGCATTTTGCACGTTATCAAACATATCAAGATCAAGATTCTGATAACAAAGATTTTCTAGATTATCGCCCATTTCATTCATGCCGACTAATCTCGCCATTGGCACAAAGATATCAAGAGTTTCTTGAGCAATACGGGCGCGTTTATCTGGACGTAAAGCACCTAGAGTTGTCATATTATGATAGCGATCGGCTAATTTAATAATAATGACACGTGGGTCCTGTAGCGTCGCTTGCAAGATTTTTCGGAATGAGGCGGCCTTGTTATATTCTTTATCACTTGATTGGCTAAGTTTGGTTACACCGTCAACCAGTTCGGCGACTGTTAGACCGAACTTTTCAGTAATATCTTCTTTTGTATATTGAGTGTCTTCAATAACATCATGCAAAAGTGCTGCCATTAAAGTTTCAGCATCTAAACGCATGTTCGCAAGAATACAGCTGACAGCAATTGGATGCAGGATGTAGGGTTCACCACTTTTACGTGTAATGCCAGTATGCGCTAGATCGGCAAAATCACAGGCAGCAAGCACTTTCTCGACCTCACTTACCGATAAGTAAGGGTCGATAATCAATTTAAGCTGTTGCTTGGCTTGGCTGACCTCTTCGCCTGGCATAAATCACCCTTTTTTCCTAATGCTGAGAAACTAAATCTATCTACTTCTTAATGAAAAGCATATTGCGGAACTTGTCAATTTTTTCATTTGAAAAAGTGTATTTTTTTTTCAATGAAAATAATTGCTTTTTTCAATATCTTTAAATTCAAGACAAAGCCAAATAAAAAACCACCGCAGAAAAACGATGGTTTTTTTATGAAACAGAATTAATTAGAAAGAAAAACCTTCTAAATTCAAGCTGTTTGTAGAAAGAGCAAGATCAAGACTAGAAGTTTGATAATCTTGTTCACGTTGTTTAAGAATTTCTTTCGTAACGTGTCCTGCCGCGATTTCGCGCAAAGAAACTACAGTCGGTTTGTCGTTATCCCATTCTACAGTTGGCTCCATGCCTTGACGTGCCAATTGACGAGCACGTTTACTTGCAACGAGCACAAGCTCAAAACGGTTGTCTACATGATCTAAACAATCTTCAACGGTGACGCGTGCCATAAAAGTTCTCGTTTTGGAATGGTGAATTTGAACAGACTAAACAGTATAAAAGGCTTTCGATCCAGACTCAAGTTATTCCTGTTTTGGTTGAGGAGTAATCAAGTCTTGAATTAATGTTTGATGACGTTTTGCTTGCTGAGATAACACTAAACGGTTTGCTGTAATCACAGCTTCAAGCTCATGTAAGGCTTTATTAAAATCATCATTAATAATGATGTAATCAAAGTTCGTATAATGCTGCATATCTTCAACTGCACAGCTTAAACGATGTTCAATGACGTCAACTGAGTCAGTACCGCGATTAGATAAACGCTGACGTAAGTCAAACTGTGTTGGCGGTAAAATAAATATTTGCTTGGATTCAGGAAAAAGTTTGCGTACTTGCTCTGCACCTTGCCAATCAATTTCAAGTAGAACATCGTGCCCTTGAGCTAACTGTTGTTTTACAGTAGCTTGAGAAGTGCCATAGTAATTACCAAATACTTCAGCGTATTCGATAAAGCCTTCATGGTTTACTTGGTCTAGAAAGTCATCTTTTGTAGTGAAGTGATAGTGAACACCATCTAACTCACCAGGACGTTGACCTCGGGTAGTATGCGAGACTGAAACATGTAAATTGCTTACACGGTCAAGCAGGGCTTTCACCAAAGATGTTTTGCCTGTTCCTGATGCAGCAGAAACGACAAACAATAGACCCGACATGATATTTTTCCTGATATGATAAAATATCTTCGCTATTGTAGTGTACCGTGCGTTTAAACTGAATAGTTTTAATTGCAAATATTCAAGAGAAATTCCCCTGTTTTATTAATTTTGAGGCTGTTATGGAAATTGTGTTAGCTAATCCGCGTGGTTTTTGTGCCGGTGTTGATCGAGCCATAGCAATCGTCAATCGGGCTTTAGAATGTTTTAATCCTCCTATTTATGTACGTCATGAAGTTGTACACAATAAATTTGTGGTAGATGACTTACGTCAAAGAGGGGCAGTTTTTGTTGATGAACTAGATCAGGTTCCGGATGACTCAATTGTAATTTTTAGTGCGCACGGTGTTTCAAAAGCTGTTCAGCAAGAAGCGGAGCGCCGAGGCTTAAAAGTATTTGATGCGACTTGCCCTTTGGTTACCAAAGTTCATATTGAAGTGACTAAATATGCGCGTGAAGGTACTGAAGCAATTTTAATTGGTCATGAAGGACACCCTGAAGTTGAAGGAACAATGGGCCAATATGACAAATTGAAAGGTGGTGACATTTATCTGGTTGAAGATGAAGCTGATGTTGCAGCGCTTGCAGTAAGACATCCTGAAAAACTTGCATTTGTAACTCAAACAACTTTATCTATTGATGATACAGCTAAAGTTATTGATGCTTTACGTGCAAAATTTCCTCATATTCAAGGGCCACGTAAAGACGATATTTGCTACGCAACTCAAAACAGACAAGATGCTGTACGTGACTTGGCCGAACAGTGTGATGTGGTATTGGTCGTGGGTTCACCTAACTCATCAAATTCAAATCGTTTACGCGAGCTTGCAGAGCGTATGGGCAAAGCAGCTTACCTTGTAGATAATGCTGATCAGTTAGAACAGTCATGGTTCAATGATACTTGCAAAATTGGTGTGACAGCGGGTGCGTCAGCGCCGGAAATTCTAATTAAGCAAGTGATTCAACGTTTACAAGACTGGGGCGCGCAAGCACCTAAAGAATTAGATGGACGTGAAGAGAACATAACCTTTAGTCTTCCTAAAGAATTACGCATTCACGTGACTCAAGCATAAAGTGTGACTTATTTAACATACTGATTTTAAAATAGTAAAACAGATAATTGTTGATGTGACGATTATCTGTTTTTTTATACCCTTTATCTGCTTTGTATTTGTTTTGTAAATATAAAAAGTAAAATTTAAATAATAAATAAAAATTTTTAAGTTTATTTGGGGTTTCTGGGGATGAGGGGAATTATTCCGCAAGAAGGGTTCACCTTGGTTGAGCTTATGGTGACGATTACAGTAATGACCATCATTGCGATGATGGCTGCGCCGTCTATGTCAAATTTATTAGAAAGTATAAAGTTTGATACTAATCAAAGAAACTTAATCAACACGTTATCTGATGCGAAAAGTCAGGCTGTAATAAGTCATGCAAATGTTTCTGTAAATTTAAACTCCAATGCTGCTAATACTTTAACAACTTTTAACTGGATTGCAGACGAAGATAATAGTTTTGAGCTAAAACTTTTAGCAGCAGATGGAACTGCAACATCACTATCTACATCAAACATCATATTTATAGCAAATGGAACGGTTTCTAATATTTCACAAGATTTGCTTATTTCTATGTGCAATTCTCAATTACACGTTAAGAAAAGTTTTGTTTTATCAAAATTGGGTTCCATCTTTATGAATCCAAAGGAAACTTGCTAATGCTAAATTATAAAAATCAAAAAGGTATGGGGTTGCTGGAGATATTAGTTGCCTTACTTTTACTCGCTATAGGTGTTTTGGGGTATGTGGCCTTGCAATATCGGGCAATAGAAGCTACTTCGGAGGCTACATATCGTGCACAGGGGATTAATATTGCACGTGATTTAGCGGAAAGAATAAGGGTAAACCGTTCAGCCTTAAATAAATATAAAACAGAAATTAGCACAGCTGAAAATCAAAAAATATCTCAAAAAAATTGTTCAACAAGTAATTGTACTTCAACTGAGTTAGCAGATTTTGATGTTTCTCAGGTTGCAAAAAATGCAGATGCCTTAGGTATGACTATAAATATGATGACGTGCAAAGGTAATAATAATGGGCGTAATTGTATTTATGTTGCCTGGGCGGATACCAGTGCGACAGATGGTGATGGTGTAACAGATTGTACTAATGGCACAAGTTATAACACGGCATCAACTTGTTTAATCATGGAGGTTTATTAATGAAAAACCAATATGGTTTTACTTTAATTGAGTTAATGCTGTCCTTAACCTTAGGCTTGATTATTACTGCCGCAGCAATTTTATTATTTTTTACTGGACAAAAAAGTTTAACGTTACAGCACGGTGCGACGGATTTACAGGATAATGCTAATTTTGGTTTGAACTACATAGTTAAAGATATCAGACTAGCTAATCTAGATGCTGGTCGGGCATTTATGAATGATCAAACAACATATGGTGGAGTTGTACTTACTTCTACAGCGAATGCCTTTGTTGATACATTAAATGCCAATACTAAAATTGCTAATTTACCCAATTCTATTTTAGAAGCAAAAGTTCCTTTAACCTTACTAACTCAAAGCGATGGAGATAGTGTAGGCACTGCCCCTGCATGGGCGGGCGCATCAAATGTTAATGATTTTACCAGTGATCAGTTAGTTATTCAGTATGCTCCTACTGAAATAGGTGGTTTTGATTGTGAAGGGCAGTCAATTAATACAACAAATAATTATATTGTAGAGCGATATTTTTTAAGAGTTGATACAAGAGCATTAACAAGTGAACCTAATAAGGCATTGTCGTTAGCTTGTGACTCTGGTCATTATCCAAAATCAGGTTCGCCTACAGAAATTACGGGTTTTGGAGATGCTGGGCAGATCATTATGAAACGCGTTGATTATTTTAGGGTTCTATTAGGTATTGATGTTGGGAATGGACAGTATCGTTATATTAGTTCTCATGATTATTTAACGAATTATGCCTCACCGAGACCTCGTATTTTATCAGTTCAATTGGGAATACTGACGCGTTCTGTGCAGTCTGTGGGACCAGATGCCGCTATTAAGGATAACCAAACATTTAATGTGCTTGATCGTACAGTAACGGTTAAGACTCCACAGTCCAATAGCCCGAAATATATTAGGCAAGTTATTTCCCAGACAATTGCCTTGAGAAATGGTTTTGGAAGCCGATAAAAATGAAAAAAAATCAAATAGGTGCAACTTTAATCGTTGTGTTGGTTTTATTGCTTGTAATTACGATAATTGGCACATTAGCTATCCGTCAAAGTTTGATGTCATTAAATATTGTCACAAATAGTCAAGCACAGCAGTTGCTTGTTCAAAACTCGGATGCTGCCCTATTTAATGTGGAAGATGGTAGTAATTTACTGCGTAATTTAGCCCGTGATGGAATGTTTGGTTATATCCGTGGTGATGCCAATAAAGATAAAGAATTAGTGTTTTGCTACAGAGGTGATCAAAGCCAGTTTTTTAGTCTAGCAAATGCCAGCATTATGCAATGGATAGCTGGAGCATCTGCTCCAACGGGAAGTGCTTTAGGAACCGATGGCTACTGTAAATCTAATTCTAGTGATAGTACAAAAAATTATTTTACGAGTGGTCGTAGTGTCGTAATGACACAGGTAGCAGTAAAGTTTGCATCTACTGTAAGTGATCCATTTCAGCATAGTTTACGTGGCACAGATACTAAAAATGTCAAAATGGAGGATACGGAAAAAGTTGTTGTTTTTGCTACATCTTTTATTCCATCTTTGTCGACTGCATCCAAGGCAGATATAGATCAATGCCTTTCGAGCAAAATGAATCAAGTTATACAGCCATCTGATGTATTAACACCTGCTACAGGAGCGACGGAAAGTGTTTCAGCTTGTTTACACAGACTAAATGTTCCATATACAACGCAAGTAGCTGAATACACGATTGCACAAGGTTTTACTTAATTGGGGAAAGCATGAAAAATTATAAAAAAGACAGAGATTCTATCTTTCAGAATGGTAGTAAATTGGGAGTAATGACGGGAACATCCCTTTTAACAACACTCATCTGTTCTAGTGTAGTACATGCTAGTGATATTGATATTTATCAACAAGCTAGATCTGGGAAAATTACCTTAATGCTAATGCTGGATATTTCGGGGAGTATGAAAGGTCAAACAGCATGTGATCTACCAAGTGGGGCAAGTTATATTACTTCAGGCACTGAAGCAATAACATCAACAGTACCTTATACACGGGCGTATTGTGAAGCAACTGGAAGTAATAAGGTTTATTTATATAGAAGTTATAGTAAAGGTACAGGTAGGAATAAAGTTTATTATTATGAGGAATGCACTAATAAACCAACTAAATATCAAGATTGTTCCGGAGCTTATTTAGGAAAAACCATGACAGGCCTACCTCCTGCTACCACAGGAACTGAGGGGCCTTATAGTGGATATACGTATAGTTACAGTTCAGATGTCGTGAGATATTATGATCGTATTACCCGTGTGAAAGATGGGGTATTTGATTTATTAAAAGGCAATACCACTAAAGGTATCGATGCTTTATCAGATGATAAAGTAATTGGGTTATCGACTTTAGGGGTTGTATATAATAATGAGTCTTATAATATGGGGCGAGTTCTTGTACCAGCAAGACCATTAGGGGATTTAGTAGGAGGCTCTACTCAACGGGCATTACTACTTTCAGCAGTTTCAGGGCTGCCAGCACAAACTTATACACCTACAGCACGTTCTTATGCAGAGGCTGCTTCTTACTTAATGGGAACATCAACGTATAGTGCAAACTTGCAGGTATATTTCCAGAATAACTATGGCTCTTATGCTGTATGTGATAATTGGGATGCAAATGGTGCATGTATCGGGACTTGGAGTAACTGGAATAGTGGGTCACTGCCATCTGGTTATACAAAGGGAAGCAGTGGGACTTTAGGGGGGTATAGTGGATATTATTATTATGGTCCGCATCCCTATAGTGGTTTTCCATTGTCTGTTGGGGAAAGTAAAAAACCAGATCTTTTATTTTATAAAACACCAGATTCTTTAATTCAAAGCGATAGTATTAAGCAGTGTAGTGGACAGGGTATTTATGTCCTAACAGATGGTGTACCAAACAAGAATTTGGGTTCTCAAAATTTGATGCAAACTGCTTTGTCAGATAAAGGAAGTAGTTTTAGCTGTACAAATACTGATGATGGTTGGGATTGCATTCATAAGTTCGCTTTAAAGTTACTTGATGCAACTGCAAACCCTTTAGGTTTAAAAATAAGAACTGCTGTTGTTGGGTTTGGTTCGGAATTTAATGATGCTCCTTCTTATAATAAAACGCTTACGCAAGCACAGAATATTGCTAATCTCGGTACTATTGATACCAATGTAAAAAAAGCTGCTTACTGGGGAATTGTTGGAGAGGGAGGGTGGTATTCAGGATCAAGTTCTCAGGATATTGTAAATAGCGTAAATGATTTTATTGATAATTTGAGTACAGACATTCCTGCGGTGACTACTGGGACACCTACTATACCCCAAGATGAGTTGAATCCAACTGCTATTCAAAATTATGCCTATTATCCTCAATTTCAACCCACTCCTGATAAGAATTATCAACTGTGGGCTGGAAACCTTAAAAAATATAATGTAAATAATAGTGGCCGTCTGACAGATAAAAATAATACTTTAATCGTTGATAGTCAGGGTAAATTGCTGGCAAATAATGATTTGTGGGCACCTGATGTACAAAATGATGTGAAAGATGCAGATGAGACAACTTATGGAAGCCAGAAGTTTGCATGGATGGGGGGAGTTAAATCACAGTTAGTATTACGTACATCTGCAACAAATACAGATACAGCCAATCGTAAGTTATTAACTAACAGAAGTATAAGTGGAACAGGGACTACATTAATAATAAATGAAAGTTCAGCAACTGCATTAAAGCAAATAAATTTAAGTTACTTAACTGAGGATAGTTACAAGGAAGATCCTCAGCGTGGTTATTTAATGAATTTACTTGGCTATGCAGTTGATGCAACTAAGCCAGAAACTATTAATGCAACATTACTGTCTACAGCATCCGAACTTCGTCAAGTTGGAGCTGTAATGCATTCATCACCTATATTAATTACAAACAAAGGTGAAATTACATATAGCAATAATACCTTAGGTTCAAAAAATAGAGAGGATTATATTGTCTTTGGTACAACACAAGGTTTATTACATGTAGTTGATGCTTCAACTGGTAAAGAAAAGTTTGCTTTTGTTCCAAATGAAATGGTTGATAATCAATATAAAGCTTTTGCAAAATTTGATTCAACGAATGGGGGAATGCAGAATCTGTTCTATGGCGTAGATGGTCCTTGGAGTGCTTATACAGAGTACGTAGCGGATAGCAGTGGTAACTTAACAGTGGGAACTGGTAAAAATAACCTAAACGGAAAACAATACGTATATGGTGGTTTACGTATGGGAGGAAATAGTTATTACGCGCTTGATTTAGCAGATATCAATAATCCAAAACTGAAATTTCATATTGACCCTCTTAATCAAAAAATATATGCCAATGGTAGTTCAAAGACAGTTTCGGCTCTACAGTACATGGGACAAAGTTGGTCTAAGCCAACAATTGCTTGGGTAAAATGGGGTGGAGTACGTAAGCTGGTTATGTTTGTCGGTGGAGGATATGACGTTGGTTATGAAAGTGACAGCTATAGTCAGACAAACAAAACGGGCGCGGGTGTATATATGTTTGATGCTGAAAATGGCGATTTGCTTTGGTGGGCGAGTGATAATGCCACTGCATCAAGTGCAACTACAACAACTTCAGGTTTGGTTGCGACAAAGAATAGTAATCTTCAATATAGCGTTGTTAGTGAAATTAAAGCAATCGATCGTGATGCTGATGGCTTAGTGGATAATCTTTATTTTGGGGACCTAGGTGGGCAAGCTTTTCGCATAGATTTAAATAATAATTCTACTACTATAGGTGGTTTTGCGACACGTGTAGTTCGACTGTTAAATTTACATAATGGACAATATAGTCCCCGCTTTTATGAAGAACCAGCTTTTTCAATTTATGACTATGAGCGTACTCCATTTGCAGTAATTACCTTGGGTAGCGGTAATAGAAGTAAACCTTTGGCAGAGTATACGGTTGGTTCCTTATATGATTACGATGCAATTTATAATATTTATGATAAAGACGTTGCTCGTCGTGATTTATATACAAGTATTACATTAAATACAGAGGCTAAAAATACAACAGCTGCAAATCCCTTAGCCGAAATCACCGATACAAACCGTTTTTCGAATAAGATTTTAGTGGCACCTTATAGTAGCAATGGATGGTTTTATCGGTTTAAGTCAAATAAACAGCAAAGCGAAAAGATAATGAGCGTGCCATTGGTTATTAATAACGATCTGTTCATCAGTACTTTTGATGCAAGTAAGTCGGGATTGGCTGGTGATTGTGGTGCGGGAGTAAAGGGGGAAAGCTTTGTAAATTTATTCTGTATGCCTTATGGCCAGTGTGCAAGTGGCACAACAACTACTAGTCGTTTAAGTCTGGGGGCCGGTATTACATCAGCTTCTATTGGTGCAGCAGATACAGCGGGATCTACTCGTCTTATTGTTGCAAATGTTGATACTTCGAATATACAGGGCAACCTGATTAAGGATAAACGATATGGTACAAAGTTATCTTTAATTCCGCAGCGTTGGTATGAGAAAAACTAGTAGGAAGATGGCATGAAACAAATAAAAACGTCATATTCCAAAGGGTTTACATTAATTGAGCTAATGGTAGTAGTGGCGGGTGTAGCTATTCTGGCAGCAATAGCACTCCCTTCATATCGAGCCTATGTTCTGCGTGCTGATGCTTCGCACGCAGAACAGGAAATCCAGCAAACTTCCATACAGCTCAATCGCCATAAATCTAGAAATTTTAATTATAAAGGTTTTTCTGTAGGCGCTACTGCACCTGTAATTTTACCTGTTGGTGCGACTGGCAGTGCTGTTAAATATACAATAACGGTAAGAGATGGTGATGATACGTCCAAAACCTTAACAGATACCACAGCTTTAGGACAAAACTGGGTTATCCGAGCAGAGGCTTCCGATCCTAATAATTTTACTTTTTTATTTAATAGTAGCGGGGTACGTTGTAAGAATAAAACCACTAGCAATGTTACTTACACAACTTGTGGCACTGGAGGTAAGCCATGGTAAATAAAATCAGAGGTTTTAACTTAATTGAGTTAATGATTGTTGTGGCAATTATTGCGATTTTAGCGGCGATAGCTTATCCCTCATATAAAGAACATGTTCGTCATACCAAGCGTGTGGATATGCAAACTACGTTGCAACAGCTTGTTATGCAGATTCAGCGTTATAAGGTAGCTAATTTAAAAGTTATTGGAGCGACGGCTTCAGATTTGGGTATCGCAACATCTTATCCCATACAAGGCTTACCTCTTTATACAGTCAATTTGACTCCAGTGACGGCAGGAGCTTTAAATGCGGAAACATGGGTATTGACTGCGACACCAATTGTAAATACTTCACAGACTGGCGATGGGGATATCGTTTTAAATTATCGTGGTGAGCGTTGTTGGACAAAGGGAACCGATATTAACAGTGGTACGGCTTGTGTCCCTTCTACAACTTCGAATTGGGATGGTAAATAATTCTAAATTCAAAACTGCGGATAACTCAAAATTTAATCTTTCTTTCAGGGCAAAAATCACGTAGAATGTTGCCCTCTATGAAAGGGGTTTGAAGTGTTGCCGATGGTCGGCGCAGGGATAATCCGTAAGAATTATAAGGCTTTTATCATGGTTGTTATTCGTTTAGCACGTGGCGGCGCAAAAAAACGTCCATTCTATCAAATCGTTGTGACTGATAGCCGCAATGCACGTGATGGTCGTTTCATCGAGCGTATCGGTTTCTTTAACCCGACTGCACAAGGTCAAGCAGAAAAACTTCGTTTAGATGCAGACCGTTTTGCTCACTGGGTTTCTCAAGGTGCTCAACCTTCTGAACGTGTTGCTTCTTTAGCTGCTCAAGCTAAAAAAGCTACTGCATAATTTTTTTGTAGTAGGTAACCCATGACATCAACACAGAATGTTCCCGAAGATCGTATTCAGATTGGACAGTTACGTTCAGCTTATGGATTGAATGGGTGGCTCTGGGTGTATTCAAATACAGAACCCATGAGCAATATGTTTGACTACCTGCCTTGGTACATTGAGACCAAGGCCGGTTGGCAAACAATAGATGTAAAACGTTGGAAACCACATGGCAAAGGTCTAGTTGTTGCTTTGAAAGGTGTGAGTGATCGCACTGGAGCAGAAAACTTGGTTGGCGCTAATATCTGGGTTGCTAAGTCTCAACTGCCAAAAGCAGATGTAGATGAGTACTACTGGTCAGATTTAAAAGGCTTAACAGTGTTAGGTCTGGATGATGAAGAACAGGAAGTAAACTTAGGTAAAATTCATGAGTTGTTTGAAACTGGAGCCAATGATGTGATGGTGGTGCATGCTACCCCAGACAGCATTGATTCAGAAGAACGCATGATTCCTTGGCATAAAGATGTAGTACAACGTGTTGATCTTGAAGCTGGTCGTATTTACGTCAATTGGGGCGTAGATTATTAATCCTTTTAGGATTAATACAGCAGGAAAATAGAGGAGTCTGTGATGTTTTTTGCAGTCATTACGCTTTTTCCTGAAATGTTTGAAGCGATTACAGCCTATGGCATCAGCGGACGTGCGGCAAAACGGGATATTGTACAAGTCACTTGTATTAATCCACGTGATTTTGCTGAGGGAAACTACAGAAGAGTGGATGAACGTCCATTTGGTGGTGGCCCTGGAATGGTGATGATGGCTGAGCCTTTGGCGAAAGCAATTAACCATGCTAAACAGCTTGCCTCACAAGCAGGATATGTTCATGTTCCTGTAGTGTATATGTCTCCACAAGGCAAAACCTTAAATGAACAGGCAGTGCAGCAGTTTGTTGATTACGACGGCTTGATTGTACTGTGTGGACGTTATGAAGGCGTAGATGAACGTTTGATCCAGCAATATGTTGATCAGGAATGGTCAATTGGTGATTATGTTTTATCTGGTGGTGAACTGCCTGCTATGGTGTTACTTGACAGTATTATTCGCCGTTTGCCGAATGTAATGTCAGATGAACAGTCAGCAGTACAAGATTCTTTTGTTGATGGTCTTTTAGATTGTCCACAATATACAAAGCCAGACCATTTTGAGGGGCTGGATGTGCCAGAAGTTTTAAAATCTGGACATCATGGCAATATCGAAAAATGGCGCTTTTTGCAACGGTATCAACGAACTTTAGAACGTCGACCAGAGTTGGCTGAAAAAGTAGAGTTGAATAAGCAGCAGAAAAAATGGCTAAAAGATGCGCAAGGGAGTGGTGGTAATTCTTAACCGCTATTCTCAGGAACGAAAGTTCTGCAAAAATACGAGAAGCAATGCTTCGAGTTAAAGCATGATTCTATTTAATGAATAGTTTTATGTATATTCTAAGGCTCTTTATAGACATATTGTCATAAAGGGAAAGATAAACGGGTTGATATGCGTTTTAGCCTCTATCCCCAGCGGAACCTCAGACCTCTTCTGACTCCGCACATATTGGAGATTCCCACAATGAGTGGTAAACATCCTTTAGTTCAAATTATTGAAAATGCACAGTTAAAAACTGATATCCCTGCTTTTGCTCCAGGTGACACTGTTATTGTCCAAGTTAAAGTAAAAGAAGGTGAGCGTGAGCGTCTTCAGGCATTTGAAGGTGTTGTAATCGCGAAGAAAAACCGTGGTTTAAACTCTGCATTTACAGTTCGTAAAATTTCTAGCGGTGTTGGTGTTGAGCGTGTATTCCAAACTCACTCTCCAATCGTTGCTAAAATCGAAGTGAAACGTCGTGGTGACGTTCGTCGTGCTAAACTTTACTACCTCCGTGACTTGTCTGGTAAAGCTGCACGTATTCGTGAAAAATTACCAGCTCGTAAAGCGTAAGCTTATACCGAGTAAAAAAATGCGCCTTTTGGCGCATTTTTTTTGTTTGAAAATTATAGTCCTTGAAGTTTTAAACGGTTTGCGTGTTGGCGATAAACCGAGACAGGATCTGAAGCAAAAATAGAACGTATCCCAAGCACTTGATTCACTTCATCTAAATGATTCCAGTTGTAATCATCACGAATGGTTTTACCAAATTTGGCGCTGCATCGGGAAACAAGCCCATCATTATCACCAAACGGATCGACTACTAGACTACTGCCTGTAAGGGCAATATCAAATGGATCTAATGGATTTGTTAAGGCTTTATTTCCTGAGAAAGAATACATATAAATGCCTTTGTCTTGATATGCCCCCTCACCGCAAGAAGTAGTTGGCATACCCATAGGAAATTGAGCATTAAACTGAGCTGAACCTTTAGTTGATAAGCTATGAGCACCTGCTAAAGAGTCGTGCGGATAGCTTGTCGGATCTAGACCTCCTGCCCAAGTAATTGCTGCTGAAAACCAGTTTACTAAAGTTGCCACGCCTGCAAGAGGAGTACCCTCAACATTCAGGATGACATCTGCCATTGGTGATCCCTTATGAGGTGCGCCAATCGTTGTGAGTGATGCCACTTTTTCTGGCATGATACCAGCCACATAGCGAATTGTTGGCCCCCCGTGGCTATGACCGATTAAATTGACTTTGGGTTTACCGGTAATGGCAATAATTTCTTCTACTTGCTGTGCAAGTTGTTCTCCACGCACTTCTGTTGAGTTAAATGGTGAGACTCTTGTTGCCCAGACATTTCCTCCATTACGGGCAAGATCAGGAAGAATTTGGTACCAATAATCGAGACCAAGCGTATCTGTTCCAACTCGGCTAAAGCCTGCCATACCGTGATTAAAAACCATTGGGTATTTTGTTTGAGCGTAAGATGAATATACGAACGAGCTTTTAACTTGTTCAGCATTTGTTGCATGGGCCGCTGAAATACTCAGTCCTGAGAGCATTGCAGCGCAGAAAAACATTAACTTCCTTTTCATTTTTTACTCACTATTTTTATTTTGTATGAAAAGCAGCTTCTTACTGCTAGTGAATGTTTAGCCAGTTCCCAAAAAAGGAAAGGCTTAGTAATTAAATGGCAGTTCACCTCCCTGATCATGGACCGTTTCAAAAGTTCGAAGTCTTAGTTGTTCTTGTGATGAATTGAATTGTTGTTGACGTAACTGCTGAATCGCTTGGTTTTTGGCGCTATCACTCATGTTACTTTTAATAATTTCATCTCGACTATCCAGGTAACTGGTGACCCTTTGTTGCCAAGCATTACGCTGTGTATCTAAAGTTTCTAATCTTTGAGTCGCCTCAGCTCCAACAAGTGCTGTACGCATCTGCCGAAGTTCTTCTGTTGAACCATTGCGTGCTTTAATTTGTTTGGTCAGTGTATGTAAATCATCAAGTTTGGAGAGTTCTTGTAGGTTGTGTTGCCAGTCTTCTGGAAGTTCTTCAAAACGCTCTTTAAGCTTTCGTGCTTTTTCAATTTCGCTTAAAGAAGAGTCCTCAAGTATCTGCATTCGATCTAGTGTGTAGTTCTGATAGATATCTTCGCTCGAAAAAAGCCCTTCAATTTCAGAGGCCGAAAAAAAGCGTTTTCTTATATCTTGGATCGAGTTAAAAATCTTTTGAAAATAATTTTTATCTTGTTGTTTTGCTGAAGGTGCTTGGATTTGAGCAAGCTGTTCACGATATTTTAAATAACGCGTCCATAAATCCATAATCTGTGAGCGAGCTGGCTCTAGATATTGTCCTTGAATAAATTTCCCAAAGTGAATTTTGATTTGTTCTAAATCATTTTCCCCATATTGGGTAATAAAATATTCAAAGCAGTCACGGGTTTGACTATTCACGACTAAATGTTGGGAACTATCAATTTTTAATTGGCAGTTAACTTCTGTGTCTTGCTGACTTTTACTATGGTACGCATCTTCGTTTAGCGATGAATGATCTGTATGAGGAGATGATGCTAAGTTTTGAGCTTTACTTTCACTCATCTGAGCTGATGTGTTTTTTGAGTCAGGACTTAACCAATATACACATGCAATGAGGCCCAAAATAAAAAATCCGAGCACACACCACAATACCTTCTTCTGCATCCCTTGCATAAAGATATCTTCCTTAAGTTTTAATTTGTTGTTTTTTTACTCGATTATTAATGTGCCATAAAATAAGTGAAAAGGCACCTAAATATTGTGAAAATATCTTGCCGAATTTGCTAACATGTCGGCACTTTTTTCTAGCTTTGTGTTCCAGTAAAAATGACGACAAAAAATCAAAAAATTTCTCGTCGCCATATCAGTGGTGTATTTCTATTAAATAAACCATTAGGGCTCAGCTCAAATGCGGCTTTGCAAAAAGTGCGTTGGTTATATCGCGCCCAAAAAGCAGGTCATACAGGAGCTTTAGATCCTTTGGCGACAGGGTTGCTTCCTATTTGTTTAGGAGAGGCTACCAAGTTCTCACATTATTTGCTGGACTCAACAAAGCGCTACCAAACCACTGTTCGATTGGGACAAACCACAACGACAGGTGATGTGGAAGGGGAGATTTTACAAGAACGCCCTGTTCCTGTTCTGAGCCGAGAGCTTATTGAACAAACCCTAGAAAAATTTAGAGGTGATATTCAGCAAGTTCCGCCAATGTACTCTGCTTTGAAAAAAGAAGGCAGACCGTTATATGAGCTTGCTAGAAAAGGTATCGAGATTGAGCGTGAAGCACGTCCAATCACGATTTATGCTTTAGAACTCATTGAATTTACCGAAAATAGTATCACTCTGGATGTAACTTGTTCTAAAGGAACATACATTCGTGTATTAGGTGAAGATATTGGCGAAGCACTTGGTTGTGGTGGGCATTTAACGATGCTGAACCGGACTCAAACAGGACATTTTGAGCTTATTCCGAGTTATACCATTGAATATCTGGAAAGTCTGACAGAAGAGCAAAGAGAAGCTTTGTTACTTCCAGTTTATGCTCCAGTTGACCATTTCTTAAAAATTCAGGTTCCAGAAGGGCGTGAAAAATATTTTTGCAACGGTTTAGAAAGCAATATTGAGCATTCTGCAGAAGCAGAAGTTTTAGTTTTTTCGGAAGAGCGCTGTCTAGGTTTAGCCGAGATTACCGATAAAAAACGGTTGGTACCTAAACGTATCTTAAATTTGTAGTAGATGTAGAGTATAGAGCATGGGTATGGAATGGGATGTTATCCTGAGTTTGATCTTTTTTGCGTTTACTGCGGGAGCAATTGATGCTGCTGTTGGGGGCGGTGGACTCATCCAGATTCCCGGGATCATGAGCACTTTTCCTAACATGTCGACTGCTACGGTGATTGGTACCAATAAAGTCTCATCCATTTTTGGTACGGCATCGGCAGCTTATACATTTGCTAAAAAAGTAAAATTGCAATGGAAGCTTTTAGCAGTTATTGCCATTTGTGCTCTGATTAGCTCTTTTGCTGGAGCAGCTTGTCTATCGCTTATTCCTCAATCGGTATTACGTCCTTTCGTGTTCGTGATGTTGATTGTGATTGCCGTTTATACGCTAGTTAAAAAGAACTTCGGACAGGTTCATACTGAGCAAAAAATTACCAATAAAATGCTGATTTTAGCCGCTATAGGTAGTTTAGCGATTGGTTTTTATGACGGTATTTTTGGACCGGGTACAGGTAGTTTCTTTATTTTCTTCTTTATCCGTTTTTTACAAGTTGATTTCTTGCATGCTTCAGCTTTGTCAAAAATCGGTAACTTTATGACGAACTTAGCTGCCTTGAGTTTCCTCATTCCGACAGGTCACGCGATTTTGCATATTGGTTTAATGATGGCTGTTGCAAACGTGCTTGGTTCTGTTGTTGGGGTACGTACCGCGCTTAAATACGGTAGTGGATTTGTTCGTATTATCTTTTTAATTTTGGTGAGTATCCTGATTTGCCGTTTGGGCTATCAAATGTTTGTAACAGGCTAAATATTTCGAAAAGTATGAACTGATCAGGAGGCGAAGTTCATACTTTTTGTGTAGGCATTTAAAATCATAAATATAAAAATAATTACAGAAGTTTACTAGAAAGAAAACTGTGTAAAAAATAGTCTCATTTTAAGCTACTTAAACATTATAAATTTCAACGTATGATAAGCCTTGAAATAAAAAAGATTTTTTAGCTAAAAAATGAGGAAGAAAATGAATATTTTCGAAGCATTAAGAGAAAGCCATGAAAATCAACGAAACCTTTCTGAACAATTAGTTCAGACACATGGTTTAACCGAAGAAAGAAAAGAATTATTTGATGCATTAAAAAACGAACTTTATGCTCATTCTGTTGCCGAAGACCGTTATTTATATATCCCTTTAATGTTTGATGATGTCGGTTTAGATATTACGAGACATGCTTTATCTGAGCACCATGAAATGGATGAATTGGTCGAACAGCTCGAAAAAACGGATATGAGTAGCCCAAGCTGGTTAGCGACCGCCAAACAGTTGAGTGAAAAAGTCCATCATCATTTAAAAGAAGAAGAGCATAAATTTTTTCAACAGGCGGGAAAAATTCTTAAAGACAGTGAAAAAGAAACGCTTGGTAATAAATATTTAAAGGAATATAAAAAGTATAAAAAGCAGCAATAGTATTTAACTATGCTACTTTTTTAGTACTTCTTAAAGTAACCCCAATCGACGCTAGCATTACACAAGCTAAAGCCACCCATTGCAGCATGCTGATTTCTTCATGAAGTAATAAGAAACCCGTTAATGCTGCCAATGCGGGTGCTAAACTCGTGAGGGTACCGTAAGTTAATTTATTAAGTTGTTTGAGTGCCATTAAATCAAGAGCGTATGGAATAGCGGTCGCTAAAATAGCAATAAGTAATGCTTTACCCCAGTACTGCGTCTCAAGTAATGCGGGGGCATTATGCCAGATGCCAAGGGGTAGTAAGGTCAATGCAGATAATCCAATTCCAATGGTTAAAGCATGCATACCGATATTCTGGGTCACAACTTTCTGACCAAAATAAATATAGAAGGCCCAGCAAAATCCAGCACCTAGCGCACATGCAGCACCTATATAGGAAAAGTGGTGTTGCGTTGGGTCTTGCCAAGGTACCATCAGTGCAATACCTAACATGGCAAGTGCGACCCAAATGTAGTCACTCTTTTGTTTAATAGAGAGTAGAGCAAGACCTAATGGTCCAATAAACTCTAAGCCAACTGCGATGCCTTGAGGTAATTTTCCAAGCGACGTATAAAATAAAATATTCATGAGACCTAAAGATGCGCAGTACATCAATAAATCACGCCATTTTAAATAGGGTAAGCGCGACCAGATTTTCCATGAGCGGAACATGATAGCGACAATAACCGTTGCAAAGCTCAGCCTTAAAATTGTAACGGTCAGAGGGTCTAATATTGCAATGAGCTGCTTAGCAAATGAAGCACTGATTTGATATGAGACCATCGACAGAATCATATAGAGCACAGCAATAATGGGAAGATTCTGCATGGAAAATACCCGAGGGCCTCATCTAATATTATTTAAAATAACAATGTTCAATTATAGCGAATACCATGTTCCAACTCGCAGGTTGAGTCGATTTAACTGACTGTTTTTTCACGTTCCTGACGTGCTTTTTGGGTGGTTATGGTACAACCGACGGAAGCTGCAATAATTGTTGCGAGTGCCAGCCATTGATTCCATAACAAATATTCACCTAGAAAGATAAAACCAGAAAGTGCAGCAACTGCGGGTTCTAGGCTCATCAATGTTCCAAAACTTAACGGCGTTAAATTACGTAGTGCTAGCATTTCTAAAGAGAATGGTAAGGCACTGGCTAAAATTGCTAAGCCAATAAAATAAAAAAGATAGGGGAGCTCTATAACTTGGCTCATTGACCCTGAAAAAAAAGTAATCGGTAGTAATACACATGCGCCTACAGTCATTCCTAAACACACAGTGTGGTTACCTGAAATGCCAGAAGGTTTTTGACCTGCAATAATATAAAGCGCCCAACATGCACCCGCACTAACCGCAAATAATACTCCGATCCAATCCAGACTATGAGCCTGATTGAAAGGGAAAAGTAAAATGAGACCAATAATTGCGAAACTGACCCAGACAAAATCATATTTCTGGCGTGCGTGATATAAGGCTACACTTAAGGGGCCAATAAATTCAAAAGCCACTGCAATACCAATGGGTAAGCGTTCAATTGACAGATAAAAAAGCGCATTCATTCCGGCAAGAGCAAATCCATAAGCCAAGATCGCTTTCCAACGAACCTGACTAAAATTAATTCGCCAAATTTGGAAAATAAAGGCAAGAATTATTGCACCTAAACATAGGCGCATTGCGGAGACAGTGAGCACAGGAAAGTTCTGGAACAGAATTTTAGCTAAAGATGCGCTGCTTTGTACGCTTAGCATAGCGAGAATGAGAAAGCCCAAAGCATGTAGCTGAGATTTCTGGTTCGAACTGGACATTTTATTATTTGATCGATTGGTATACTTTTCACATGATAATGTAAATGTCCATAAAAAAGCCACAGACAATGCTGTGGCTTTTAAATTTACAGTTCGTATTAGAACAATACGCGCACGCGAATTGTACCTTCAACTTCATGCAACATATCTAAAGCTTCTTGAGAAGCAGAAGCGTCAACGTCCATTACGAGGTAACCGATGTCACCTTTAGTCATGAGTGATTGACCAGAAATGTTGATGCCTTGCTCAGCAAACAAGTTGTTGATTTTAGACAATACGCCCGGTACGTTTTTGTGGATGTGCAATAAACGGTGTTGGCCAGCAGTAAGTGGTAACGCGATTTCTGGGAAGTTCACCGCAGAAAGCGTCATACCCTTGTCAGAGTAAGCAACAAATTTCTCTGCAACTTCTAAACCGATGTTTGCTTGCGCTTCCATGGTTGAACCGCCAACGTGAGGAGTTAAAATCACATTGTCTAAGCCACGAAGTGGAGAAACAAACTCTTCACCATTTGCTTTTGGCTCTTTAGGGAATACGTCAACCGCTGCACCAGCAATATGGCCAGACTTGATTGCATCTGCTAAATCTTCAATCACTACACATGTACCACGTGCAGCATTTAGGAAGATTGCACCTTCTTTCATTTTTGCAAATTGTGCTTTAGTGAAGAAGTTACGTGTAGATGGAACATCAGGCACATGTAATGTAACTACATCAGCAGTCGCTAAGAGTTCGTCTAACGAACCAACTTGGCGAGCATTACCCATTGGTAATTTAGTCACTGCATCGTAATAAATCACATGCATACCTAAGCTTTCAGCAAGAACAGAAAGCTGAGAACCGATGGAACCGTAACCTACAATACCTAAAGTTTTGCCACGAGTTTCGAAAGAACCGACAGCAGACTTATCCCAACCACCACGATGACAAGCCGCTGACTTTTCAGGAACACGGCGAAGAAGAAGAATCGTTTGAGCAAGTACAAGTTCTGCAACCGAACGCGTATTTGAATACGGTGCGTTAAATACAGGAATACCACGTGCCATTGCTGCTTTAAGATCAACTTGGTTTGTTCCGATACAGAAACAGCCCACTGCGATCAATTTATTTGCAGCTTCGAAAATTTCTTCAGTCAATTGGGTACGCGAACGAATACCAATAAAGTGAGCATCTTTAACAGCTTCTTTTAGCGCTTCGCCTTCAAGAGCAGTTTTACGATAGTCAATATTGGTGTAACCCGCAGCGTTTAAAGTATCGACTGCGTTTTGGTGAACGCCTTCTAACAAAAGGAAACGGATTTTATCTTTAGGTAGTGAAAGATGTTGGCTCATTACGGCTCCGCTACAAAGGCCAAATTTGGTGGCGCTATCATAACATAATGGGCGGTGCTATAGATATTTCGTTTACGCCATCATCTTATGGCAATTTTATCTATATCTAATCACTTCTGTTTATGGCTTGTTGACAGTTTTAAAATGTGCTTGTCATTTGAACTTAAAAATATTGATGCTTTGACAGTTCATAAGTCATTTATGAAGGTTAAACATGTTTTGTAGTGACAGTATCTCTATTCTGAACTTTATCGCTTGTGCGGTTACATGTAGAATATAGCTTATGGCTTTGCTCAGGTGAAAACTCTGAGAAATATTACGCCATAGTCCCACCACAGTTTACTTCTTGCTAGGTCTGCAAACGATGAATGCTCCAGTCGCTTTAACACCTGAGTTACTTACCCAATTAACGGCAATCGTCGGTGAAAACCGTATTAAAACCGATGCTGATAGTCTCGAAAACTGGGGTAAAGATCATACTAAGCATTTTAATCCGAACCCATCGGTCATCGTTTTTCCATCGACCACTGAGCAAGTTCAAGCTGTTGTGAAGCTTGCGAACCAGTTTAATATCGCAATTACACCTTCAGGTGGCCGTACTGGTCTCTCTGCTGGTGCTGTAGCAACGAATGGTGAAATTGTCATTAGCATGGACAAAATGAACCAGATTCTTGAGTTCTTCCCAGCAGATCGTATGGTTCGAGTACAAGCTGGTGTTGTGACTGAACAATTGCAAAATTATGCTGAAGAACAAGGTATGTATTATCCGGTTGACTTTGCGTCAGCGGGTTCTAGCCAGATTGGCGGTAATATCGGAACCAATGCTGGTGGTATTAAAGTCATTAAATACGGCATGACACGTAATTGGGTGCTTGGTTTAACCGTTGTCACTGGTAAAGGTGATATTTTACGTTTAAACAAAGGCATGGTTAAAAATGCGACTGGTTATGCATTACAGCACTTATTTATTGGTGGTGAAGGTACATTAGGTTTAGTGACTGAAGCAGAAATTAAACTTGAGCGTCAACCGCAAAACTTACAAGTTTTAGTTTTAGGTGTTCCTGATTTTGATGCAGTAATGCCTGTCTTACATGCTTTCCAAAAAGATATCGACTTAACTGCATTTGAGTTCTTTGGTGAACTTGCAATGCAAAAAGTTTTAGATCATGGACATGTACAACGCCCATTTGAAACTCAATGCCCGTTCTATGTATTGCTTGAGTTTGAAGCACCATATGAGCCGATTCTCGATAAAGCAATGGAAATTTTCGAGCATTGTATGGAGCAGGGTTGGGTACTTGATGGTGTAATGAGCCAGAGCCTTGACCAAGTAGAAAGCTTGTGGCGTTTACGCGAAGATATTTCTGAATCAATCGCACCGTTCACTCCATATAAAAATGATATTTCAGTATTAATTACTCACGTACCTGCATTTATTCGTGAAATTGATGCAATTGTTCAAGAGAACTATCCTGATTTTGAAATTTGCTGGTTCGGTCATATTGGTGACGGTAACTTGCACTTAAATATTTTAAAACCTGAAAACTTAACCAAAGATGAGTTCTTTGCGAAATGTCAGGTTGTGAATAAATATGTGTTCGATACCGTTAAAAAATACGATGGTTCAATCTCTGCCGAGCATGGCGTAGGCATGACGAAAAAACCGTATTTGGAATATTCTCGTTCAGCTGAAGAAATTGAATATATGAAAGCGTTGAAGAAAGTATTTGACCCGAATGGTTTAATGAATCCGGGTAAATTATTTGATCTTTAATACTTGATTAAATAAAAGAATCTTTGTGAAAAGCGTATCGAAAGATGCGCTTTTTTTTAATCTATCATTTTTTATAAGCTTTCCAACCCGTCAAAATATGATAAATCAGCGGTAAAAGACAAACAGCAAAGAAGCTACAAAGTCCAATGGCCCACACAGGTAAATTACGCGGATTACCTAAAAAGAAATAGGCAAAAATAGAATAAGACAACATTGCAAACATCGCCGTTGTAGCTAACGGAAGCGTCACTCTAAAAATTAAAGTACTAGCAAAGGTTTTATAAGGTTCCATGTTCCGATTGAGGCTATAGGCAATAATCATGAGCAATACATAACCTAAAATAAACAGCATAAATGAGGCGGCTGCAAACAATAGAATTGCTCGCCAGCTCTTTTCTTGCGCGGTGCGATCACCAGTTTCATAAACAACAGTAATATGTTCTCCCACTACCGGCATATCGCCAGAGCGGACTGAATTATCTAAAGTTAGAGTTCTGTTTTGATCATCTTTGAACTGAACCTGAGCGGTGTACATGAGAGTTTGAGTTTTATATTTACGCCCATTGGAATCTGTACGTTCAGTATCGACCCACTCAGAGGTATAGTTCACTACAGTTGCATCGTAACTTGGCTTGGTTGCTAAACCGTATATTGCTTGCGAAACCCAATAAGTAAAAGGGAAAAATAAAGCGCTAATACTAAAAACAACTGCAAATAAATATACAAATTCAAACTTACTACTTTTACGATTTTTTGCTAAACGCTTGACCCAAAACTTGGTAAGCACAAATGACCAAACCATTAAAATTGCAACGACTACCAAGAAAACTTGCCCTGCATAAGTCAGTTGCATGGATGATCCTATTTGTTGGATGGAATAGAAATTAATCTTATCAAATCATAATCGCTAAGGTTGGGTGAACAGGATAAATTATTTGATCTTTAAGTGATTAGGCATCTTTAGAACTACATAGTTTCTACAGAGTAACCGACAAAGGCATAGCATCATAAAGCTATGGCTTCTGTTTTTGGTGATAAAAATGCAACGTTTATTTTTAATTTCAGCTCTCTGTGCTGGACTTTTCACTGGGTGTGCGACAACCAGTAAATTCATACCTTTTGTGGGTTCAGAAACCCCAATGCAACAAGTACTTAAATCTCAACCTGAGATTGTAAAAGAGCACAATAATACCTCAGTTCAGCAAGTGTTTAACCGTGTGGAATCACCAACTGTTTCTCGTATTACTGTCATTCAAACAGGTTTAATGGACGACTCAGTCTCTGCAATCCGAACAGAGTATGCATTTAAATTGGTTGATGAAAAGTGGCAATTGCAAAATAAGCAAAAGAGCTATCAATGTGCGAGAGGGAAAGGCTCTAGGGGTTTCCAGACACAGCTTTGTTCTTAAAAATAAAAAAGACGATAAATATATCGTCTTTTTTTATGGGCTAAATTATACGCCACTTTCTAAAATTTTAATTTTGACATCAATTACATCATCTTTAACTGCTGCATGATGGGCTTGCATATGAGATGTAGCCAAATGTGCTTCAAGATGGGCAACGCTTGCCCATTTTTCTAACATCACAATCGTATCGGGCTCTTTGGTTTGGAAACTGGCATTTGATATGTGGTCAATCAAAGGCTCATAGCCATGGCAACCATCTTCTGCTAAAACAGTTGGAATGATTTTTTGAAAGGCATCCAATACATTTTGGCGATGCTGTCCACCCGATTTAGTATGAATTTCCGCAATAATAGTAAGCATGGATTTTTCCTTATTAAGCTGCTGCAAATACACTATTCAAGTGGGTTTTATATTCTTCAACATAACTATCAACGTCAGGCATTTTAATCACATCATTGACAATAAAAGTCGGAAGTGTGCTCATGCCTAAGAACTGATTCGCTTTATGAAATGGTAAATAAACACCATCAACACCTACCCCATGGAAAAACTGATCTGCATCATCAAATGCTTCCATCGGGGCATTCCAAGTCAATGAAAGCATATATTTTTTGTCATGAATTAAACCACCTGAACCGTATTTTTTTGCGGCATCAGAGCGGCTACGACCATCGTTTGCGTAAAGTGAACCGTGACCCACAGTAAATACGTCATCAATATATTTTTTTACAGTCCATGGAGCACCCATCCACCAACCTGGCATTTGATAGATCACAACGTCAGCCCATAAGAATTTTTCAACTTCATTTTCTGCATCGTAGTTGCTATCGGCACGTGTTACTTGAACTTCATGTCCGAGTTCGGTGAGATGTGAGGTTGCCAGTGTGGTTAATGTATCATTTAATTCACCATTTGAATGTGCAAATTGTTTGGCGCCGTTAATGACTAAAATCTTACTCATGGGAGTTACTCTAATTAAATTCCTAAATTTGAAATCTACTCTACGGAATTTACTCTTATAGAAAAATGCATGAATTGGAAAAATATTCTTGATTAAAAATCAATAATTAAATATGAATTCGAATTGTGAAATAAATTTAGATGAATAATATCAATAACTTTAATCTTATTTTACAAAGTACTACGGAAAAAACTGTTTATGAGCTTTAGCATTAAGTTTGAGTAGGGCTAAGAGATTACATATGAAAAAAATGAGTTTGCTGATTGTTTGTAGCTTAGCAGTGCTAACAGCTTGTGCTCCTGCTAAAAATTCTTCTGCTCAACTTGCCGATAGCCCGATTCAAGCAGTATTACTTGATCAACCAGATCTTCTAAATGATGCAAGTAATTTGGACATTTCACAGCAAATGAATGCTGCCAATGATCCCTCTAATGCTCAAGTCATTATTTTACAGACAGATCCGAGCGAAGATGCGATAACAAAAGTTCGTACGGAATATTTATTAAAGCGAGACCAGCAAGTCTGGAAAATTGTGAATAAAAAGCAAAGTTATCAATGTACGAAAGGGCAGGAAACCCCAGATTTCCAAGTTAATCCTTGTCCTTAATGATTAATTTTTATTATAGTTGTGGATAACTTTAAGGTTATTCACAATAAAAAAAGTGTGACTATTGGTAAAAATAACATTTAAACTTCTTTATAATTGTCCGATTGCTGAACAATTCAAAAAATGCTATTGTTGCGCTCGGTAATTATGCCAACTGGTAAAAATTATCAAATCTCACGCCATATAATTTTTCTATTCTTAGACACCCTGTGAATACGGTGTTTCACATTCTAAACATGCACTCTCACGGCATATAAAAACTTAATTAAAGATTGATTGACCATACTGTCATCATCATGACTACATCCTATTTTATATGTAGTTGTAGAGACATATGGCCGCTATTTTGAAGTGTACAACTCATGAAAAATATTCAAACGACAACGTTGAACCGTACAACGTTGATGTTTCCTTTGGCTTTAGTGCTATTTGAATTTGCGGTTTATATTGGTAATGACCTGATTCAGCCTGCAATGTTGGCAATCACTGAAGATTTTGGTGTAAGTGCAACTTGGGCACCGTCTTCAATGTCATTTTACCTATTAGGCGGTGCCTCGGTTGCATGGTTACTTGGGCCTTTGTCAGATCGTCTTGGGCGTAAAAAAGTACTTTTGACTGGTGTCTTATTTTTCGCCTTATGCTGTTTTTTAATTTTATTAACCCGACAAATGGAACACTTTCTGACGTTACGCTTTTTACAAGGTATTGGTTTAAGTGTAATTTCAGCAGTAGGTTATGCTGCTATTCAAGAAAGTTTTGCTGAACGTGATGCAATTAAAGTCATGGCACTCATGGCAAATATTTCATTGCTTGCACCTTTGTTGGGACCCGTACTCGGTGCTTTCTTAATTGATTATGTGTCTTGGCACTGGGGCTTTGTAGCCATCGCTGTATTGGCATTACTCAGTTGGGTAGGTTTAAAAAAACAAATGCCAAATCAGCAGGTCAGCGTTACTAAGCAACCTTTTAGCTATCTTTTCGATGATTTTAAAAAGGTATTTAGTAATCACCGCTTTTTAGGTTTAAGCCTTGCTTTGCCTTTGGTGGGTATGCCTTTAATGCTCTGGATTGCCTTATCTCCAATTATTTTGGTAGATGAATTGAAGCTAACGAGTGTGCAATATGGTTTAGCTCAATTTCCGGTATTTCTGGGTCTAATTATCGGGAATATTGTTTTAATTAAAATTATTGATCGCCTGTCTTTAGGTAAAACGGTCATGATCGGTTTACCTATCATGCTGATTGGTACACTCATTTTAATATTAGGTGTAGTGTGGCAAACCTATTTAATTCCTTGTTTACTCACAGGCATGACATTAATTTGCTTTGGTGAAGGAATTAGTTTCTCAGTTTTGTACCGCTTTGCACTGATATCATCTGAAGTATCAAAAGGAACTGTTGCGGCAGCAGTTTCGATGCTGCTTATGATGAGTTTCTTTGCCATGATTGAGCTGGTACGCTATCTCTATACTCAATTTCATTTGTGGGCCTTTGCATTATCTGCCTTTACATTTATTGCGCTCTGGTTTACCCAACCACGAAATGTTTTAAAGCAAGAAATGCAAGAAAGAAAGCTCCAAGGAAATGATTAATTTAAAAATACCGGAATTTATATTCCGGTATTTTTTTAACTATTCTTTTAACATTTTTTCCATTTCTTCGCGATCTGTTTCATAGGTACAACCTAATAATGTCATCGGACTTTTTCCGGTCATTTCTGATAAGTTGAGATTATGATAAACAGTAAAGGAATCTGCTGTTGCTGGTTCTGTCTTGACGGTGCGAACACCTCTAAAAAAAGGTAATGTTTTAAAGTCTGGATGTTGAGGTATATCAAATTTTTTCGAAAGTTGATTAACATTTGCATTTCGGAAAACGGCTACTATGCCTTGACCCGCCAAAGCAATTTCATGAGTTTTAATACCAAATAACTGAATGGGCTGAGTTGTTTTATATAAATAGATGAACGGTTGCTCAGGATCATCAACTTTTTTAAAACCAAGTGCTGATAAATTTTCATCATATTCAGAAGCAAAATTGGTATAAGTTTCTTGATCTGATTGACATTCTATAATCTTTTTTAAATCATTTATTTCAAATGCATATGATGTGCTACTCAGCAATAAAAAAGTGGCAGAAAGAAATTTATATATCTTTGGAAAGTACATTTTTATCCTCAATAAAGTGTTATAGCTATTTAATTTCTTGCTCTAAAAGTTTGTCTTTAAGCATCAGCAATTCTGGTAATGTTTCTAATAATAAACTGATTTGTTTCAAGACTAATGTATATTTCTCGGAAAGTTGTTCATGAGTAGTTAGGCCTCGAATTTCTTGCAATATTTGCTCAATATGTATGTTGTCGGGTAGTGACTGCCCAAGTACGCTTTGACTAAGAATTTGCTGGCAACGCAGTAATAATTGTAAAACTTGTTCTTCATCAATTTTTTGTCGTTGACTGCCTAACGCTGCCACATAGCTGAGTTGACTGTGGCTATAAACTAAATAACGGAAAGCATAATGAATGAGCTCGGGATTAGGATTGGGCTCGGCACTTAAGCTTGAGATCATGTTTGATAGCTCAATTTGAGCATTATGGGCCGCACGACGAATTCGACGGTACTCTATATCTTGATTTTTGCCATATTGGTATTGCTCAACGATTACATTGAAATAGTCGAGTGTCGCCTTGCTGCTTTTCTTAATATTGTTAGGAATGTTACGAAAATTCCAATCAGGCCATATAAAACTTACAGCGAGCCATGCAATAAAACAGCCTAATAGCGTATCTATCAGGCGAGGTAAAATAATGCTGTAGCCTGCACCTTTTAAATTAAAAATTAATAGCACCATGAGGGTAGCCATAAGAGTGGCCAACGCATATTTCTTTTGCCGTAAGTAAAAAAAGCATACTCCACAAATAATTGTAATGATGAGCTGGCCTTCAATACTCGGTACAAAATATAAGATTGGTATTCCTAATAAGACACCGATTAATGTCCCAATTGTTCGGAGCTTAAGGCGGCTTTTAGTCGCAAAATAGGTAATCTGACAAACAAATAAACTGGTAAGTAAAATCCAGTAGCCATGCTGAGCAAAGGGTAATAATGAAATGGCATAGCCCGCAGCGAAAACGACTGCAATTCGTATCGCATGTCTGAACAATGCAGATTGAGGGGTAAGCTGTTGCCGAAGTTTCAAGATCAGATCTGAAAACCCTTGAATATCATCATCAAGTAAATTTAAGTGTTCTTGTCTTGTTTGGGTATTATTTTCAGGGAAGGGCTGTGCATATTGCAGTTGTTCAAACTGTTCATGCATTCCTTTTAAATTATCAAAAATGAGTTTTAAATTTTTAACTTCAAAATTTTGTGGATGCTGTTGTATCCAGTCCTTTAAAGAACTTTCTAGGTGATTTAATCCTGTCTGGCTTTCTTGCGAAGGCTGAGATGGTCGATTATATAAAATACATTGGGCTAAGTCCTGACAAGCTTGTGCTTGTAGGCGTAGATTTTTTTGGAAACGGAAAATAAGATCACTACGGCTAAAGTTCTGTTGAATATGTTCGTAATGTAAATAATTAGAGGTGGCTTGCTCGTGAATGTCTCGCGCAAAAAAATACAGGTTTAGCCAATAGATACTTTTATTACTCACCCGTGAAGCCTTTAGCCGAGTGAGTAGGGAACTGCGTATTTGATTCAGACTTTGAGCCACTTGTGTATTTTGTAAGGACAGTTCATATAAGAGTTGTTCTACATTCTCTTTATTGTCTGGATCAAACAAACGTGCTTTGGCTTGCAGTAGAACAGAAATCTCTTTAAAAATTTGTGAGAGTTTATCTTGTAAGGGTAGTGTAGGTTTAATAATAAAAAACAAAATAGAGGTGAAACCGTACCATAAAGCTCCATAAACAAAGTAGGTAGGTTGTTGATACCAATGAGCATATTCTCCTAAACCGAACATGCTATAAATGGAAAGCAAAATAGTGCCAAACGAAATTGTGGCATAACGTTGCCCTAAAGCCCCTAATAAAATGAAAAAAGCGCTAGAAATTGAGAGATAGAGAATAAAGAAAATTTTGTAGGGAGCGAGAAATCCAAGAATGCTACTGACTGTAAAAAATAGCAGGCAGACATAGACTAAGTTGCGTAATCGAATGCTTAAACGGTCATCAAAGTCGGTTAACGCTGCTGCAATTGCTCCTAAAGTCACAGGAACAATCAGCTCGTTATGGCCTAGCGAAAGTAAACCTAAAGTTGTGCCTGTGAGTACAATCAAAATTTGCAGGCAATAAATTAAAATCGAGTTCGTCTTAAAACTATTAAATATTTGGGTCAAATAATTCACGGCTTTTGTTCTAAATTAGAGAATACGTGAGAAAGCAGTATGTAACTTTAAATTTTTATTACTTCAAAAATATTATTCTTTTTATCTACAAAAGTCAGTCACTTTTTAAGATTTTATTAGACTTAAACCAAGTTATAGTGGTCAATAAATTAATAAAATTGTGGATATCTTTTTAGATACCCACAATTTAATAAACAGATAAATTATTTAATTACGCCACATGCAATTCGTGCTCCGCCACCGCCGAGAGGCAAAGGTGAGTCTGAGTAATTGTCGCCACCCGCATGAATCATGATCGCTCGACCTTGAATATCTGCAAATTTCAATCGAGGTGCGATCACAGCCGTGGTTGCGACCCCTGTATTATCGACCACTAAAGCAGGCAGATCACCTAAATGGCCAGTCGTTGGCGTACCATGATGAGGAGCTTGGTTAGGATTGTAGTGACTACCAGCAGCTAAAGCAGCACCAGGTTTTCCATCTTTCTCAGCAGGGGCACAAGAGGCATTTTCGTGAATATGGAAACCACGAGTACCGCTAGGTAAGTCAGCTAAAGCAGGGGTAATAATTAAACCTTTGTCGCTATCTTGAAAGCTAATGGTACCTATTTTTTTACCAATACCATTTGCGGTAACTTCATTTACATCAACCACTTTCTTCGTATGCATTGTGGTTAATGAGTGAGCCGTGTCGGATACAGTTTTTGTGACTGAACTACAGCCGACTGCAAAAAAAGCTGTAAGCGCAAAGACTGCGCCAATTTTATTAAAAGTCTGCATGGTTGGATGCCCTTATAAATATATATGTCTGATTATTAGATTCAAACAAAGGAAGGCTTAGCCTACAAGTTAATTTAAATAGTCACTTTGTATCTTGAAACATTTTTAAATTAAATAAGTATGTCACTCTTTATGATTGGAAGATTCATTATCAGAATCATAAATCATGGTCGTTTTGGGCATAGGTTCAGGTTCAATAGTTTCATGTAACCATTCACGCCAAATCGCCAGTAAAATAGCTAAAATTACAGGTCCAATAAATAATCCCACCAAACCGAAACTCGCAATACCACCTAACACACCAAACATAATTAATAGGAATGGAATTTTAGTGGCACCGGAAATAACAAGCGGGCGAATCACATTATCTGAGCTACTAACAATCACCACACCCCATACAATTACACCAATTGCTTCCATAGTTTGTCCCTGAGAGAACAACCATAAGCCGACGCCTAAATAGGAGATTGGAGTACCAAATGGGATTAGAGCCAATAAGAAAGTAGCAATGGTGAGTACCATTGGGTTTGGTACGCCCGCTACGAAATAACTTAATCCAGCTAAAACGGCTTGAGCAATTGCAGTTAAACCTACACCATAGACTACGGCACGAGTCGTTTCAGAAATCGTATCAAGATAATGGTGAACACGAAGGCCTATCACCATTTCTAAAGCTTTGCTCACCTGAGACAAAATCAGTTGTCCATCACGGTAAAAGAAAAAGAGGCTAAATACGGCAAAGCCAAGTTTGACAATATTTTTACTAATTTCACCGAGCAGCACACGACCATAACTTAAATGGCTTTGTACCCAAGCTGCAATGTTCTGAATAGTACTATTAGGATCGTTATTTAACTCATTGAGTGTGCGAGAAATTTCTTTTCCAACAAAAGGAAGATCGCGAATAAAATCAGGAACGCTTAAATGACCCGAAAAAACCTGACGTTGTAAATCAAAATATAAGTTGCGGCCTTCATGCTGCAAAATAAAAATAGCGCATGTAAAAGGTATGCCAACA
Source organism: Acinetobacter sp. Leaf130 (assembly GCF_001423205.1). Lineage (NCBI taxonomy): Bacteria > Pseudomonadati > Pseudomonadota > Gammaproteobacteria > Moraxellales > Moraxellaceae > Acinetobacter > Acinetobacter sp. Leaf130. The sequence goes on from NZ_LMOE01000005.1 coordinate 378,985, forward strand.
ACCAAAATGACCAGACTAATCATTAGTGTTGCATTTAAAGTATTACGGGTTTCTCCAAAAAAACGTTGAATTCTTAAATAAATAGGCCAAGTCATATAAGCAATGATGGCAGCCCAAAGAACAGGAACAATAAAGTATTTCAGGATATTAAATCCTAAAAAAATCAAAATAAAAAACAGCCCAAACAATAAAACGCGCTGTAAATTAGGAGCGTATGGATGCACGAACAATATTTCTCTAATTTTCTACGTAGAATAAAGTCATATTAACTGAAAAATAACCTGAGGCAAATTTTAAGGCTGTAATGTAAAGAACCTTATACAACTCTTTTTAGAAGCTAAAATTTACTTAAAACCACTCAGCTTTGTCTTCAACTAACTTGTTTAGAACAGGTTGCCATTGATCTTGAATACTAATAAAGTTTTTTTGTGGTTTATCAAAAACACTTAAACCCTGCATAGCTAAGCTACCATAAGCACTGCGTTCAGAAATCCATGCAACAGGTTCTTGTTCAATTTTTTCAAAAAACTGTTGAATATCTTTTGAGCTTGCACTGTTCGGTTTTACACGATTAGCAAGAAGTAAAATCTGTACTTTGCCTTTACGAATGCGTTTAATATCTTGTAAATGCTTTAAAAAGCGGCGAGTACTGTCTATATCAAAAAATGAAGGCTGAAGTGGAGTAATAATGGCATGAGCTTCGCTGATGAGTTGTTCAGCGTGTTCACCTGAAAGTGCACCAGGCGCGTCAATAATTAAATAGTCCAGATGTTTAGGCGCATCACCAATTGATTTTTCATGACGCCAGTCTAGGCTCTGAATCATTGCGACGGTATCAGGGCGCTGTTTTAACCACTGTAAAGCCGATTTTTGGTTATCGGAATCTGCTAATGCTACTTTATATCCTTTTTGTGCCAATGCTGTTGCCAATGTAATGGCCGTCATGGTTTTTCCGCATCCGCCCTTCTGATTTGCAATAAGTATCGTTTTCATAAATCCAATTATTTTCAGCAGCACATTTTGTTTATGTTTTATACCTTAGCATCTTTTTATGAGAAGTAGATGACCGCATTTGACAAAAGTTTAAGCTGTTTCGTTATTTTAGATATGATTAGATCTGCAATGTTGATTTGTGCTTGTTAAGGAAAGTTTATGTCTGTATGGCTTGCCATGCTAATTGGAGCGGGTATTGGTATTATTATCACTACTATTATTTTATCAAATACTCGCAATGGCCGAATTAAGGCTGAATATGAGCAATATATTGCTGAACTTGAATTGGAGCACCAACAAGCTCTGACTCAAGCACAAAAGCGAAGCGTGAATACAAGTCGTGCGGTGTTGAAAGGGAAAATGGCAGAACAATTCGCTCCCATTTTGCCAGAATTTCAGTATCTACCGAGCGATGCAAAATTCATGGGCGATCCGGTGGATTATATTATTTTTGATGGATACACCGATTTTCGAGATGGGGATGGAACGGCAGAAGACATTAATATTATTTTACTTGATGTAAAAAGCGGTGGGGCAAGGCTAACCAAAGGCCAACAGGCAATTGCGCAAGCTGTGCAACAAGGCAACGTCCGTTTTGAAACTTTAAGAGTGGATTTTGAAGATTAAATTTTTAATTTTGAGTGCACAAAAATAGACGAAATTAATCTGTATTGTTACTAAATTCCGATATTTTTTTCATGGCTTGCGACTACTATAAATTGAAGATCTATTTAATTTGATCTAGCAATATTCGAGGTATAAAGCGATGAAAAAACAACGTTTAATGATGGGCTTGCTGGCTGCTATTGGTATGAGTTCAGCATTTGCATCGACCTCAAGTGAATATAATATTGCCCAAGGTTTGAACCCTGTTGAAAAGGACCAGTCTATTTCAGTATTACAGCCTTTTCAGGGGAATTTCAGAATATTGGGTTCAAAAGTTTATCAAAATGATGAACAAGCTAAGTTTTCACCTATTGACTATGCAGTAAGCTGGGGTTTGTTTGCTCAGCCTGAGATTGCACGTCATATTTCAGTAAAACAATATGACCGTTATCTAAACTGGAAAATTCCTAAATTACCTGTTCCAGCAGAGCAGGCAATGCAAATGGTGTCTAATATGCACATCATTCCTGCGAACCCGCAAATCGCCCAACAGATTAAACAGGTAAAACGTGGAGATCTGGTCTATCTCAAAGGTGATCTTGTCGAAATTAAGGATAAAGATCTAGTATGGAAATCATCGCTTACACCAACTGATACAGGTGATGGTGCTTGTGAACTATTTCGTGTCCAATCTATTCATTGGGTTGAAAAGCAAAATATATAATTTAAAAAAGCCTTCATAAATATGAAGGCTTTTTATTAAGGAATGTTGCACTTATTTCTGTTGCGATGCTTTCCAATATTTTAATTGGTTTTGTGCTTGTAAATAGTCGGCAAGATCATTGATCTGCTCATCTTTATTGGCTTGCTTATCACTCAAGTGTTTTTCTTGGTTTTCCCAATATTGATAAAGTAGACCTTGAATGTAACGGCCTTGTTCAGTTTTTAAATCCAAATCTTTTAGCATGGTCAGAGAAGAGCGCACATTATCAAGAGTACGTTGTTGCTCAAACTCTGTAGTGAGGGTTCCAGCTTCATGCATTTTTGCTAATTCGCTTTCCATCTCGTCACTCATTTCTGTAAAGCGGCGGTCATAATCCTCTAGTAGCGCAATATCGTGTGCATCATCAGCAGTTGCTGAAAAAGTCTTAATAGGTCTTTCATTCAGTTTTTCTAAAACCTGATCGGTAGATGAGGTGGCAGAAGGTTGCTCCGTCTTAGCAGGCTCATCCGCTTTTTTACAAGCAGTAAGAAATAGGCTAGAGCAAAGCAAAGACATTAATATGACCTGAGGTGTTTTCTTCTTCATAACTTTCAACCAAACCTATTCACTAATTATTTAACGGGTAACGTACTTTTCTGAAAGTGATATGCATACGTAACATATGGAAAATCAATCTGATCTTGAGGACCTAATCCCGTAAAATCATAAACAATTTTTTCAAACTGTGCTTTGAGTTGTAATTGATCTTTTTCAGTCATTGCGGCAATAAAACTTGTTGAGAGTAATCGTTTGCTCACCACTTGTTCGACACTACCTCGTTGTGACTGTGTAAACGTTTGTAGGCTATCAAATACAAATAAATCTTGTTGTTCAAATACGATTTTCCACTTTTCACTATGATAACGGGGTGTATCTCCTTCAAGTGGAAGTAGAAAATCAGCTAAAGCTTTGACCCAATCCGTACGCTCATCGCGTTGATTCCAAACCAGTCCTAAATGTCCTTGTGGTTTTAATATCCTATACATTTCTGTTAGGGTATCTATGTTGTCAAACCAATGAAAAGATTGCGCACAAATAATGGCGTCAACTTTATAGTCTGCTACAGGAATAGAATGGCTAAAAGCCTGTAATGTTTTGATATCAGGATAAACGTGTTGAAGCTGCTGTAACATCTCGCCAATTGGCTCAACTGCAATAATATCTGCATGTGTTTGTTTTAAGTAGGGTAAGAATTTGCCAGTACCCGATCCAAGATCGATAACAGTAGAGTTTTCCTGTATTTGGAGGCAATTTTGCAGCCAACTCACTATTTCTGCGGGATAATTAGGCCTAACTTGCTGATACAGTTCAGCAGCTGAGCTGAAGCCTTTTTGAGCGGCAGGATGTAAGGATTGTGTCATATTTTGCGCTTTTTAATCTGACTGGCATCTATAAAATAAGATACTCCGCAATCATAAATTGGCAAAACACCTATTTTGTTTCATTTTTGACGTTGTATGTGGGAGCAAATTTTCTTTCGGTGTGAGCATGGATAAGCAAATTATTTTTGAAGACGAACACATTAGAGCCATTTTTTTACCAGGCGATTCTAATACATTGGTTCTCTCTTTTGGCGATTTGATTACCCGAGCGAGTGGCTTATCTATCAATGCTGAAAAGTCCCTAATTAAATACCAATACAATGTTATTGGGATAATGCCAAAACAAAAATCATGGTTTCCTCAAGCGAGCATGATTGAGCTGGCGAAAACAATTTCGCCTGTTCTTCAGGGTTTTAAAAATATTGTGGGTTATGGCGGTTCGATGGGCGGCTATGCAGCAATCAAATATTCTAATTTATTGAATATGAACCGTGTGATTGCATTTGTACCTCAATATTCAATTGATCCTGACCATGTTGAAGATCGCCGCTATGCTGAGTTTTTTGATGCAGTGGCAAACAAAGACATGCAGATCCAGCTGCAAGATGTGGATGCAGCGCGTGAATACGTCATTGTTTATGACCCTTATTTCTCGATTGACCGTGAACATTACCTAAAAATAAAAGAGCTATTGCCAAACTTACATACGATTCATTTGCCATTTACTGGTCATGAAGCATTGTCAGTATTAGCAAGTTCAAGTTTATTGCATGATTTTATTGAGCATGAGTTGGACGAAATTTATTTCTATCAACAGGTTCGTAAAGTCAAAAAGCAAAGTAAATTTTATTTCCGTAATGTACTTGCGCATGTTCTTTCGCATCATGACGACATGTTGTTAAAAATATTACGCCAAAATGATTTTCAGCTAGATGAACGTTATTTTGATAATCCACTTAAACAGGCTATTACCCGCAGTCTCATAAAAGCAAAGCAGGCAACTGAGCTAGACTTCCAAAAACTGGGTATTAAGGTACAACAAACTCAGCAAGAGGTGAGTTATAAAGAGGGATTACAGAATAGCTTTAATTCAATTTTGGTATTCAACCTCATTAATTCAAAGTTTGAGAGTTATGCTCTAGATGTTCTGTTGGCAAATAAGTCTTATTTGATTCCAATTGTGGCTGAACACACTGGTGTAGTGCACATTGAATTAAATAATGAAACTTATTTGTTAGGGATGAATGATCGTAAAGTCATTAAATTGTTCAAGAGCAAAGAGCCTTTAACATCTGACATGAGTCCGTTTGTAATCAAAAAATATTCCGACTTTTTTGCAATTAGCTATAAACAATTAAATTTATCTTGTGATGAACATGGGATGTGTGAATTTATAGAAGGTTCAATCAAGCCTACTGAACAAATGATCTCAATCACCTATTAAACCTTTCTGGTGGTTAAATAAAGCTCAAGTCTAAAGATTTGGGCTTTATTTTTTGCTTAAAAAATATTTTTTCATTAATTTATTTGTATATTAAATTCAAAGTCATTATTTAAATAAATGATGTGTTTGTTTTGTGGATTTCTGGCGTATTAAATACAAGCATTATAAATTAGGTGAAAAAATATCATGCTTTAAAGTAAATGATATTTGCATATGTATAAAATAAATAAATGATCTAAGGCTAATTAAAATACAACTATAACTTTAAATTTTAATAAGTATTTGTTTTTTATTTATATGTTATTTATGTGGTGATAGGTTGTTTAAAATAAGTTCACTATTCAAAGATAATTGCATATTTATTTTTTTATCCTAAAATGATTTTTTACTAAATTGTCGTTACAGTTTTTTATATGCAATCATTAAATTATCGGAATAATGATGCATCGCAACATGGAAGTTCTGCACCTTTGAAACGAGCAATGAGTACTCGACATTTGGTGATGATCTCCCTTGGCGGTGCCATAGGTACAGGTCTTTTTTTAGGTTCTGGTGATGTAATTTCTCAAGCAGGCCCAATCGGGGCAATTATTTCTTATTTTTTGGGTGGTTTAATCGCCTACACCGTAATGCTTTGCCTTGGTGAGCTTGCAGTTCATGTACCTGAATCGGGTTCTTTTGGAGAATATGCCCGCCGTTATATCGGTCCTGGTACGGGCTATATGATTACTTGGCTATACTGGTTAACTTGGACGGCCACTTTGGGGACTGAGTTTACCGCTGCGGCTTTACTGGTTCAGGAGTGGTTTCCAACTACCTCTGTTTGGGCTTGGACTCTGTGTTTTGGTGCCCTAGTTTTTATTCTGAATGTGAGTTCAACTCGATTGTTTGCCGAGTCTGAATTTTGGTTAGCACTTGTCAAAGTGATTACGATTATCTGTTTTATTGGTTTAGGGCTGTTGGCAATTTTTGGTTTTATCCCTTACCAAGGGCATGAGACAGCACCACTATTTAGTAATTTGACAGCACATGGTTGGTTCCCTCACGGTTTATTTCCAATTTTTGCAACTATGCTGATCGTTAATTTCGCATTTTCGGGTACAGAGTTAATTGGTGTGGCGGCTGGTGAGACTGAAAATCCTGCGAAGACAGTCCCAAAAGCGATTAATGCCGCCATTTGGCGTCTACTAATTTTCTTTGTTGGTACCATTGTTGTGATTACTTCGCTATTGCCATTCGAGTTTGCAGGTTTGAATGCAAATGAAGTAAGTAATAGCCCTTTTGTGACTGTGTTTAATTATATTGGTATTCCTTATGCGGAAGATATTATCCGCTTTGTAATCATTACGGCTTTACTCTCAGCTGCCAATTCTGGTTTATTTGCTGCTTCACGTATGATGTGGTCACTTTCAGTAAAAAACCAATTACCAAAAATATTTTCAAAGCTTACTCCTTCAGGAACACCAATCGTTGCTCTTATTGTGACGATGTTTGGTGCAATACCTGGATTGCTTTCAGAGCAGTTTGCCCCTGAGACGATCTTTAAAAATTTATTAGGTGTTGCAGCATTTACTATGGTGGTTGTGTGGATTGCAATTTGTGTATCTCAATTCAATTTCCGTAGACAGTGGTATAAATCTGGTAAAACAGCAAAAGATTTACGTTTCGCTGCCCCTTTGTTTCCTTTGACTCCAATTGTGGGTGGTCTGTTCTGTGCTATTACGTGTATTAGTATGGTGGCTGATCCTTCGATGCACGTCGGCTTTATCTGTTGTATTATTTTTATTCTTTTATGTTATGCGAGCTACTTCATTTTTTATCACAAGAAAGATGTGGTACAGAGCTAAGCGTTGTATGCTTTTACAAGCGTAGTCTAAAGGTCCCATTTGGGGCCTTTTTTATGGTCTGTAGGAAATTAAAAAGGATTGATTCTATATATTTTTTTTAAAAATGAATTTTTATTTTTAATCATGGAAACAAATGTTGTTTTATAAATTCACCATTTATCGGATTTTTATTAATATTTATTTATTATAAATATTTGATTAAGTCTATGTTTAGTCTTGTTATTTAATAAGGTGGTGTTTTTAGTTTTTTAGAATAGCGGGGTGGAATAGGGTTGATATGGATTTAATGTGGAGAATAGATAATTTTTTGATAGTTTTATAAAAAAGTTAAATTTATTAAGTTACTGTTATATAAGGTGAAAAATATTTACATTTTTTATATTTATGGAAGTTTATTTTCTATAAGTTTTTTTTATTGGAGTTAAGGTTTTTTTAATATTTGTTGTTTTTTTATTATAAAATACAGTGCGATTTGATTATTTTTTCTCTGCTTATTTATTTTAAAATGTTCTAAATGAGCGTGCTCTGTGCTATATTTATTGGAAGATTTTATATCTATGTTTCGGCTTAATTTTAAGCAGTATGTATGGAAATAATTAATCTGTAGCATTATTGAACAAAGTTTATTTTTAAAAAGACTAATGGAGGGATCTATCGATTAGTCAAAAATAATTTTATGGACTCATGATTTTTGTAAATTATAGTTCTTTTTAACTCCCAAACGGTTATGTCACTTCTTTTGTATTCATATTTCAGCCGGCTGGTTTAGTGGGTTGTAGTTAGTTTTTGCTTTTATAAAGCTATCTTTATAAACAGTAATTTAGACAAAAGAAAACTTGTAAAAGATATCGATATATAAAAGTAGATCATACTTTTAATATCAACAAATGGAATTTAAAAAGTCTGATGCTTTAGAAGGGCAGAAGATTTGGTAAATAAACTAAGGCATTGTTATTGCAAAGTTTTAGTTGCTAAATAATAAAGATTGCAGATTTATCAAATCTGAATCTATGAAGGTATATAGGAAAAAAGATGGCAGATCTTTCATACGTAAATGAACACAGCGATGCTTGGCAAACTTACTTGGCACAAATTGACCGTGTTGCTCCATATTTAGGTCACTTGGAAGAGTATATCGATACTTTAAAACGCCCAAAACGTGCGCTTATTGTAGACGTGCCAATTGTAATGGACGACGGTTCTATCCAGCACTTTGAAGGCTACCGTGTACAACACAACTTGTCTCGTGGTCCTGGTAAAGGTGGTGTTCGTTACCATCCAAATGTTGATTTGAACGAAGTGATGGCATTGTCTGCATGGATGACAATTAAAACTGCTGTTTTGAACTTGCCATTTGGCGGTGCAAAAGGTGGTATCCGTGTTGATCCGCGTAAATTATCAAATCGTGAATTAGAGCGTTTGACTCGTCGTTATACGACTGAAATCGGTCACATTATTGGGCCTCAAAAAGATATCCCTGCTCCAGACGTTGGTACAAATGCCAATATTATGGGTTGGATGATGGATACTTATTCTACGAGCCAAGGTTACACGGTAACAGGTGTTGTAACTGGTAAACCAGTTCACTTAGGTGGTTCTTTAGGTCGTGTAAAAGCGACTGGTCGTGGTGTATTTGTTACAGGCCGCGAAGTAGCTGCAAAAATCAATTTACCAATTGAAGGCGCAAAAATCGCTATTCAAGGTTTTGGTAACGTTGGTAGTGAAGCTGCTTTCTTGTTTGTTGAATCAAAAGCGAAAGTTACACACGTTCAAGACCATACAGGCACTATTTTCAATGCTGACGGTATTGATCTTGAAGCGTTACGTGATCACGTAAATGCAAATCAAGGTGTTGGCGGCTTCGCTGGTGCGCAATCAATTGCTGATGAAGATTTCTGGACAGCAGAAGTTGACATTATTGTTCCTGCTGCATTGGAAGGTCAAATCACTGTTGAACGTGCTGAAAAACTTAAAGCTAAGTTGATTTTAGAAGGCGCAAACGGCCCGACTTATCCTAAAGCTGAAGATGTGTTAGTTGAGCGTGGCATTGTTGTAGTACCTGACGTGGTATGTAATGCCGGCGGTGTAACTGTAAGTTACTTCGAATGGGTTCAAGACATGGCGAGCTACTTCTGGACCGAAGAAGAAATCAATGAGCGTTTAGACAAATTGATGGTTCAAGCTATGGATGACGTTTGGAATGCAGCGAACAGCAACGCTTGTACTTTACGTACAGCAGCTTACATCTTGGCGTGTGAGCGTATTTTAAAAGCTCGTAAAGAGCGCGGTATTTTCCCAGGTTAATCTGCGGAAATTACTTTTAGAAAAAGTGGTCTGAGCAAATACAAAGGATGTTATAGGGTTTATTTGTTCAGTCCCTTTTTCTGAATTATTAAAATTTAAGTGATATCGAATATATTAAATAAATACTGAGGTAAGCATGGAACAGCCAATTTCTGTAACTCGAAGCAACTTTAACGACTGGATGGTTCCAGTTTTTGCACCGGCAAATTTCATTCCGGTACGTGGCGAAGGTTCACGTATCTGGGATCAAGAAAATAAAGAATATATTGATTTTGCAGGCGGGATTGCAGTAAACGCATTAGGTCATGCGCATCCAGTGGCAGTAAATGCTTTAACAGAACAAGCGACAAAACTTTGGCATGTAGGCAATGGTTATACAAATGAACCTGTTCTACGCCTTGCAAAACAACTCACTGAAAATACATTTGCAGACAAGGTATTCTTCTGTAACTCAGGTGCAGAAGCTAACGAAGCGGCATTAAAACTAGCTCGTAAAGTGGGTTTAGACAGTGGTGTTGCTGGTAAAAGTGGCATTGTGGCATTTAAAAATGCTTTTCATGGTCGTACTTTATTTACCGTTTCAGCAGGCGGTCAACCTAAATATTCACAAGACTTTGCACCGCTTCCAAATGGAATTAACCACGTTGCTTTTAATGATTTAGACGCAGCAAAAGCAGTGATTAATGAGCAAACTTGTGCAGTCATTGTTGAGCCGATACAAGGTGAAGGCGGCGTTATTCCGGCTGACATTGAATTTTTAAAAGGCTTACGCGCACTATGTGATGAGTTTGGTGCCTTACTTATTTTTGATGAAGTACAAACTGGTGTAGGCCGTACAGGTTCACTTTATGCCTACATGAACACTGGTGTTATTCCAGAATTTGCTCCACATTTTTCAGTCGGTACGCACGGTACGACTTACGGTGGTAACCCATTAGCAAGTGCAGTTGCGGGCGCAGTATTCGAATTTATTAATACACCAGAAGTTCTTGAGGGTGTGAAGCATCGTCATCAGTATTTCCTTGATGCTTTGAATACTTTAAATGCTGAACATCAGATTTTTGAAGAAATTCGTGGTCAAGGTTTGCTCATTGGTTGCGTATTAAAAGCTGAGTATGCAGGAAAAGCAAAAGATATTACGACTTGGGCTGGTGAGGAAGGGTTACTTGCTTTAATTGCAGGTCCGGATGTTGTTCGTTTTACTCCGTCTCTCATTATTCCTGAACAAGATATTGATGAAGGAATTGCTCGTTTAAAAAGAGCATTGGCAAAATTGGCTAAATAAAAAAAAGGAAGCTAGCCATGATGATTGTCCGTCATGCCGAGTTTCGAGACCTTGAAGATATTTATAAATTAGCAGGTAAGTCGGGTGTAGGCCTGACTTCCTTGCCACAAAATATGGATACACTTTCGGCTCGAATTTCACGTACTCGCAATACTTTAAATGGCAATGTCCATAAAAGTGAACAAGGCTATTTATTTGTTCTTGAAGATACAGAAGCTCAACGTGTCATTGGTTTAAGTGCAATTGAAGTTGCTGTAGGGCTCATGGAACCTTGGTACAACTTTCATGTTGGAACACAAGTACACGCTTCAAAAGCACTAAATGTTTATAAGTCATTACCGACCTTGTTTTTAAGTAATGACAGAACAGGTAGTAGTGAGCTTTGTACATTATTTTTAGATCCAGAGCGTCGTGAAAACCAAAACGGTAAATTCTTATCGAAAATCCGTTTTATGTTTATCGCTGCCTTTAAGCAATATTTCGAGAAAAAATTAATTGCCGAAATGCGTGGTTTCTCAGACGAAAATGGATGTTCTCCATTTTGGGATGCAATTGGTCACCATTTCTTTAATATGGATTTCTCAACTGCCGACTACTTAAGCGGAATTGGGCAAAAAGTATTTATTGCAGAGCTTATGCCACGTTTTCCGGTCTATGTAGATCTCTTGCCAAAAGATGCGCAAGAGGTGATTGGAAAAATGCATCCACAAACTTTGCCTGCCTATCATGTGCTTGAGTCGGAAGGTTTACGCTATCAAGGATATGTTGATATTTTTGATGCTGGCCCAACGGTTGAAGCCAATATTGATGAATTACGTGCAGTAAAAGAAAGTCAGTTATTAAACGTCAAAATTACAAGTGAAGCTGTGGTCGGTAAGACCCAATATCTCGTTGCTAATGATAATTATCATGACTATCGCGCAATGCTGATGAAGCTTGATCTTGTTGATAACACTATAAATTTAACACATGAACAAGCTGAAAACCTCGGTGTACAAGAAGGTCATGTTGTTCGTGTGCTATCACTCAATCCAATGGAAGTATCCTGATGTCAAACTCTTTATTTATAAACGGTGTCTGGTTACAAGGCAGCGGCACAACATTTGAAAAAACAAATCCAGTTGATAACCAAACTGTCTGGTCGGGTGCTGAGGCTACTGCTGCTGATGTTGAGCAAGCTTGCCAAGCAGCACGTACTGCATTTCCAGCATGGGCACGTTTACCTTTTGTAGAGCGTGTGGCGATTGTTGAAAAATTTGCAGCTTTGCTTGAAGAAAATAAAAAGCACTTAGCTGAAGTCATTAGCCAAGAAACGAGTAAACCATTTTGGGAAACGTTAACTGAAGTTCAATCAATGATTGGTAAAGTTGCTATTTCAATTCGTGCTTATCACCAGCGTACTGGTGAAAGCTCAACTGAAATGGCTGATGGTGTGGCATTTTTACGCCACCGTCCGCATGGTGTGCTTGCAGTTTTCGGTCCATATAACTTTCCGGGCCATTTACCAAATGGACATATTGTTCCTGCATTACTTGCAGGCAATACCGTGGTATTTAAGCCAAGTGAATTAACGCCTTGGACTGCTGAAGAAACTGTAAAACTTTGGCAGCAAGCTGGTTTGCCAAATGGTGTGATGAACTTAGTGCAAGGTGGTCGTACCACGGGTGAAGCGTTAGCTGCTTCACATGAAATTGACGGTTTATTATTTACTGGAAGTGCGAACACAGGTTATCACCTACATAAACAAATGGCGGGTGCTCCTGAGAAAATTCTTGCGCTTGAAATGGGTGGCAATAATGCATTGATTATTGATGAAATTATCGATATTGATGCTGTGGTTAATCTTACTATTCAATCTGCTTTTGTTTCGGCGGGTCAGCGTTGTACATGTGCACGTCGCATCTTGGTAAAAAATGGCCCAGAAGGCGATGCATTTATTCAACGTTTTGTTGAGGTTGCTAAAAACTTAAAAGTTGGTCGTTGGAACGACGAACAACAACCATTTATGGGTGGCGTTATCTCGTCAGTTGCCGCATCAAACATGATGCTTGCTCAGCAAAAATTGCTTGAGCTTGGCGCAAAAAGTTTATTGCCAATGACGCGTCCGCAAGAAGACAGTTCGCTACTTACACCGGGCATTGTTGATGTAACAGGTGTGACAGATATTCCGGATGAAGAATATTTTGGTCCACTTACGACTATTCAACGTTATGACAACTTTGATGAAGCATTGAAAATTGCAAATGCAACTCGCTTTGGTTTGTCTGTTGGTCTGGTTTCTCCAAAACGTGAATTATTTGATCAAGTACTTATTGAAGCGCGTGCCGGTATTGTGAATTGGAACAAGCCATTAACAGGTGCTTCAAGTGCTGCGCCATTTGGTGGTGTAGGGGCATCGGGTAACCATCGTGCGAGCGCCTTTTATGCAGCTGATTATTGTGCTTGGCCAATGGCTTCACTTGAAAGTGACAGCTTAACCTTACCAGAAAAATTATCTCCAGGGATTGTGTTGCCTTAAACACTAGGGAAAGAAAAATGAAAGGATATGAAGTAAATTTCGATGGTTTAGTGGGACCAACACATCACTACGCGGGCTTGTCGTTTGGTAATGAAGCATCGACAAAAAACCGTAATAATGCCTCTAATCCAAAATTAGCAGCTAAACAAGGCTTGCTAAAAATGAAAGCTTTAGCTGATTTGGGTATGAAGCAGGGTGTACTTGCTCCGCATGAGCGTCCACATGTTCCAATGTTACGCCGTTTGGGTTTTACAGGAGATGACATTAGTGTTGTTGCTCAAGCAATGCGTCATTCACCTGAACTCTTATCATCGTTAAGTTCCGCTTCGCCAATGTGGACTGCAAATGCGGCAACAGTTTCACCTTCGGCAGATAGCCAAGATGAACGTGTACATTTTACCGCAGCGAACTTAAATAATAAGTTTCACCGTTCGATTGAAGCGGAAACAACAAGCCAAGTTTTGCAAGCGATCTTTAAAAATGAACGTCATTTTGTACACCATGAAGCATTGCCGCAAGTAGCTTTGTTTGGTGATGAAGGTGCAGCAAATCACAATCGTTTAGGTGGTGATTATGCTAAGCGTGGGGTTCAAGTTTTTGTTTACGGTCAACAACATTTAAATAATGGGTTGCCGGGACCAAAACGTTATCCTGCACGTCAGACACGTGAAGCAAGTGAAGCAATTGCGCGTTTGCATCGTTTAGATGATGCGCATACCGTTTTTGTTCAACAAAATCCGGATGTAATTGATCAGGGCGTTTTCCATAACGATGTGATCGCGGTAAGTAATCAACAGGTTTTATTCCATCATCAACATGCATTCTTAAATCAAGATCAAGCTTTTGCTGAAATTCGTCAAAAGATGGCAAGCATCGGTGAAGACTTTATCTCGATTGAAGTTCCTGAAAACCGCGTTACTGTTGATGATGCAGTAGCAACATATTTATTTAATAGCCAGATTTTGACTCGTCCAGATGGTGAAATGACCATTGTTGTGCCAGAAGAGTCGCGACAGAATAAGGCAGTGTGGGGTTATTTGAACGATATGGTTCAGATGGGTACACCAATTGATGCTATTCAGGTTTATGACTTACGTGAAAGTATGCGTAATGGTGGTGGACCAGCATGTTTACGTTTACGCGTAGCTTTAAATGAAACCGAGTTAAATGCTGTAAATCCAAAAGTATTAATGAATGATCAATTGTTTGGCACACTCAATCAATGGGTAGATAAACATTATCGTGATCGTTTAGCTCAAGAAGATTTAGCTGATCCGCATTTATTGATGGAAAGCCGTATGGCACTCGATGAGCTGACCAAAATTTTAGGTTTGGGTTCGGTTTATCCTTTCCAAAAATAAGGAGGAGGTGACATGCAAGATTTTCTAGCATTAACCTTACAAGGTGAGCAGCCTACAACACGTGAAGGAAAACAAGATAATTTTTCTTGGCGCTGGTTAGGTGAGGGAATTCTTGAATGTACGCCACATGCACAGTACGACAAAGCCGTCGTACTGTCAGCTGGAGTACATGGTAATGAAACAGCACCTATTGAATTGTTGTCTCATCTTTGCACAGATTTATTTGCCGGACGTTTAAACCTTGCTGTGAGGTTGCTTTTTGTATTTGGTAATCCATATGCAATGCGTCAAGGTAAGCGTTATGTGCATGACGATGTGAACCGAATGTTTTGTGGTGGATATAAAACTCTGCCAGTGACTGAAGAATCAAAGCGAGCTGAGGTTTTAGAGCAAGTTGTCACGACTTTCTTTCATGAAAGTTCAAGCCAAGCAAAACGTTATCACTATGATTTGCACACAGCTATTCGGGCTTCTTTATTGCCTACCTTTGCCTTATTTCCTTATCAAACGCATGCTTATGATGCGAATTTGACAGCGAGTCTTGAAGCGGCCAATTTAGATGCTTTGGTATATCACAATGCGATAGGTAAAACGTTTACGCATTTTACCAGTGAGAATTTTAAAGCAGCCAGTGCAACTTTAGAGTTGGGCAAAGCTTTGCCATTTGGACAAAATGACTTGAGTCAGTTTGCGGCAATTGATGAAGTCATCCGTCATGTCGTTTCTGAGCAAGTTTTACCAGCACGCAATAAAGCGAAAATTCGAGTGTTTAAAGTATCGGACTCTTTAATTAAAAAAGATGAAGATTTTCAGATGAACTTATCAGCTGAAGCTCCGAATTTTTCGACTTTTACAAAAGGTGAAATCATTGCGACACAACCTTCTGGTAATTATGTTGTTGAACAAGATCAGGTCTGGATTTTATTTCCAAATCCAAATGTGAAGCTTGGTTTACGTGCAGGTTTAGTTTTAACTGAAATGGGCTGAATGATTGATTTTAAATAAATAAAAAAGGGCGATTAATCGCCCTTTTTTGTGCATCACGTATTAGTTAGTACCGAAAAGACCTTTAATCCAAGATTTCTTTTCTGCTTTTTGTGTAGACGCTTGCGCATCTGCATTTACACTTGCATTAATTCCGACAGGAGCAACGTTAACACCAACATTTACACCAGTATTAGCATTGATTGCCGCTGGTTGAGCTGCATTTAACTTTGCCTGAGCATCCGCTTTAGTGTCTGCAACAAACTCTTTTTGCTCAGCTTGATTTTGAGCTACGCGAGTTTTTACAGCATCTACATGCGCTTGAGCATCAGCTTGTTTTTCAGCAGTAAATTCTTTTTGGTCAGCTTGTTTTTCTGCAACTTTAGTTTTTACAGCATCAACATGTGCTTTTGTATCGGCTTTAGCTTCAACTGCTAGGTTTTTAGTACCCGTTGCAGCTTTAGTTGCTAAGTTTTTAGTGCCAACTGCAGCTTCAGTTGCTAGGTTTTTAGTACCAGTTGCTGTTTTAGTTGCAAAGTTTTTAGTACCAACTGCAGCTTCAGTAGCCAAGTGTTTAGTACCTGTTGCAGCCTCAGTCGCTAAGTGCTTAGTACCTGTTGCTGCTTTAGAAGAAAGTTCAGTCACTTTACCAGTTGTTTTTTTAGTCGCTTTAACTGTAGTGTCAGCAGCAACATGACCCGCATGTTTTGCTGTGCTACCTACAGTATGTGCAGTATTTTTGACTGTGTTCGCTACGCCACTAACAAGACCACCTGGTTGTACATTTACTTCGGCAGAAGCACCTGCATTAACGCCCGCACTTTGTGCAAAAATAGAGGCAGAAGCAAGAACACTTGCAGTAACGATAGCTGTTTTCATCATTTTCATTGCGATATCCTTCAAAGAATATACCCTTTTAGTGAGGTATTTCATAAACGCTAACGAATCATAGCTAACACACCATGGGCTTGGGAACTGACTTCATCAAAACGTTACAACAGTGTTACGTTGAGTAAACAGACTAGGGATAAATTGTGAAGATTAATAAAAATTAATAATAAAGTGAAAAAGAATGTTTATTTGTTAGTTATTCTAATTAAGCTGGTCTAATTTTATCTTTTTATTTTTTTAAAAAATTAAATTTCAAATTTTCTTGAAGTTACTCTTCTTTTCAACATGTACGTATATCTCTAATTGTGATTTGAGTCTCATTATTTATTAGTGGGAACGGCATAGTTATTGCTTATTATGAGAATAAGATGCTTTTTAGCACTTTTTTGAACCACCTTCTGCCAGAAGTATAAATGTATAGGGCAGAATAATATTTTTGCTTATTTGGGTGTGGATATTTCTACTTCTCTTGTGGGTATATATTTCATTCATTAGATTTTTCACATGAAATATATTTTAAGAAATACCTCTTTATTTCGAATAATCAAAAATAAAAATAGATGTCTATAAACAAAAAAACAGAGATCTTGAATGATGAAAATTATTGCTTCCTTTCTTGTATTGGTCGGCTTGGTCGCCGTTGTTCTCTATTTTAAGCCAACAAGTGGTGCATCTGATGTGTTCAATTCGGTTTTACATGAATCGAATTCGTCACAACCAGATACATCGTCTTTTCTTTCTAAACTTAAGGAGCCTACTCAAGCTAAAAATCTATCTTTAGATTCAACTCATCCTCAATCGGTATCAGGTGATACCGTTCCTTTTTACAACACAAAAAGTGATCTTTCGATTCAACCGATTGATCCAGAAAAAGATCCAGCAAATGAAATAAAAGCGAAATAAGCAAATTGTTAGTTGAAAAAACTACGGAGAAAAATAATGCAAAGTAAAACGTTATTTCTATTAGGTCTATGTACGATATTAAGTACAACAGCATCCGCTCTTCCTTTAGATTCTAAAGGTGCTAAACAGCAGTTAAATCAGGCAGCAAAACAAAAAGTGCTTCAGGGTAAAATTGATTTAGATGCTCTGGTCACTAACGATTCGAATGATTTAATTGTTGAATACAATATTCCTTCGGTGAGCGTGCCTTCTGGTTTAGAGCGGCGGAGTTATATCGCAACCAATAAAAAGAATATACAGGCAAGGTTTAACCGTGCTGGCGGTGTGCAAGTACTGCGGGACTACAATAATTTACCTTTAGCTTTTTATCGGATTAGTAACCGCGAAGCATTAGTCTCTTTATTAAATGACCCGAATGTTAAAGCGGTTTACCCAAATCGGATTAATCAAACCACGACCAATGAAAGCTTACCTTTAATTAATCAACCACAAGCAAACACCAATGGTTTTACGGGTGAGGGTTCTAGTGTGGCAGTGATTGATACAGGTTTGAACTATTTACATTCCGATTTTGGTTGTACAGCAGTCAATACACCATCAAGCACATGTCGGGTGGTCTATTCTTTTGATAGTGCACCAGATGATGGAGCATTGGATGATGACGGACATGGTAGTAATGTTTCAGGTATTGTGTCTAAAGTCGCAACTAAAACTAAAATTATTGGTATTGATGTCTTTAGAAAAGTGAGGTCTCAAGGTAAGTGGGTCAGTACAGCCTATGATAGTGACATTCTTGCAGGGATTAACTGGGCCGTAAACAATGCACAAACCTATAATATTAAAGCGGTTAATTTAAGTCTTGGCGTTCCTGGCGTTAAATATACTTCAGAGTGTAGTGATAGTAGTTATGGAACGGCATTTGCCAATGCACGTGCTGCTGGTGTGGTGCCTGTAGTAGCCTCAGGTAATGATGCATTTGCAGATGGTATTTCATCTCCTGCCTGTGTTGCTGGTGCAGTGAGAGTCGGCGCTGTTTATGACAGTAATATTGGTGGTGTGTCATGGGGGAATCCAGTGAAATGTTCTGACCCAACCACAGCAGCAGATAAGGTAGCATGTTTTAGTAATGGTGGTAGCCTTGTGACTTTATTAGCACCAGGTGCAATGATTACCGCGGGTGGTTACACCATGGGCGGTACATCTCAAGCAACACCGCATGTGGCAGGCGCGATTGCTTTATTACGAGCGAATAGTGTGAGTCCAACTGAAAGTATTGATCAAACGATTAGCCGTTTGAAAACGACAGGTAAGCCAATTACAGATTCGAGAACGGGATTAGTTTTTCCGCGAATTGATTTGCTGGCAGCAACAAATGGCTTGATCGCTAATTAAATAGCTTATTTATAATTTTTTAATCAGGTCCAAGAAATTTTAAATGGCTATAACTCGTTGCAAAAGAAAGCTTCTGCAACGAGTTTTTTATGGAAAAGCCTTAATTACACTTTGCTAAATTAGCTGCATTAAAATTATTTTGGAGTTTTTTGAAGTTATTTTGAATTTCAGGATCTTGAATATTAAAGGTCGTAGAACTCTTAGTCGTAGAGTTGGTTGCTTGATTTAATATGCCTGATTCATCAGGGTATTGTAGGGTCGAAGAAGTTGCTGAAATTAGACCTTTATTATTAAATGTCCAATGTTCGGTCACATGTCCTCCACCTAAATACCCTGTAAATTCAATCATACAAGCTTGATTATCTTGTTTAATGAGCTTGGCCACATTCCCTGTCGTAGACGGATAGGCTTCGATATTGGTGTCTTGCTCTAAAACTTGAGCTTGAGAATAAGAAGAAAGGGGCGTTAATGTTGCACATGCAGTTAATGCTAAGCAGCATAGAGTTGAAAAGAGAAGTTTTTGACTATTCATAAGGCAGATTCCTAGCTCTTTATAGTGAGTGGTATTTATGTCTAGATTGATATTTGTATTTTATATTAAAGCGCGAAGTTATCGCGCTATCCAAAAAATTTAGTTAACCGTAGTGCTAGATTTACTTAACTCACCTTGTTCTATTGGGATGTTTTCACCGTTTCGGCTACTGGTAATATTTTGCTTAGCTTGATCTATTTTTGTTTCAGTAAAAGCTTTTGCTGTATCCGCTTTTTGTTGAACGACTTCTGCCTTTTCAGCAGTAAATTCTTTGGTGTTTTTCCACTTTTCACTAATTTTATTTGAGGTCTTTTCAGAAGCACCTTGAATATTGTCTCCTAAATTTTGTATGCCTTTTCCTGTTTTATATAACAGTACACGCCCTAGGCTTGGATTATCACCATAAGGTTGTGTTTTAGAAGCTATTTCATTCACTTGTTGAGGTTGCGTTGTTTCAGCAAATAAGCTTGATGAAGCCAATATAGAGGTCGCAATACATAGAGTTTTTAGGGTTTTCATTTTGGATAAACCTCCCCAACCAGAATCAAAAGATGAAGTGCTGATCTTACTGATAAAAATACAGCTTGTACTGCAATGAGATAAAACCCATACGATTTGATTACGATAAATCATCATTTCAAATATAATTAAATACCGTATCTAAATTTCTAGAATGATCTGGAGCCTCAAGTGATACAAAACATTGAATTAAAATGGTTATATGACCTGATTGTTCTAGAAAAATACCGAAATTTTACAGTCGCTTCTGATATTAGAAATATTTCTCAGTCTTCGCTGAGTCGTCGCATTCAAGCCTTGGAAAATAGTCTTGGTTTTGAAGTGTTTGATCGAGAAACTTCTCCTTTGCAGTTAACGGAGCAGGGTAAGCTTTTTATATTGCATGCTAGAAATTTACTGGATGATTTTGAGTTTAATATAGATCAAATCAAAGGTGATAATCATGTGCGAAGCAAAGTCACGATTGCTTCTGCGCATTCTTTGGCAGGATATATTTTTCCTAAAATTTTAGGGAATTTAAAAAATTACCAAGAAAAGATTTTTCATGTTGAAGCAATCAATGTGAATGAAACTGTAGATTCTCTTAAAAATGGTCAATGTGACTTTATTGCATCTTTTTATGATGATGACTTAATGAACCCACAATTTTTGTGCCATAAGTTGTTTTCGGCAAAGCTTTATCTAGTCACGGCTCCAAATCATTTAGGTCGACCTAAATTTTCACTCGAAGATACTTCAATTCCGCTCATGAACTATACCGATGACAGTTACATGGGGAAAAAGGTAAATAAATTTCTACAAGATCATCATTCAGACAAGTTTGAGACAAATTTTGTGTCTTCAATGAGTCTATTACTTAAGGACATGATCAAAGGCGGTTATGGCGTAGGGTGGTTACCCGATTACAGCATTCAAGATGAATTAAAACAAAATCAGTTAATGATTATGCCAATGAAAGAGTCGGTACTATCTGTCGATATTTATTTATATCGCAGTAGTGCAAGGCTTAATGCAACTTCTGAAGGATTATGGAATTTTGTGAAGGCAATTGATTGGACCATTGCCTAAACTTAATTATGCATAATTTGCATTAAATTTTATTTAATTATGCGGCTGATGCTGTTAATGAGTTCTGATACCACGCAATCGCATTTTTAATGAGTAAATCGGTCGCATCAACAAACAGTTCAGGATTGTCTTGGATACTGTCTTGTAAGATGAGCGGAATTTCAGTACATGCTAATAAGAATTTTATGCTTTTATTTTGTTTATAAAAATGAATAACCTCACTCATAAGTTGTTTTGATTTTTCGATATTTCCTGCTTTGTATTGATAAATACTTTGCATCACTTTGTGTTGCATCTCAGCAGAAGGGGTAGAGAAACGAATATTGTTTTGGATGAACTGGCTTTGATAAAGCTGAGTGCTTATGGTGGCAGACGTCGCAAGAATACAAACTTCAGCAATTTGGCTGTCTTGGATAAAATGAACCGCAGATTCAATAATACTAATCATTTTGGTTTGGGTGCGTTGCTGTAACTGGTTAAACCAAAAGTGGGCAGTATTGCAGGGAATAATGATACAGCCGACCTGCGCCGCTTCTAAAATTTTAAGATATTCAGCCATTTTTTCGAGTGGTTTATCATCATGATTGATAATCGATAGTGTTCTATCTGGGATGTCTGGAATAGAAACCGTGATGACAGGAATATGCTCCTGATCGCAATGTGCTGGCGTATTTTTAATAATTTTATCCATGGCATCAATCGTGGCTTGTGGACCCATACCACCTAAAATTCCAATTGCTTTATTCATGTTGAATGACTCAAAAAATACGTTATGTACTTAGCATCTGCTTCTTTTGAGTGAGGTCGTTGCAAAAAACGGATGGGTCATGCAGTTTATGTTTTTATAATTTATTCTTAATTTTTATTATGATATTGTTTTATATCAATAAAATTAAAATATTTAAAATGTCGTGATGTGTTTTATGCATCATTATTTTATGTAAAGCATAGGGTTTTACATGGATGCTTACATTCGAATGCACAGCTAAGCTATAAATTCTGACTTAATCAATTCTAAAAACATATCTCTCGCTTTGTGGTTACTCACATTTTTGTGCCAGAAAAACTGGTTCTGCATAAATGCAAGATGTTCAAATTTATAGCCTCGAATATTGGTTAAATTTTTATATTGCTCAAAAAGACTCTTTGGTACTAAAGACACACCAGAGCCTGCACTCACGCAACCAATAATAGTGGCGTAACTGGTAATGCTGGTAATTGGAAGCGAGATATTTTTGAGCTTAAGCCATTCTTCAAGAGCAGCGCGGTAAGGGCAACCTTCAGTCCACATAAAAATTTCTTT
This sequence comes from Acinetobacter sp. Leaf130, assembly GCF_001423205.1. Classification (NCBI taxonomy): domain Bacteria; kingdom Pseudomonadati; phylum Pseudomonadota; class Gammaproteobacteria; order Moraxellales; family Moraxellaceae; genus Acinetobacter; species Acinetobacter sp. Leaf130. The sequence continues at coordinate 401,020 of NZ_LMOE01000005.1, forward strand.
ACCAATCAAGTCTTCTTGACAGTGGATTTCACCGAAAGATTCTGGGGCAATTAAAATAATTTCTTCTTGATAAATACCGAGCCTATTTAACATGGGAAACTCAATATTACCAGCGACAATCGCACCATCGAGTTTATGCTGAGAAATATCAACTAATAACTGTTTCCATGTGCCTGTAATAATTTGAATGGAAACTTTTGGATAGCGTTGATGATATTTCGCGAGTAAGTTAGGTAAACGGGTTGTGGCAGAAGATTCAATAGCCCCAATTTTTAATGGGCCAGAGGGTGGTGCATCAGGATGAATGCTTCGTTTTGCTTCATCACAGAGCGCTAAAATTTTCTGGCAGTAATTAAGAAAGATTTCTCCGGATGGGGTGAGCTTTAAACTTTTCCCTTCCCTATAAAACAGAGGTGCGCCGAGTTCTTCTTCAAGTTGTTTAATGCGCGCCGTGATGTTAGATGGAACGCAGTGTAACTGCAAAGATGCCTTGGTCATCGTGCCGCATTCAACCACCGTTTGAAACATTTTTAACTGAGCGATATCCATGTTTTATCATTCACTTTTAATGAATATTAGACTCAATATAAGTTAATTTTATTCAACTATCCATGCGCATATGATGAAAGAGTTCCATTTCATTAGCGTAGATTTAACATGGCAATTTCTCTTGCTGCCGAAACTCAGCCTCCGGCAATTAAGCTTTATTTGTGTATTGCTATTACTGTCTTTTGTTGGGGTTATTCACCTATAGGCGTACACAGTGCTCTGAATTCATATACACCGCAGCATATTGCCTTGCTTCGCTTTTTGATTGCATCGGTTTTCTTACTGCTCTTAGTCATGAAAAAAGGAATTCAGGCGTTAAAGTGGAAAGATGTGCCGGCACTTGGTGTGTTAGGATTTTTCTCTGTGACCTTGCATCACTTACTTATAAATACGGGGCAGCAATATGTGAGTGCGGTTGCATCTAGCATTTTAAGTCAATCTATTCCGCTATTTACATTTATTGTTTCAGCTTTCTTTTTTAAAGAGAAAATCCGTTTCAAACAGTGGTTGTGTATTTTATTAGGTCTTTGTGGCGCCTTTTTAGTGGTTAGCGGTGATCATGGTCTTGGTGTACCAAGCCCTTATAGTTTGTTGATTGTTTTGGCAGCAATTGCATGGGCGATTTACTTTAATTTATATAAAAAATTTGCCTTAAATTATGATGCGTTGAGCATGATGTGCTACATCATTTGGTTCGGAACCATTCCTTTACTGTTCTATAGCGCGCAGTTGTCTGCTGAAATTTTACATGCCACTTGGCAGGCCAATATGTCGATTGTGTTGTTGGGTATTTTCCCCAGTGCGATGGCTTATGTGCTTTGGGGATATGTACTTAAAAATATGCCGTTAACGATTGCATCGAATTTTTTGTATTGCTCGCCCATTGTTGCGATGAGTTTGGCAGTTGTTTTTTTAAATGAAAAACCATCAATGATTGTGCTGTTAGGTGGTGTGATTATTGTAGGGAGTTTGGTGTGGATGAATTGGGGGAATCGGCGTACCATCGAATAAACTATAGATAAGCTATCAGTAGTTTAACCCTTCTATGTCATGTGCTACTTCCTTTAAGAGAATGAGATGATTGTTGTTACCTTAACCTATAAAAAACCATTAGCCGAAGTTGATGCTGTACTGAAAGAGCATATTGCATTTTTAGAGCATTACTATGAGCAGAAGAAATTTTTGGCATCGGGGCGTCGAGAAAATAGGGTAGGTGGAGTGATTTTAGTTTTAAGCTCTTCGATTCAAGAGGCCAAAGAGATCATGAAAAATGATCCGTTTTATATTCATGACGTGGCTGATTATGATTTTATGTGGTTTGAGCCATCGAAAAGTTTAGAAGAAGTTAAAGAGTTTGTTTAATTTAAACAACTAAAATAATAAAGGGATCTATAAAAGATCCCTTTATTTAGTAATGAGCTAATTAACCCTGTAATACACTCACATCAGCGATAGCAGTAAACAAGTTACGCAACTGAGCCAATAAACGTAAACGGTTTGTCTTCAGGTCAGCATCATCTGCCATTACCATGACACCATCAAAGAATGCATCAATCGGCGCGCGAAGTGCTGCAAGCTTAGAAAGAGCAGCCGTGTAGTCTTTTGCCGCAAGTAATGGCTCAACAACTGGAGTAACTGCTTGAAGCTCAGCAAATAATGCTTTTTCAGCATCTTCAACTAAGTTAGCTTCGACTACTGAACCTTCTGGCGCTGCTTCTTTTGCAAGAATGTTAGCAACACGTTTGTTTGCAGCAGCAAGTGCAGCAGCTTCCGGCAGAGCACGGAAGTGGTTTACAGCATTTACACGCTTGTCAAAATCAAGTGGAGATTTTGGTGCAAGTGCTTGAACGGCTTGAAGCACATCAACAGCAACGCCTTGGTCTTCATACTTAGCACGGTAACGACCTTCCAAGAATGCAACAGCATCAGCACGCGTTTTGTCGTGGTCTTTCACGATGTCGCCATAACCTTGAAGTGCAAGATTTACCAGTTCTTCAATAGTTACGTCCAATTCATTTTCAATGATTAAACGTAAGATACCAATTGCTGAACGACGAAGAGCAAACGGGTCTTTAGAACCTGTAGGCGCTTGTCCAATACCGAAAATACCAACAAGTGTATCTAAACGGTCAGCAAGGGCAATCGTTGTACCAGTCTTAGTTTTTGGTAAAACATCGCCAGCGAATTTTGGTAAATATTGCTCGCCTAAAGCTTCTGAAACTTCAGTGTTTTCGCCTTCAATGCGTGCGTAGTAAGTACCCGCAATACCTTGAAGTTCTGGGAACTCACCTACAAGCTCAGAGGTTAAGTCGCATTTAGCAAGTAATGCAGCTTTTTCAGCATCTGCTGGGTTTGCACCAGTGATTGAAGATAATGCAACAGCAAGTTTTGCAATACGTGTTGATTTGTCCCAAAGCGTTCCCAATTGTGCTTGGAATACCATGTTTGCCAATTTTTCTTTACGAGATGCAAGCGGTTGCTTTTGATCTTGTAAGAAGAAGAATTCAGCATCAGATAAACGAGGACGAACAACTTTTTCATTACCTTCAATAATTTGAATCGGATCTTTAGACTCAATATTTGAAACAGTAATGAAGTAAGGCTGTAATTTACCTTCGCTATTGATCAAACAGAAATATTTCTGGTTGTCTTGCATTGTTGTAATAAGTGCTTCTTGAGGAACAGCAAGGAAGCGCTCTTCAAAATTTGCACGAAGAGCAATAGGCCATTCAACGAGGCTTGTTACTTCATCAAGTAAGTCACTTGGAACAATCGCAGTTGCGTTAACTTCATCAGCTAACTTTTTCACTTGTTCTTGAATGGTTGCTTGACGTTTTTCAAAGTTCGCAACGACATATGCTTTTTCTAAAGCAGCTAGGTAGTCATTTGCATGCGCTAAAGTCACAGCTTCAGGTGCATGGAAACGGTGACCATAAGTCACATTACCAGCTTTATGATCTTGAATAGTTGCGTCAACAATTTGGTCATCTTTAAGTAAGAGAACCCATTTCACTGGACGTACAAACTCGGTACGGCTTGCAGCAGAACGCATACGCTTAGCAATTGGTAAGTTGTCTAGTGCAGTTTGTAAAATTTGTGGAAGTAAAGCATCAAGGCTTTGACCTTTCACATCTTTTAAATAGCAAACTTTTTCAACTTTACCAGCTTGGAAAGTTGAAAGCTGATCAACAGTAATCCCTTGACCACGCATAAAGCCTTCGAGTGCTTTAGTTGGTTTACCTTCAGCATCGTAAGCCGCTTGAACAGCAGGGCCATCAAAACGTTTTTGTGTATCAGCTTGAGCAGCATCGATATCAACAATTTTAAGCGCTAAACGACGTGGAGCTGCATAAGCCTCAATTGATGCGAAGTTTAAGCCTGCATCTTTTAAGCCTTTTACCGTTTCTGCCTGTAATGCATCACGTAAAGTTTTCAAGCTTTTCGGTGGAAGCTCTTCACAGCCAAGTTCGAATAAAACAGTATGTTTGCTCATTAGTTTTTCTCCGCCTTTGCTGCTTCACTTTCAGCTTGTGCTTTTAGCTGTGCCAATACTTCATCACGCAAGTGTGGTTCTGCCATTGGGAATCCAAGCTCTGCACGTGCTTGTACATAACTTTGTGCAATCGCACGAGCTAAAGTACGTACACGTAAAATGTAGCGTTGACGCTCAGTTACAGAAATTGCGCCACGTGCATCAAGTAAGTTAAAGGTATGAGACGCTTTAACCACTTGCTCATAAGCAGGAAGAGAAAGTTTTGCTTCAATTAAACGGTTTGCTTCTGACTCATAAAAGTCAAAGAGTTCAAATAATTTTTCAACTGGAGCGTATTCAAAGTTATAAGTCGATTGCTCAACTTCATTTTGATGGAATACGTCGCCGTAAGTTACCGTACCGAATTGGCCTTTGGTCCACACAAGGTCATAAACCGAGTCAACACCTTGAAGGTACATTGCAAGACGTTCTAAACCGTAAGTGATTTCACCTGTTACTGGGTAACATTCAACACCACCCACTTGTTGGAAGTAAGTGAACTGAGTCACTTCCATACCGTTAAGCCAAACTTCCCAACCTAAGCCCCAAGCACCGAGAGTTGGAGATTCCCAGTTATCTTCTACAAAGCGAATGTCATGAGTAAGCGTATCAATCCCGATTGCTTTTAAAGAATCAAGATAGAGCTGTTGGATGTTGTCTGGGTTTGGCTTAAGCACCACTTGGAACTGGTAGTAGTGTTGCAAACGGTTTGGGTTTTCACCATAGCGGCCATCTTTTGGACGACGTGAAGGTTGAACGTATGCAGCATTCCAAGTCTCAGGCCCTAAAGCACGTAAGAATGTTGCGGTGTGGAATGTTCCAGCGCCCATTTCCATGTCGTAAGGTTGTAGTACGACGCAGCCTTGTTCGGCCCAATAGTTTTGTAGGGCAAGAATTAAGCCCTGAAATGTATCAATGTGCGAGATGGCGCGACTCATGTAGCATCCACGAATTTATGAGAAAAATTGCCCCTAAGTATAAGGATTTTGTGGGGGAGTGGCAAAGGCTAGTTTGGGAATTTCAGATTTGATTGTTTAGCTGCTTTTTTTATAGTTCTGAGTAGTAAAACCCAATATGTAATAGCGAAAATTAAAGAAAAACAACTGAAGAAAAATAAGCCTTCTAATGGCATTAGTTCCCATGGGTCTCGAAAAAAAATTATTAAGATATTTGGAATTAAAAAGCTAAGAAAAATTGCGCTCACAAGAATAGAGAAGAAATTAAGGAAATTGAATTTCAATAAGAATAGTTGTAAAAAATAAACGGGTATAAAAACTAATATGTAATAAATGGCTGCAATAAAGAGTAGTCCGACAGGGGTGTTTAGTAGAATCTCAAAAGAAAAATCTTTATGGATGATTAAAGAACTTAAAAATATGAATAAAGCAACTATGTATAAATAGATTGGTGTCATGATTAGACAATGCCAAATTTGATCTTTATCTGGATCTAAATTTTGAATGAAGATTTTTAAAAAATTAAAAGACATTTTGCACCCTGTAATAAAGGTTTTTGAGAAGATATAAGAGAAATTTTAATCTTGAGATTTTTCTGATTTTTTTATACTTCTGAGCAGTAATATCCAATATGTAATAGCGAAAATCACAGAAAAGTAACTGAAGAAAATGATCATTTCTATTGGGGCGAATTCTAAACACATTAAACTAAGGATTAGCGTAGTCAGTATGATTGCACTAACAATAATTGAGAAAAAATTTATGAAATTATACTTTTGCAAGAAGAGTTGAAATAGATAAGCGGGAACAAATGCGAGTATGTAATAAGTCATTGCAACCATAAAAAGCATCAATGGCATATTCACAGCAGTTTTTAGAATTTCTAAAGTGAACCCTTCATATAGCATCATGGTGAAGATCCATAGAAGCCAAGCAGGTATAAATAAGTAGAGTGGGACTTTTAAAAGACTATATAAAATTTGGCCTTGATTGGGATCTAAATTTTGAATGAAAATTTTAAAATTAGATTTTTTTATATAAATCAATATGAGTTTGATTCTTATAACTATGTATAGCATGAATAAAAGTTAATATATTTGAAAATGCGATCAAATCAAAATGTTTAATTAATATAGTTCTGCTTATAAGGGTTTTATATTCAATGGGCAGTGAGTTCATTCAATGTTTATGTTCTGCTCTTTGAACTTGGATTATAGGCAACCTTTATAGAATTTTTGTTATATTGAAGCATATTAAAAATTATAGAATTGAGAGTAAGTTATGCTGAAATTTTGCTACAAACTCATTGTTTTATCCAGTCTTTTTTGTAGTCCATGGCTATACGCACAAACCGACACTGATGAGCAAGATGAATATAACCAATGTGTTGATCAGACGATTAAAGAAATGAAGCTTGAAAGCATTAACAACATGGTCGTGCATAGCTGTTCTGAACAAGCTAAAAAGACTTATGAAGAAAAAATTGTTGCTTTGATTGATCAAATTCGTACACAAAGCGAAGAATATCAACAGCCAGAGCGTTACCAAGATATTTTAAAATCTCAGCGACTTTGGAAAGCTTATGTAGATCAGGAATGTAGTAATGCAGGCTCATACATCGGCTCACCGATGTATTCATATTGCCCAATGCAAGAGTATGCAGCGCGTGTAAAACAACTAGAAGAATACGTTAATTAAGACAGATTATTTTAGACGTCACCTCATGACGCTTAGCGTACTTCACTAGATTAAATTTAAGAATGCAAAATGATATTTTTTAAACGATGCCATAAATGAGTCGTTTGATATGTCTGATCGCATTCGGGAAAAACTCCAAATTCTTGCTGATGCTGCTAAATATGATGTGTCTTGTTCATCAAGTGGCAGCGACCGTAAAAATAAAGATAAAGGTTTGGGAGATGCAAGTCATTCAGGTATTTGCCATAGCTATACCGAAGATGGCCGCTGTGTATCTCTCTTAAAAATTCTATTTAGCAACGTATGTATTTTTGACTGCGCTTATTGCGTTTCACGTCGTTCTAATGACGTTCAACGTGCAGCATTTACGGTGCAAGAGGTGGTGGACTTAACCATTAATTTTTATCGACGTAATTATATTGAAGGCTTATTTTTAAGTTCAGGTATTTTTAAATCGGCCGACCATATAATGGAGCGTATGCTTCAAGTCGTGAAGAAGTTGCGCCTTGAAGAAAACTTTAATGGCTATATTCACCTAAAAACCATTCCGGGAGCATCGCCTGAACTGATTCATGAAGCAGGTTTATATGCTGACCGTATGAGTATTAATTTAGAGATGCCGACTGAAATTGGGCTAAAGACTTTTGCACCAGAAAAATCTCATCAGGAAGTGCAAAAAGATTTAGGGTTAGTACGTGACAGACTTATTCAGCTTAAGGATGAGCGACAAATTATTAAGCATGTACCGAAATATGTGCCAGCAGGGCAGACCACGCAAATGGTAGTGGGTGCTCATCAAGAGTCAGACCAAGATGTCTTGTTTATGGCAGATAAGCACTATAAAGAATTTAAGCTCAAACGGGTCTATTTTTCGGGTTACATTCCCATTAATACCGAAAATAATTACTTGCCAGCAGTCGGTTCCGCACCGCCGTTACTTCGGGAAAACCGACTCTATCAGAGTGATTGGCTGATGCGTTTTTATGGTTTTCAGGTCAATGAAATCGTCAATGAGAAATTCCCAAACTTAGATTTGGATGTAGACCCGAAATTAAGTTGGGCTTTAAGGCATCCTGAGCAGTTTCCAGTAGATCTAAACCGTGCAGATTATCAAATGATTTTGCGTGTACCTGGCATTGGGGTGAAATCGGCTAAGAAAATTGTTCAGGCTCGTCGCTTTGGCAAAATCCACATCGATTTACTTAAAAAGTTAGGTGTCGCCTATCAGCGAGCAAAATTCTTTATCCACTGTGAAGACAGTCCAAAATTCCAAAAAGAATTATCTTCAAGCTTTATCCGACAGCAGATTTTAACGCAGGGTTCATCGAAATATGTGCAGCAGCTTTCGCCCCAATTAAGCCTTGGGTTTTAGCGATGTTTAATGATGAAGTCGCTTACTATTTTGATGGCTCAATGATTGGGCTACTGAGCTGCGTTTTTCGCGCATTTCAATTTAAAGAATTACAGGTCAGACTCTGTTTGAATAAGGCTGCTCAACATGGTTTATTTGCCGATAAAATTGAGATTTCAAATAACGAGCAACATGCCGAACGTGTGTGGTCCGCGCTGCAAAAAAAGCTTTCTTCGTCTTCTTTAAGGCAATTTTATTTTGCTTATTTATCTGAGTCTTTAGATGCCTATCAGCATTTATTTAATTACTGTATTTACGTTTTTACTAGTCACTCATCGATAGAAAAAGATTATTCGCACCCAAGTGTTTTAGCAATTTCGCAGTGGACGAAAAAGGTCGGGCGAGAGAAGCATCGGATGGAAGCTTTTATTCGTTTTAAGAAAACCAAAGATGAGCTTTTTTTAAGTTTGGTTCGGCCTGATTTTAATGTTTTACCGCTCATTCAGCCGCATTTTAAACGGCGTTATCAAGATCAGCGTTGGCTCATTTATGATGAAAAACGTAAGCTTGGACTTTATTATGATTTAAAAGAAATACATGAAGTTTCGCTCAAAGCTTCTGAGGTTGACCGTAATTTAAATAACGGAAGGAGCCAAAGCTTTCAGCTGGATTTAGATGAGCAAGAAATCTTATATGACCAGCTTTGGAAAGATTATTTTAAGAGCGTGAACATTACGGAACGTCAGAATATAAAACTTCATGTGCAATATTTGCCGAAACGCTACTGGCGTTATTTAAATGAAAAATTGATTGAATATTAAAGTTTTAAAATAACAAAAGATGGTTCAACAGAGTTTCTTATCTTTGAAAGATATAATTTAAATGCACTTTATGTGGCTTTGGGCGTATACTTTTGCCCGTTATAAATGACGGCATATCCCCCAAAGGTGTACTGTGAGTGTTATACAGCGAGAATGGTTACAGATTTTAAAACCAAATTTTAAGGTTTTGCCTTTAAAAGAACGGTTGCTTTGCGGTATTGGAGCACTGTGTGGTTTAGCAATTTCTTCCTTAATTAGCTGGTATGTTTTAGGTGGAATTAATGCCTGGTACATTGCACCCATGGGAGCTTCATCTGTTCTCTTATTTGCTGTGCCAACCAGTCCATTGGCTCAACCATGGAATGTGATTGTTGGTAACACGCTAGCCGGAATTATTGGGGTTGCCTGTGCACAGTGGATTCCTGATTTAACCACTGCTTTTAGTGTAGCAGTAGGCTTTGCCATATTCTTAATGATGACCACTGACTCTTTGCATCCACCAAGTGGTGCAGTCGCGATTACGGCTGTGTTAGGTGGTGCTGCAATTCATAAATTAGGCTTTTATTTTATTTTTTATCCGGTTCTGCTCAACTCGTTACTTTTACTCGGTTTCGCCGTCTTTTTTAACCGTTTCATTGGAAGACATTATCCAGTTACCGCACGTCTCAATGAGCGTAGTAAAGATCCAACACCGACTCAAAAAGTATCGATTCAACCGAAAGATATTGAGTACGCTTTAGAGCACCACACTGAATTGCTAGATATTAGCCAATACGATTTAGAAAAAATTATTTTAGATGCACAAGAACATGCCAACGAACGCATAGTCAATCAATATACCTGTCAGGATATTATGAGCCGTGATGTGATTAAGCTGCATGAAGATGATGATATTCATCAGGCGCTGGATAAGTTCAAGCATATTAACCTTATGAGCTTACCGGTGGTAAATGCTGACAATCATCTAGTAGGAACTTTAGCTTTATATGAAGTTGTGGAATGGTTTAAAGGAGCAGCAGACCCAAGAAACTCTTGGCAGCATTATGTGAAACAAATTATGAGTCATAGAGTGGTGACAGTATTGCCAACACAGCCTATTCAAGATCTTGTGCCTTATTTTGTCGAAAAATCTTTTAATTATATTCCAGTAGTCGAAGAGCGGAAGTTAATCGGAATGATCAGCCGCGCAGATATGATTGCTGCTTTACAACAACAGTTAAACCGTAAAATATAATCTAAAAAAACAGAGCAAAAAAAAGCTACGGTTGATTAGGGGATGCAACCGTAGCGACCAAAATTAATTAACGTGTTTGCTCTTCATGTACAGTTCGGACGGATTGTCGATAGCCTTCAATATGTTCTGGCTGTTTTTTCGGAATAACTAACCACAAAACCAGATAAACTAAGATTCCGGGAAAGGCCGCACTCATAATTGAAATCACAACAAAAATAATGCGTAGTAAAGTTACGTTCCAACCAAAACGTTCAGCAATACCACCCATTACACCGGCGATCATGCTATGTCGGTTCGAGCGATATAAACCAGAACTGGCCATCTAATTCTCCTTAAAAATAAAAAGTTACAAGGAATTGCTTATTCTCTTGCTTAATAAAAATATGGAGACGAAATAACGGTTTTAAAGTCTTCTAAAAAGTAAAATGGTTAAAATATGTAAAGGATTGGAATGAAGGAAACTAACATCAACTAAAATGCACCCTTTCAGGGCTTAAAGGTTTATGGCAGCAATGGGCTCGTGCCTGAAATGAATATAAACATGGTTGTTGCTGTTATCTGTGAATAATGTATATGTTTTTGAAGCGGTCTAGGTTTTTAGTTAAGCATTTGGTTGTAGGGACTATGATGTGCCTGACACTTAGTGCTTGCGACATAAACCATACCAACTCCAAAGATCACTCTAGTCTAAGTTCTAGTTCTACCGATGAAGAAAATTTAATAAAAAATAGTACATCTACAAAAACATTAGATTATGTGGCGGGACGTACTTTTCTACCTGAAGAAAATTTAGATCAAACCAAAAAATTAAGTGGAATTTCACTGCAATATGTAGGGCGATATCACACCCGAATTTCATGTAAGGATGCTTTTGCCGATTGTGAATCTGGAGAAGCAGAGTACATTTTAAATTTATTGCCCAATGGATCGGCTTATTGGAATGTTATTCATTTTGGTCGCGTGGGAAGTAAGGATGGAGCCAAGAGTACTGCTGTAAATCAGTTATGTCCTGATTTAAATTGGAAAGTAGATGAAAGAGAGGATGAGTTAACCATTCACTGTCCTTTATCTAAAGTTAATTTTTATTTTAAGACTGATTCAAGAAAAAGATTGATTATGAATCTGGAAAAATTGTTTTATAGCGACTACGGTAAAAACCGTGAGTTTTTGGAACAAAACTATTTTGTTCCAAAGCAAGCTTATGTTCTGACTAAAGAATAAATATTAAATTTTTACTTGAATAAAAAAGAGCGCAATATGAATTGCGCTCTTTTCATTTCACGATTTAAAAATCATTAGTAGTCGAAGCTAAAGTGTTCAACTGGTAATGATGTTAATGTGCGAGAGGTTGTCACCATTGACTCGGCGTGACCTTGAGTGCGAGGTAACATACGGTCAAAGTAGAAGTCCGCAACTTTGATTTTTGCTTTATAGAATTCAGGCGTTTCTGCACCATCACCTGCTTCAAGTTTCTCAGAAGCAATGACTGCTTGTTGCGCCCAGAAGTAAGCCATCATCACGTAACCTGAGAACATCAAGAAATCTACAGAAGCAGAAGATACGATGTCACGGTCTTTACGTGCAGCAAGCATGATACGAACAGTTAAAGTGTTCCACTGAGCACAAAGCTTAGTTAAATCCCAAGCAAAACGACGTAAGTATTTATTACGTGCGTGTGCAGCACAGAATTTTAAGATTTCAGCAGTGTAGTCACGAACCACTTTACCTTTTGAGCTAAGCAATACTTTACGACCAATCAAGTCAAGTGCTTGAATGCCTGTTGTACCTTCGTATAGCGTTGAGATACGAGCATCACGAGCGATTTGTTCCATGCCCCATTCTTTGATGTAGCCATGACCGCCGTAAACTTGCATACCGTTGTTTGCAGCTTCTAAACCAAGTTCAGTCAAGAAACCTTTCAAAATTGGTGTGTAGAAACCAAGTTTATCATCGTAGTCTTCGTAAGCAGCTTGGTCGCCACGTGTTAATGCATCTGTCATTTTGTCTGCAAGCTTTGCAGCATGATAGATCATTGAACGGCCACCTTCAGCAATTGCTTTTTGAGTCAACAACAGGCGACGTACGTCAGCATGATGAATGATGGCATCTGCAACTCTTTCAGGTTCTTTTTTACCAGAAAGTGCACGCATAGACATACGATCTTTCGCATAAGGTAATGCACCTTGGAACGATAACTCAGCATGCGCAATACCTTGAACAGCAGTACCAATACGTGCTGTATTCATGAAGGTAAACATTGCATGTAAACCTTTGTTGACTTCACCGATTAAATAACCAGTGGCATTATCAAAGTTTAGTACAGCAGTTGCAGAAGCACGGATCCCCATTTTGTGTTCGATTGAACCACAGGTCACTGCATTACGTTCACCGATACCACTATCAGCAGTTGGGATAAACTTAGGTACGATAAATAATGAAATACCACGAGTACCAGCAGGCGCATCTGGAAGACGTGCAAGTACGATGTGAATAATATTTTCAGTTAAATCATGTTCACCGGCAGAAATGAAGATTTTTGTACCAGAGATTTTATAAGTGCCATCTGCTTGAGGTTCAGCTTTAGTTTTAACTTGTCCCAAGTCGGTACCACATTGAGGTTCGGTTAAGCACATTGTGCCGCTCCAAGTTCCTTCAACAAGTTTAGGCATATATGTTTGTTTTTGCTCATCGGTACCGAATTGCAAAATGGTGTTCATACAACCCGAACTTAAGCCAGGGTACATCGTAAATGACCAGTTTGCAGTACCCATCATTTCTGATTTGATGAGGTTTAAAGACATTGGTAGGCCTTGACCACCAAATTCTTCTGGATAAGAAAGACCTTGCCAACCACCCATAACGAACTGGTCGTAAGCTTCTTTAAAGCCTTTAGGTGTAGTTACTTCGCCGTTGTCAAAATGGCAACCTTCTTCATCGCCAGACTGGTTAAGTGGCGATAATACGTTTTCACAATAATCTGCCGCACCTTCAAGAATCATATCAACGGTATCTGGATCTGCATTTTCACCATTTGATAAAGTTTTGTAGTGAGCAGGGTAATCTAATACTTCATTCATTAAGAAGCGAATATCGTGTAGCGGGGCTTTATATGCTGGCATGGCTTTAATCCTAATTTTGAATCATTGTGGGATTATCTGAATCGATGATTTGATTATTCACTCGCATGATAAAAATACAATGATAATCACATCCGAAAGAAATGTCAGAAAAGCGAATTTTGTCGAAAATAAATACACCTGAAAATACATTTTCTGCTACATTCAGGACTTATACTTTTATGTGAAAAAACAACTATTTTTTTATTTTTAGCAAGTTTTGCTAAAAAGATAAAGCGATAAGGTTTTAAAAAAGGTTATGCATTTAAAATATCTCAGTTTATGTTTATTTAGTTTGGGTTTGACCGCATGTGCGCAGCATAGCCTACGTCCATCAGTGGCATCTGCTCATTTAGATCAAAAAGTCATTCAGGGTATGAATGCAATGTATGAATACCCAAGCTATGACTACCGCGGGCATTTTAAAGTTAATGTTGATTCAAATCAGCCCAACAAAATAAGCACTGTAGAGAAGAGTGCTCAACTTGATGCTGAAGTGCAAAAAAAAGTAGATCAATATTTACGTGAACAAAAAATTAATTTGAATAAAAAACAGAAGCAGGCGCTTTATGCCGCAATTGCAAATGAGCAATCTGTTTCAGGTGTATCTGGCGAATCACGTTCAGAAAAAGTAAATGCCGTATTAATCAATTTATTAAATGATCTCCAATTTAGTTACGATGGTTCAGTTCATTATCGTCAAAAAATGGGGTCTTTCAACCTCACTGCAAGATATGAAAAACCGACTTTGCTCGTGCAGGCAAAATTGCCAATGGTGCTTGATCTAAAGGATTATAAATTTTACGTTAATTATTTCGGATTAATGCCTTATTTAGTGAATAAAGATAATCAAAACAACTTAGCCTATGTCGATTTTTCGAAATATAAAGATCTGTTTACGAACGTCGATATGAAGAAGTTCGTTGAATATGCGAAGGCTTCTGGCGCCGTGTCTTATCGTTTGGCTGATCCGCAAAATTTACAACGTTTACCAATTACAGACGCTGACCGTAAAGCGGGAATTGTAGAAAAAATTCGTTTAAAAGATACGGTTGAAGAGTTGCTACTGCAAGTCGATCTATATGGTCAAGTCAATGAAAAATACCTGCAAAAAAGTGTTTTGGGATTTGATGACCAAAAGATTGCTGAATCTATAGCAATCGAGCTTGCCGCTTCTGAAGCTAAGAAAAAGTCGGGTGGTGCTGAGGGGCAGAAGGTTTCTTCTGATGATGCAGCAGCGGTTAGCCAACAACTTTACTCACTCATTAACGCTCATTTTGGCGGTACATTGGCTTCTGAGGAAGGCGATGAAGAACAATCAAGTGCAGCTCAAGAAGCAACGGCAGCAGCAGATGAGGCTTCTGCTTCAGGCCAAGATGAGGATGCTGCTGATGTTGCGGTAGGGGATGCCGAACAAACTACCCAAGATGAAGACGGCCCAACCCTTACAGAAGAACAATGTGTTGAATTACAGACCCTTAAGAAACCAGTAGTTTTAGGGGATATTAATTACTGTCAAATATATGGTGTTGATGTTCTTGATCAAAGCGTAGAGAGTACCCAAAAAACTCAGATTAAGTCTCGTCAAGCTGCTTTAAAACAAACTTTTGCTGCTTATGATCAGAACCAGTTTGTGAATGATGAAGCATTCAAAGCTTTATGGATAAAGCATAAAGCAGAGATCGAACAAGCTTTACCAAAACAAAGAAATCCAATTACGATTGATGTTGGACTCGATGAAAAAGGCCGTGCAGTCAACGTAGATTACGATATTGCATATACACCAGCTGAATTTAACCATCGCTTTAATATTAAAGCAGACATGCAAATTCTAAATTATGGTAAAGCAACCTCAATTAATCAGCAGCAACTTAAACAAGCTAAATCAGTTGCAGAGGCAAGCAAAGGTTCTTTATTTGAAAACTTCGTAAAAGGTTTTAGTGAAAAACTTGGGCAGAGTGATGTTTCTGAACATCCAGTTGGCTCACATAGCGATGTACAAGATTTAGATTCGAATCTGGCGCTGTTGGCTAACCAAACTTATGATGCAACACGTGCCTATGACAAAACGTATAAGGCTGTGTTTATTGCAAAATTGACTGCCGAAAAACCGTCATATATTAATTATTATTCAGTTCAACAGTTGCAAGAAATTGCCGAAGTTTATGCTTATTGGTTCTCTGAAGAAGAAACCTATAATCCTCAAGGTAAGGCTTTAGAGCGTATCGAGGCATTGCAGAAAAAGCATCATCTTGAACAAGAAGACCAGTTTGATAATGATTTAGGCCGTGCTGTAGACCATATTGTGATTACAACAATGCAAGGTAAGGCAGGGCGTGAAGCATGGCAAAAATTACAGAAACAATATAAGCAGCCTGAGCAGCTTTTCTCGAAACAATATCAATTAGAATTTGAACAACAAAATGGTGCTTCTGCTGAAGAAAAACCATTGTTATCACAAACTGCTGATATTCTAGGTAAGGCTTATGTCGCTGCACGTAAACAGCAACTTACGGAAAAAACAATTCAGAATTTAAAACCTGAACATAATGAATTTATTGATTATGAGATTTTCCGAGACGTTTATCAGCAAATGGTTACGACCAAAAAATAATAAATGAATTAAAAAAGAACCTACATCATGTAGGTTCTTTTTTTATATTTATAGAAAATCTTTTAATTCAGGTCTTACGCCATTCCAGATAGAAAAGGATTCAATAGCCTGACCCACTAACATCCCAAAACCTTCAGAAGAGGGCACATTACGTTGTTTAGCTTGTTCAAGGAAGCTAGATGGTTTGCCATATGCCATTTCATAGGCATGTTCGAATTGTAAATTTTCAGGAAGCTGTAGAGCATCGCCTGAAAGGCTTGCAGAAGTCGCATTAATTACAATATCAAACTTGCCTTCTAGCTCATTTATAGAAATTGCTTCTAATTGAGCTTGCGGGACTGCTACTTTTAGGTCATCTACAAGTTGTTCGGCACGAGCTAGAGTACGGTTTGCAATCACAATCTTTTTTGCGCCAGCCTGAACTAGAGGGTAAATAACACCACGAGTTGCACCACCAGCCCCTAAAATTAAAATAGTCGTATTTTCTAGGTTCCAATCTAAAGCTTGAATCGCGGCAACCAAGCCTTGGCCATCAGTATTATCGCCGTGCAATTTGCCATTTTCCATCCATAACGTATTAACTGCTTTTGCAATCTGAGCACGCTCGGTTAGCACATCGCACAAAGCGAAAGCCTGTTCTTTAAACGGCACAGTAACGTTCATGCCACTTCCGCCATTTGCAAAGAAACTACGCATACTCGGCTCAAAACCATCAAGAGGGGCAAGACGTTTTTGATAGTCGAGGTCAACACCTGTTTTTTGAGCGAAAGCATGATGCAATTCAGGAGAGCGTGATTGTTCGATTGGGTTGCCAATTACTGCAAACTGTTTGGTCATTCTTATTTCCAAAATTTTAAAATGGCGTGAAGCAGTTAAAAACATGTGCTGAATATTCAGCAGGCCTCACTATAAGCCAAATTGGAATAAGAA
Organism: Acinetobacter sp. Leaf130; assembly: GCF_001423205.1. NCBI lineage: Bacteria > Pseudomonadati > Pseudomonadota > Gammaproteobacteria > Moraxellales > Moraxellaceae > Acinetobacter > Acinetobacter sp. Leaf130. The sequence continues at coordinate 417,821 of NZ_LMOE01000005.1, forward strand.
AAAATATTTGAATGAGGTTCAGAAAAGTGAAAATAAAAAAGGAGATTCTCTAGGGTGGAAGCCAAAGAATCTCCAAAAAGCAAAAAATTAAGCGACTTTTTCTTTTAGATTTAACCAGTCACGTGGTTTTAGGTAATAGTCAGTTAAACGTTTCTCTTGAGAGTCTTCATCCCATTCTGGACGATACGACCAACTTGCAAGGTTAGGGAGGCTGACTAAAATAGATTCGATACGTCCGCCTGTTTGTAAACCAAACAATGTTCCGCGGTCATAGACTAAGTTGTATTCGACATATCTGCCGCGACGGTAAAGCTGAAACTCTCGTTGTGCTTCGGTATAAGGTTGTTCACGGTGTTTTTCAAAAATTGGCAGAATGGCATTTAAATAGCCATTACCTACTGCTTGAATATATTTAAAGCAAGTTTCGAAATCCCAGCCATTTAGATCATCAAAAAATAAGCCACCGACACCACGTTGCTCATCGCGATGTTTTAAATAGAAGTAATCGTCACACCATTTTTTATGTTCAGCATAGACATTGTCACCAAAAGGCTGACACAGGTCGTAAGCGGCTTGATGCCAATCGATAACATCTTGCTCATCTGGATAGAACGGTGTTAAGTCAAAACCACCGCCAAACCACCAAATTGGATCTTGTCCTTCAGGCTCTGCAACGAATAAACGTACATTGGCATGAGAAGTTGGAATATTGGGGTTTCTAGGATGAATTACTAATGACACACCAAGGGCTTGTGCTTTAGCACCAGCAATTTGAGGGTGTCTTTCTGTAGCTGAAGCAGGGAGTTTACTAATGTTGATGTGAGAAAACATCACACCACCTTTTTCAATCACTGTACCATTTTGCAAAACTCGTGAACGACCACCGCCACCTTCAGGACGCTCCCAATCATCAATAATAAATTCACTCGTACCGCCGCCAGCTTTTTCTTGTTGTTCTAAACCAGCACATATACGGGCTTGTAAATCGAGGAGAAATTCGCGGACACGTTGAATATCTGTTGAAGTCGGATGTTGCATAGTGACCCTCAAAGATGATTGAGATAGGAGATAGATACATCAAAGCACAAAACCATAAAAAAAGTAAGGGATTTTTAAGAAATGTCTCAAAAATCCCTTGCGATTGCTTTTTAAATATTTATTTTTTTAAAAAATCATCTTTTTGATAAAGGTGATCCATACGTTCACGTTTGGTTTTTAAATATTGTTCATTAAAAGGGTTGCGTCCAACCGTTAATGGAACGCGGTCAACCACATTAATTCCTTGATCTTTGAGTGCCTGAATTTTCAAAGGATTGTTGGTAATTAATTTAACTTCTTTCACTGCTAAGTGATCGAGCATAATGCTACACATGTCATAACGACGTGCATCGGCAGGTAAATTTAAAAGTAAATTAGCATCTACTGTGTCATGACCCTGATCTTGTAAGGCATAGGCGCGAATTTTATTTGTAAGCCCAATACCACGGCCTTCTTGACGTAAATATAAAATAACGCCTTGACCTGCTTCGTTGATGAGCTTTTGAGTTGCCTGCAATTGAGGACCACAGTCGCATTTTAATGATGCAAAAGCATCACCTGTTAAACATTCTGAATGTACACGAACCAAAACAGGGCCTGTAGGTGGATTTTCTAACCCTTTAGAAAGTGCCACATGTTCTTCACCTGATACTGGATCTTGAAACACAGAAATATTGAATTCACCAAAAGCGGTCGGGAGTTTTGATGTTGCAATGAACTCTATAGGCACAGATTAACTCATCTTTTAACCGAAAACGGTTTAAAGTATAGCGTAATGCTGGGAGATTGGTCGAATTGTCATAATCATTTTGCACACTAAGGTTTTCTTTTTTGTATAAAGATGACGATAATAGTTGATAAATAGTCAGATTATTCAGGATAATCTGCCAACCATACCCATGATGTATGAGAGATTGCTTTGCATGACCTCGTTCGCAAATGTGGCTGATTGAAGGTGACTTCATTCGATTGTATGATCGACCCATTTTGACCCAGCTTAGGATTTGCCAGGCTTATAAAGGCTTTGCCACATATGTTGTATACCGAAATTCCAACTCAACGCCCTGTTACGCCATTGTTAGATGCAATTGATCATCCTCAACAATTACGTCAGCTCGAGCATAGCCAATTGGTTCAAGTGGCTGATGAGTTGCGTCAATATATTTTATATGCAGCAGGCCAGAGTGGTGGCCATTTCGGTGCTAATCTCGGCGTGGTTGAGCTGACGGTTGCGCTGCATTATTGCTTTAATACTCCAAATGACCGATTAGTTTGGGATGTAGGACATCAGGCCTATCCGCACAAAGTCCTGACAGGTCGTCGTGAACAAATGACGACGATTCGTTCTAAAAATGGTTTAGCGGCATTCCCAGCTAGAGAAGAATCAGTTTTCGATACATTCGGCGTAGGGCATTCATCAACAGCAATTTCGGCTGGTTTAGGAATGTCATTAGCACGTCGTTATCAAAACGACCCATGTGAAGTGGTTTGTATTGTAGGTGATGGTGCAATGACAGCGGGTATGGCATTTGAAGCCATGAACGATGCTGTTGCACATAATGCCGATTTAATTGTTGTGCTCAATGACAATGACATGTCAATTTCTTGTAGTACAGGTGGTTTTGCTAAACATTTGGCTGCAATTTGGGAAAAAGGCCATTTAGTTAACGTTAATGAAGATGGCGAAGCGTATATACAGCCACATCCAAAATGGACTTATAACTCTCGTTTGCATCAATCAGCAACAGATGCGGCCGATAATTTATTTAAAGCAATTGGTTTTGATTACTTTGGTCCATTTGATGGCCATGACGTAAATCAACTGGCCCAAGTATTTAATGCTCTGAAGAAGCGTAAAGGTCCACGTTTAGTACACGTCTATACTAAAAAAGGTAAAGGTTTCACTCCAGCAGAAGCGGATCCGATTACCTATCATGCAATTAGCAAAATTAATGCAACTTCAGCAGGTAAAACACCACCTAAATATTCTGATGTATTTGGTCAGTGGTTATGTGATGAAGCGGCGCAAGATGAGCGTCTACTCGCGATTACACCTGCGATGTGTGAAGGCTCAGGCATGGTTCAGTTTGCTAAAGAATTTCCACAGAGATTCTTTGATGTTGCGATTGCTGAACAGCATGCTGTAACACTTGCAGCAGGAATGGCTTGTGAAGGCTTAAAACCTGTTGTTGCAATTTATTCGACGTTCTTGCAGCGGGGTTACGATCAGTTTATTCATGATGTTGCATTACAAAATCTTGATGTGACTTTCGGGATTGATCGTGCTGGTTTGGTTGGTGAAGATGGTCCAACTCATGCAGGTGCATATGATTATGCATACATGCGTACAGTTCCAAACATAGTCATCATGGCACCAAAAGACGAAAATGAATGTCGTCAGATGCTTCATACAGCCTATGTCTATAATGGACCAGCTGCGGTACGTTACCCACGTGGTGCTGGTGTAGGTGTGGAAATTCAGCAAGAGTTGACCACTATTGAATTAGGAAAAGCTGAAATCGTTGCTGAAATAAAAACTAGCTGTGAAGAGCAGATTACAATTTTGGCATTTGGCAGCAGAGTGATGGTTGCTATAGAAGCTGCTGAACAATTTGCACAAAAACATGATGTGGGCGTGCGTGTTGTAAATATGAGGTTTGTGAAACCGCTTGATGAAAAAATGATTCGTGATTTGGCTGAAAATACTCATTTATTTGTCACAGTTGAAGAGCATGCCGTTATGGGTGGTGCAGGTAGCGCTGTCAATGAGTTTATGGCGCAAGAACAAATTGTGAAACCTATCATTAATTTAGGCTTGCCAGATTTGTTCCTACAACAGGCTTCACACGGACAAATGCTACAAGACTGCGGGTTGGATGCTAAAGGTATTTTGAGCTCAATTGAGAGAGTTTGGCTTAAGCTCAATCAGGTGGTTTAGGCCTCCAATAAAATTTTTGAAACATTTTCCCCCTAAAAGCGCATATATTTGCTAAAATATCTGCGCTTTTATGCATTATTCTTTGTCAAAATCTTCAAATTTGTCTAGTGGGTGTTCAATGGAACCTATGGTGGTTATGGCTGCGCGTGCGGCTCAAACAGTTGGTCAAGAGCTTTTAAAAGCGCATCAAAATCGTCATAAACTCGATTTACAAGTTGAAGAGAAAGGCATTGATGGCCCGGTAACACGTGTAGATCGTTATTTAGAACAATTAGCGATTGATACGTTACGTAAAAGTTATAAGAACCATAGCTTCTTAGGTGAAGAGTTTGGTTTGCAAGAAGGCAAAGGCCATGATGCAGAGTGGTGCTGGGTAATTGACCCGCTTGATGGCACACAAAACTTTATTAATGGTTTCCCTCATTTCTGTATTTCTATTGCAGTTCAACATAAAGGTGTTACTCAACACGGCGTAATCTACGATCCAGTACGTGATGAGTTATTCTCTGCTAGCCGTGGTCGCGGTGCAGTTATGAATCAACGCCGTATTCGTGTAAATGTAAAAGATAGTTTAGAAAATACATTCTTGGCAGTAGGCCATCCTTACCGTGCTAAACGTGCTGGCGAAATCGTATCTTACGCAGAGCAGCATTTCGCATCATTATTAGCGGTTACTGAAGCAGGTGCACAAATCCGTCGTGGCGGTTCAGCTGCTCTAGATTTAGCGTATGTAGCTGCCGGTCGTTTTGATGGTTTCTTTGAGCTTGGTTTAAAGCCATGGGATATTGCTGCTGGTGAGCTTATTCTTAAAGAAGCAGGCGGTGTGGTTGTTGACGCGCGTGGCGGTAATAACTCATTTGAAAATGGTCAAGTACTCGCATGTTCGCTTAAGTTGTTAAAACCTTTAATGCAAACTGTTGTTCCAGCTTGGGATAAAGCTGCAAAATAATTTAGCGTATTATAAATAAAACCCTCTTTAATCAGAGGGTTTTGTGTTTTAAGTAAAGAGTAAATTAAATTAATTCAAGAAATATAGATAAAGTTGATTAAAACACATGACTTTTAATTTATTTCTGCTATAATCCGCCAACGCACTTAAATTTCCGTTCATTACCTGAACATTCTGTTCTATTCATTGTAAGCGCACGCTGTCCATAGAGAGGACCATTTCTTGCGCCCCGATCGCTCAGCGATTCTTCAGGTTCGGCCGTAATCAAGCGTGCGTTTAGTCCACATCGTCGTTACTCGGATTGCTGCTGAATAAAAGTTTTCAGCTAATTTTGCTTTGCCGCTTTTTGCCGATGTCTATTTTGTATTTATTAAAAATGGAGCACCCACAAGGGTGAAACTCTCTATGAGCAAATCTTTTGCCGAATTTTCTTTGCATGAAACCTTACAACAAGCGCTTGAAGGTTTAGGTTTTACTACCCCGACTGCTGTGCAAGAACAAGCAATTCCTGCTGCTTTAGAAGGTAAAGACCTTCTCGTATCAAGCCAAACTGGTTCTGGTAAAACTGCAGCATTCTTACTCCCAACATTAAATGCTTTAGCTGGTCAAGAGTCTGTTGTACCGTTCAAAGACCGTATGAAAGCAGTGACTCAACCGAATATTTTGGTAATTTCACCAACTCGTGAATTGGCACAGCAAGTAAGTCAAGATGCAATTGCACTTGTACGTCACATGAAAGGTGTTCGTATTGCTGCCATTATGGGCGGTATGCCATTTGCAAAACAAATTCAACAATTAAAAGGCGCGCAAGTTGTTGTTGCAACACCTGGTCGTTTACTTGACTTGGTGAATCGTCGTCAAATTAAATTAGATCAAGTAGATGCTTTAATCGTTGATGAAGCGGACCGTATGCTTGACCTAGGTTTCTCTGAAGACTTAGAAGCAATTAGCGAATTAGCAGCTAACCGTAAACAAACATTAATGTTCTCTGCAACATTTGCCGATCGTATCATTCGTCTTGCATCATGCATGATGAAAGATCCTATGCGTATCGCAATTGAAACAGGTCATTCAACCAATACAGATATTACGCAAACATTGCATTGGACTGATGGCTTCGAACATAAGAAAAAATTACTTACACATTGGTTAAGTGATGAAAACTTAGATCAAGCTGTTGTTTTTGCTAGCACGCAAGAAGATACAGATATGTTGGCAGAAGAACTTGCTGAAGCGGGTCATTCTGTTGTTGCACTTCATGGTGCAATGCCGCAAACAGTTCGTAACCGTCGTTTACGTAGTATTCGTGAAGGTCGTGCAAAAATCCTAGTTGCAACTGACGTTGCTGCTCGTGGTCTTGACGTTCCGACTATTTCTCACGTAATTAACTTCGGTCTTCCGATGAAGCATGAAGATTATGTACACCGTATTGGTCGTACTGGTCGTGCTGGTCGTACTGGTCAAGCAATTACTTTAGCGACTTATCGTGAACGCGGTAAGATTCGTGCACTTGAAGAATATTTAGAAGCACGTTTGAGTGTTTCTGAAATTGAAGGCTTAGAGCCATCTCCACCTCCTGCTCGTTCAGGTCGTGATGGCGGTGGTCGTGGCCGTAGTGGTAATGGCGGCGGTGGTCGTGATGGTCGTCGTAGTGGCGGCGGTGGTTTTGGTGGTGGTCGTCGTTTTGAAGGCGAAAGCAACTTTAAACGCCGTGAAGGTGGTCGTGATGACCGTCCACGTCGTAGCTTCGATGATAAACCACGTGGTGAACGTCCAGCGTTCGGCGGTGAAGATCGTCCGCGTCGCGAATTCAATTCAGACCGTCCACGTCGTGAAGGTGGTTTTGAAGATCGTCCACGTCGTGAGTTCACTTCAGATCGTCCACGTCGCGAAGGTGGTTTCAATGATAAACCGCGTTTTGAATCGAATGATGACAACCGTGGTAATCGCGTAGATTATAAACCACGTCGTGAAGGTGGTTTTGGTGACCGTCCAAAACGTAGCTTTGGTGGTGAAGATCGCCCACGTCGTAGTTTTGATGATAAACCACGCGGTGAGCGTCCAGCGTTTGGTGGTGAAGATCGTCCACGTCGTAGTTTTGATGACAAACCACGTGGTGAGCGTCCAGCGTTCGGCGGTGGTGATGATCGTCCAAAACGTAGCTTTGGTGGTGAAGATCGTCCGCGTCGTAGCTTCGATGATAAACCACGTGGTGAGCGTCCAGCGTTTGGCGGTGAAGATCGTCCGCGTCGTAGTTTTGATGACAAACCACGTGGTGAACGTCCAGCGTTTGGCGGTGGTGATGATCGTCCAAAACGTAGCTTTGGTGGTGAAGATCGTCCGCGTCGTAGCTTCGATGATAAACCACCGCGTCGTAAATTCGACCGCTAATCAATATTTAGTTTGAAAAAAAAGGCCAGTAAAAATACTGGCCTTTTTTATTTTTCAGTTTTGTTATAAACTAACAAAATGTGAATTGGTTCAATTTTTTATTCAATAATGCGTAAAAGTAAGCGAAAAGAAACAATAATGGCACAATTGAAGAACCTTTTGGTTCAGCATGGTTTGCCTTATCTCTTTATTGCACTCGTTTTGTGTAATGGTGTTTACTTCGCCTACGCTTTTACAAATGGAAGTTCTGTTGAGCAATTCCAAGCTTCTGAATTGACCTCTTTTTACGAACATACCTCTTCTATTTCTATAAAATAAGTTAGATTTGCTTTTGTTAAAATTACAACAAGTTTGCTAATTTTCAGTGTTATAGTATGCGTGCATAAAAGTGCAGGAATGATTGCCATTATGAATAATAAAACTCCTCTCTCAACTCAACCACTTATTGAAGTGAAAAACTTGAGTTTTAATCGAGGGGAACGCGTCATTTATGACAATATTAGTTTAAATATACGTCGAGGCCAGATTACGGCCATTATGGGACCTTCTGGTACAGGTAAAACAACTTTATTACGTCTGATTGGTGGACAGCTCGTTCCAGATCAGGGGGAAGTTTTACTCGACACAAAAGATATTGCCAAAATGTCTCGTCAGGAACTTTTTTCCGCCCGTGCACGTATGGGAATGTTATTTCAGAGTGGAGCTTTATTTACGGATATGTCCGTTTATGAAAATGTGGCGTTTCCAATTCGAGCGCACACAAAGCTTCCTGAAAATCTCATTGCTGAACTGGTTGCATTAAAACTTGAATCGGTGGGTCTACGTGGTTCTGAACAATTAATGCCGACAGAACTTTCAGGTGGTATGAATCGTCGTGTAGCGTTGGCTCGCGCGATTGCACTTGATCCAGATTTAATCATGTACGATGAACCTTTTGCTGGTCAAGATCCGATTGTAAAAGGTGTTTTAACACGTTTAATCCGTTCGTTAAGAGAAGCTTTGGATTTAACAACAATTATTGTTTCGCATGATGTCGCAGAAACATTATCGATTGCTGACTACATTTATGTGGTAGCAGAAGGAAAAATTCAGGGTGAGGGTACACCTGAAGATTTGCAAAAATATGCTTCTCCATTTGTACACCAATTCTTAACAGGTTCGGCAGAAGGACCGGTTGAATATCAATTTAGTCCTCAAGCCTATTTAAATAACGAGGTTCGTCCATGAATACGATTGCCTGGTTAGGTAGACTCGTTATTGAGCGGATTCGAGGCATTGGTGCTGCGGCACTAATGCTCTTGCAGATTATTTTTTCATTTCCTACCAAGGGTGGTTTTGGTCGTTTTGGTTACCAAATGCACCGCGTAGGTGTGATGTCCTTACTTATTATTACCGTTTCTGGTTTGTTTATTGGTGCGGTTCTTGGCTTGCAGATGTATAGCATTTTGGTTACTTTCGGTGCTGAGTCGATGTTGGGTACAGCGATTTCGTTAACCCTACTCCGTGAGCTTGCTTCTGTGGTTGCTGCATTGCTATTTGCAGGACGGGCCGGTTCTGCATTGACTGCCGAAATTGGTTCAATGAAGCAAAGCGAACAGCTTGCCAGTATGGAAATGATCGGGGTTGACCCTTTAAAGCAAATCGTATCACCACGTCTTTGGGCAGGTATAGTCAGTTTGCCAATGTTAACTGTGATATTTGCTGCGATTGGTATTATTGGTGGCAAGATGGTCGGTGTTGACTTTTTGGGTGCTGATGAAGGCTCCTTCTGGAGTGGTATGCAAAATACAGTGCGTTTCTGGCATGACATTTTCAATGGCACGATTATTAAAAGTATTGTTTTTGCTTTGATTTGTACATGGGTCGCTGTTTATCAAGGCTATGCCTGTGATCCGACACCAGAAGGCATTGCAACGGCAATGACTCGGACGGTTGTGTATTCTTCATTATGTGTTTTAGGTTTTGATTTCGTGTTGACTGCGGTCATGTTCGGAGGGATTTAATGAAATCACGTAGTAGTGAACTGGCCGTTGGTATCTTTGTTATTATCTTCGGTATTGCGTTGTTTTTTTTAGCGATGAAAGTCAGTGGTCTTGTCGGTACGAACTTAAGTGATAGTTATACCATGAAGGCTCAGTTTGATAACGTCAATGGTCTAAAGCCTCGTGCTAAAGTAACAATGAGTGGTGTTACAATTGGTCGTGTTGATTCGATTACGCTTGATCCGGTTACGCGTTTGGCTACCGTAACATTTGGTTTAGATGGAAAGTTGACAAGTTTCAATCCTGAACAATTAAAAGAAGTTCAGAAAAATGCACTGGAAGAGTTACGTTATAGCTCAGATTATACTCAGGCTTCTCCAGAGCAACAAAAAGCAATGGAACAGCAACTGACCAGTAACATGACCTCCATCACAAGTATTGATGAAGATGCTTATATAATGGTAGCAACGAATGGTTTGTTGGGTGAAAAATATTTGAAAGTTGTACCTGGTGGTGGTGTGAACTACCTGAAACGAGGTGACACGATTTCAAACACTCAAGGAACTATGGATTTAGAAGATTTAATTAGTAAATTTATTACTGGTGGCGGGGCTGGTAAAGTTGCTGCCGGTTCAGGCTCAACAGAAGCAGATGCTCCTGCAAGCACTAATAAAGATAGTGCACAAGCATCATTTGTTGAGTAAAAGATTATTTGAAGGAGTGGTTCCTGGTGAATACGTTGTTTAAACAAACCCTGACAGCAAGTCTTTTGTCTACCATGATTGCAGGTACAGCTTTTGCTGCGCCTTCAGAAGCACCACCTGATTTTATCAAGCGTGTTGCTGATGGTTTGATTGCTCGTTTAAAAGCTGATCATGCTAAATTGCAAGCAAACCCTGCTTTAGTGAAGGCTATCGTACGTCAGAATTTAGACCCGTATGTTGATTCACAAGCATTTACACGTATTGTAATGGGTACTTATGCGACTAATCAGTATAGTACAGCTGCACAACGTGCTCAGTTTGAAACAAACTTCCGTAATACGTTAATTGAAAATTACGGTAGTGCATTTGCTAAGTATACGAACCAAAGCTATACAATGCGTCCTTATAAAGCAACTGCGGGCAAAAACCCAGTAGTGACATTGGACTTTAATCACAATGGTGAAAAAATTCCTGTGTCTTTCCAGTTAGCTGATAAGGGTACTCAGTGGAAAATCCGTAATATCAATGTTTCTGGTATTGATTTAGGATTACAGTTCCGTAATCAGTTTGCTGCAACTGTGAAGCGTAATGGTGGCGATTTAAATAAAGCAATTGCAACCTTCCAACCTGATGCAGATGCTGCTGTTAATCAGAATAAACAGAAATAAGTAGGTGAATAGTGGTTCAGTATCTCAACCAACAATTGGTTGTTTCGGGAAAAATTGATTTTCAAAATGCCGAACAACAGTATAAAGCTGGGTTAGATATCATTAAGAAGCAACAAAGCTTTCCTTTAGTGGTAGATTTAACACAGCTTGAGCATGGTAGTACCTTGGCATTGGCTGTTTTAGTTCAATGGCTACGTGTTACTCCGCAGAATACTGGTTTACATTTTAAAAATGTACCCGAAAAAATGCTGAAGATTATTCAAGCCTGCCATTTGCAGGAAGATCTACATCTGATTTGATCTGTAAAATATAAAAAAGCACCTAAATATAGGTGCTTTTTTATGCTTGGAATTAGCATTTTATTACAAAGCTTAGATCCATTTTTTCCAGCGGAAGTAAATAATAGGACCAATAAAGAAGCCCATAATAATGAGTAAAACAATAAAGAAACTAGTCGTACCATGTGCAAAAGGTAGCACATCTGTGTTCATACCATAGATACTGGCAATGAGCATCGGAGGAGCCAACATACTTGGTAAAATCGAGAATCGACGGATCGTGTCATTCTGCTCGGTATTAATGAATCCAGACGTTGTATCAAGCAAGAATCGTACTTTTTGGAATAAGAAGGCATCATGTTCTACGAGTGAGCGAACATCTTCACTAAGTTCTCGAATATCTGCATCGTAAATATGACTGCCTAATGCACGTGGACGTGATAAAAAAGTAAGTACACGTCGCAAATCAATTAAACAGAGCTGCGCTTTTCCTAGCATATCTTCTTGTTGAGCTAGTCGCGTAATCATATCGTCAAGATCTAGAATTTGTTCACGCTGGTGGTTATTTAGAACTTCAGTGGAGTATTTTTCTAAATCTTTGTGGATATCTTCTAAGATATCCGCAAGTTCATCAAGCTTTGCCTCAAGAAGGCCTAATAAAATCCATGTTGGATCTTTATAGTCCATGTCATAGTCATTTCGACGAGCGCGTGCACGGAAGGCACGAAAGGCAACTAATTTTTCTCCCCGCATCGTAAAGAGACGGTCTTTATGTAAGATAAATGCGACCGTTTGCACCATCGCTAAAATGTGTGATGAATCTTCTGCATCACCATCAACTTGATAATTTTTATTTTTCGTTAAAAAATAGGTGCTGATATGCAAAATACCGTCATCATCACGGTAAAATCGTGCTGAGGATGAAATATCTTCAAGCGACTTTAGTGTGGGTAAGTTTTGATCATAGGCATCTAAGACCCATTGTTGCTCTTCTTGCGAGGGGGCAATAAGATCAAGCCAGACTAATTCGGGATGTAGATCAAATCCACCATTGATGGTGGCATCTTCCAGACTTCCGCGTTCTGTGGCATAAAAGGCTTCAAGCATGTGTCTTTTTTCCTCACGCAGTCTGATGGAAATGGATGGGTGTATTTTAGACAAGGATTTGCCGAAAAACACTTGCTAATACGCTATTTTGCAAAAAAAAACTTTATCAATAGTTTAGTTTGTCAGCATGACAGTTCAATAAAACGGTTTTTTACACTATGAATTCAATTTGTATTTTCTGTGGTTCATCTCTTGGTTCAAACCCAATTTTCCAACAAGTTGCCCAAACTACAGGCGAGGCTATTGCAAAACAAGGTAAGACCTTGGTTTATGGTGGTGGTCGCTCAGGCTTAATGGGCGTTGTCGCTGATAGTGCCTTACGGGCAGGTGGACAAGTCATTGGAGTAATACCTCGTGCTTTGGTCGATCGTGAGTTAGCTCATCCGGGCTTAACCAAATTATATGTTGTCGAAAATATGCATGAGCGTAAGACCAAAATGGCAGATCTTTCAGATGGCTTTATTGCTTTACCTGGTGGTGCGGGTACATTGGAAGAAATCTTTGAACAATGGACGTGGGCGCAATTAGGTATTCATCAAAAGCCATGTGCTTTCTTAAATGTAGCTGGCTTTTATGAAGATTTACTTAAAATGATTCAAGGAACGGTAGATAATGGATTTAGCCAAGCACGATTCGTTGATAAATTGATCGCATCAGACAACGTTGAAAATATTCTTCAACAATTTGAACAATATCAGGCTCCTGCTCCAAAATGGGCAAATGCTGATGTACAGCCATAAAGAGGTTAAATAGGTGAAAACAATTACGGTCGCTGCTGCAGTGATCTTGAACGAGCAAAATCAGTTATTGCTCGTAAGAAAGCGTAATACCCATGCTTTTATGCAAGTGGGTGGTAAGCTGGAACCCAATGAGGCGCCAGAGATCACCATGCAGCGAGAAATTTTAGAAGAAGTTGGAAGTTCTTGTGTAATTGAGCAATTTCTTGGTCGTTTTGAAACAGCAGCGGCGAATGAACCAGATCATATTCTGGTCAGTCATTTATATCTGGTTCAACTCGATCAGGCTCCTAAAATTGCTGCTGAAATTGCAGAAATGAAATGGGTTGATTTGAATGATTCAGAAACTCACCTCGCACCATTAACCCGTGAAATTGTTATTCCTTGGTGTGAGCAGCATTTATCTACGGTTTAATCATCTTAGCTCGTTAAAGTTGCCGCTAAACAGGCGGCATGAATGGTTGTACATCCTAATTGCTTTAATACCTGACTAAGGGCATAAATTGAACTTCCGGTGGTAACGACATCATCAATAATCAGAACACGGCGATAACGCCGTTTTTCTTGAGTAAATGCAATGAATTGTTGTTCGATGTTCTCAAAGCGTTCCAGTCGAGAAAGCCCTTTTTGTGAATGCTCAGCAAGGCGTTGCACTGGCTGCCAAATAGGTATTTTTAATTGCTTGTTTAAGATATTTGCGAGTAACAGTGACTGATTGAAACCACGTTCAATTAAGCGTTGATTCGAAATCGGCATAGGTACAATAGCTTGTACCTTAGGAAATTTTAATTGTTTTAAAATTTCACCTAACAAGATTTGATAATGTAATTTTTGTTCATATTTAAACTGCTGAATGATCCGATTGATTGGATATGCATAATCACAGGCCACAAGAACTGATTGATCATTACGTTGAATTATTTGTTTAAGCCAGGGTAACTGTTCCCAACAGTCTTTACAGAGCGAATGTTTTTCTCGTACACCTGACTCACACAACAAGCACGGTGAGAGCGAGTGGATAAGATGCTGCGGATTTAAGAAACTAAACATACGCGTAGCGAGGCGCTTCTGGAAGCCAACGTTTTAACAGTGCATCTGCTTGTTCTGGATAATCTTTTAACACTTGCTGAGCTACATAATGAGCTTGACTCAGTAAGTGGTCATCTCGCTCTAAACGAGCAACTCTAAAACCCATATCTCCAGTTTGTTTAGTACCTAGTAATTCACCCGGCCCGCGTAACTCAAGATCTTTTTCTGCAATCACAAAGCCATCATTACTTTCTCTTAAAATAGAAAGTCTCTCTTGGCCATTTTGTGAAAGAGGTGTTTTGTATAAAAGTACGCAAAAGCTGGCTTGAGCTCCTCGACCTACACGACCACGTAATTGGTGTAACTGAGAAAGTCCTAAACGCTCGGCATTTTCAATCACCATAATAGAGGAGTTGGGAACATCTACTCCAACTTCAATGACTGTCGTTGCAATAAGAAGCTGTAATTCATTATTCTTAAACGCTTGCATGACCGCTTGCTTTTCATCGGCTTTCATTTTGCCATGCACTAAGCCAATATTGAGCTCAGGAAAGCGCTCTTTCATTTCTTGATAAGTTGCTTCTGCTGCTTGAGCATCTAAAGTCTCAGACTGTTCGACCAGTGTACATACCCAATATGCCTGTTTTCCATCTCTACAATTCGAAGCAATTCGTTGAAGTACTTCTTCACGACGATCAAGAGGAATCGTAACGGTTTGAATTGGAGTACGGCCTGGAGGCAACTCATCAATAATTGATGTGTCTAAGTCGCCATACGCACTCATTGCTAGTGTTCGTGGAATAGGGGTGGCTGTCATGACGAGTTGGTGTGGGGTGAACTGCTCAGCACCTTTATTACGCAGAGCTAAGCGCTGATCTACGCCAAAACGATGCTGTTCATCAATAATCACTAGACCTAATTTTGCAAATCCAACGGTATCTTGAAATAACGCATGTGTACCAATAATAAGTTCAGCATGACCTTCTTTAATTTGCTGCTCTGCTTGTGCGCGAGCTTTACCTTTTTGTTTTCCAGACAACCATGCAACAGTAATGCCTAAGGGTTCAAACCAACGCTTAAAATTTAAGTAGTGCTGTTCTGCAAGAATTTCAGTAGGAGCCATTAATGCAACTTGCCAATCAGCTTCTAAAGCATGGCAAGCGGCTACAGCGGCAACCAAGGTCTTTCCAGCGCCTACATCGCCTTGCACTAATCGAAGCATTGGTTGGTTCTGCTTCAAATCATTCAAAATTTCTTTAGATACACGTTTTTGTGCATTGGTCATTTGAAAAGGTAAAGCTTCTAATAGTTTTTTGGCTAATATTTTGCTGCTTGAAAAAGCAGGAGACGCAATTTGGCGAATATAAGCACGTCGATTAAGTAAACTAATTTGGTGTGCAACCAACTCTTCAAAAATAAGCCGTTGCTGTGCGGGGTGTGAACCTTGAGCCAATTGGACCATATTGGCATCAACTGGAGGCTCATGAATGTAATACAAAGCCTCTTTAAGCGCATAGCCATTGGTATATTGTTTTGGGAGTAGCTCTGGTAAGGCATCACTATGATGCTTTAAAGCTTGTTTTACATATTCGCGCAGTTTGGGTTGGGTTAGTCCATCTGTACTGGGATAAATTGCTGTAAGCTGGGTCTTGGGTAGGGGAGTATGGTCATTAATGAGTTGAATTTCAGGATGATACATCTCAAGGCCGCGAGCACCTACGCGAACTTCACCAAAAATACGTAAGCGATGACCTGGTTTTATTTTGTCAGTCAGGTTTTTATAAATATGATAAAAGCGTAAGGTGACTTTACCGAATTCATCTTGAACCAAGGCTGCCATAGATTTTCGTTTTCCCGGAGGGAAATCAATTGATCTGACCTCACCTTCGAGTAAATAGCTACGCCCAACCACAAGTTGATTCATTGCAATAATCGTACTGCGGTCTTCATAATCACGTGGCAGATGAAACAGTAAATCATCTGTGGTAAAAATATTTAGTTTTTCGAGCAGGGCTGCTGAAGCCGATCCAACGCCTTGTAACTGATGGACTGAAGTCATGTCCCCTCAACGAGTTTTCTATGCATATATTATTTATCGGTTATGGTAAAACATCTCAGCGTGTTGCTAAACAACTATTTGAGAAAGAACATCAAATTACCACAATCAGCCGTAGTGTAAAAACAGATAGTTACGCAACCCATCTTGTTCAAGATATCTTTAAACTCGATTTAAGTAAAATTGAACCTGTAGATGTTGTATATATTTTACTTTCTCCAAACGAGAGTACGGTTGAGGGCTATCAGCATACTTATGTAGATAGTATTGAACCCATTCGAGAAGCATTAAAACCACATCCAGTCAAAAAAATAATCGTAGTCTCTTCTACGCGGGTATATGGTGAAAATGCAGGGGAGATCATTGATGATTTTAGTGAAATTCAACTAAGCGATGCACAAGGCCATATCTTACGTAATATGGAGTTGCTTTGGCAGAAGCATTATCCAAACCAATGTGTAATTGTTCGTCCTACAGGTATTTATGGAACTTCCGTTGCCCGTTTGAAGAAAATGGCTGAAAATAGTCAGAGTTATCCAAATATTCATTATAGTAATCGAATACACATTGATGATTTAGCAAGATTCTTAGCCTATATGGCCGACTATGAAACTCATCAAGCGAGCTATATTGTGACTAATAACCAACCATTGCCTTTGCATGAAGTTATCGTGTGGTTCCAAAAACAATTGGGATTACCAGAGTTAACTTTAGAATCAAACCAAATCTCAGGTAAAAGAATTTATGCTAAACATTTGCTTCAAACAGGTTTTCAATTAGAGCACCCAATTTGCTTTAATGACTATTTATTATGTTTAAATGTTCATAGTACTAAATAAAATTTTGATTAAACTTTAAATAAGAATAGAAATACCTGATGAGGCAGCCAAATTGCCGATAAAGATAAAAAGGTTGAAAGTGAAAAAAATTTGCTTAGCTCTTATTTTGAGCTTAACAGCTGTCGCGAGTTGGGCAGAGGATCAGGTGTGGTGTGCATATGATCCGATTGGCTCCCAAGGGGATATCACACGTCGTTTAAATGACATTCGGTTATATGCCCAGCAATATCAAGTCAAATTTAAAGTGGTTACCTATCAAAAGGAACAACAGGCCATACAAGCATTTGACGAGGGTAAATGTTCAGGTTTAGCGGCATCTAATTTTAATACTTATCGTTATAACCAATTTATGGGGAGCACCGCAGGTATTGGGCTTATTCCTAATAATCGTACTGCTAAAAACTTATTACAGCTTTTGAATCATCCAACCGTCGAGAAAAGGTTAATTTCTAAGGACTATGAAGCTGTAGGGATGATTCCAATTGGCACTGCCTATATGGTCCTAAAAAATAAGAAAATCTCTAGAGTTGCTCAATTAAGAAATCAGCGTATTGGGGTGTTACCAAACAATCCACCACAACAGGCATTGGTACGAAGTGTGGGTGGTCAGCCAGTTTATGTTGATTTATCTAATGCGATTGTTCAGTTTAAACAAGACAAAATCGATATTGTTCCTGCCCCTATATATGGACTATTACCATATAACTTACAAAAAGAATTTGGACCAGATGTCCAAGTCATTAACTTTCCTTTGGCATATTTCGGCGTCAATTTAATTATTAAACCACAAGCTTATCCTGCTAATTTTGGCCGAAAAATTCGAGGATGGTTTGTTCAAAACAGCCAATTACTGACTAACCGTGCGACCCAGTGGGAAAACCATTTACCTGCCTATTACTGGGTAGATGTCTCTTTTTATGAAAAGCAGAGCTATGACGTTATGGTTGCAAAAATACGCAATCAGTACGTACTTTCAGGTTATTACGATGCTTATTTTGTTCAACTTATGAAGCGTCTGCGTTGCATGGATGATCCACGCTATTTTGAATGTCCAACTCGCTAATAAAATAAAAGGCAACTTTCGTTGCCTTTTATTTTGACTAAAAATCTTAAGATTTTTTACGTTTTAAACGTCTTTTTGCTTGTTGAGATGCCATAGCTTCAAGCGCATCTTTTAACTCTTCGTCGGTAAAGGTCGTGATGTGTTGCAACATTTGTAAGGTTACTTCATCAAGAACTAATTGTGCACCCGCAGCCATTTGACGGAAATTATCATCAAACTCAATTTGACCTTGGTCATTGGTTCGAATGTAATTTTGCTGTGTAAGTACTTTTAAGAAGCTTTGAAATAAAGCTTTGTCGAAGAACTCTGGCGAGTTAAATTCATATAGAACTGACAAACGTTGTCCGAGTAAATGACTTAATTCTTCAACCTGTTTAGCAGAAATATTACCCGAACCACGTTGAGTAATTAGCGCAAGCGTCATGTAGTAACGCTCAAGGCTTTGCTTAACAGGAGTAGCTAAAACAACAAGCTGATTATGCTCTTCAGTATTTGGTGCAGAGCTAATCAAGTTACCTTCATCGTCTTGTTGAATAAGTTTTGATTGAACCAATGCATCTGCATATTGCTCAATTTGTTCTTTAAGCTCGCTACTCTTCCATTTAAGGAATAACTCTGCCTTCAAGAATGGATACAGGGTATAGATGACATTGGTTAAATCTGAACGGCTGATTTTTCCATTGTGTTCAACAAGTGATGCAACCAATGACGGTAAAACAAAGGCGTGCAAAATGTTATTACGGAAATAGGTCAGAAGAACGGCTTGATTATCTTCAATCGCAATAATATCGCCGAGCGCATGCTGAACTCGTTTAATGAGTTTAAGCTTTAAACCATAGGCAATAATTTCTTTACCAGAAAGTGGCGTTACTTCCATACGTTGGTCATATGGGAAGTTTGATGCCAGATTGCGGTAAGCTTCAAGCTGCTTAATACAGATTTCTTCATCAAGCGTATGCTTTGGAGTTGCAAGCAAAATAATAGAAAGTAAAGAGACAGGGTTAATCACCACAGCTCGGTTAATATTTTCTAAAATTGCATGTGCAGAGCTATTTACTGCATCTGAAACCGCTTGAGGGATTGGGTCGTCATTTTTCTCGATATAGACATTTTCTGCATTATGTTGCTTAAGCAGATCATCAAGAAAAACAGGCTCACCAAAGTTCACATGGACTTTACCGAAAATACGTTCAATTTTTCGTAAGGTTTTTACAATACCAAAAATTGATTCGGCTTCTTTCGGTTTACCTTGCATTTCGCCCACGTAGGTCGAGCCTTCCATTAGTCGTTCATAACCAATATAAGTTGGTAAGAAGACGATAGGTTTAGCACGGCCACGTAAATGGCTGTGAACTGTCATGGCAAGCATACCCGTTTTAGGCGGTAATAGGCGTCCTGTACGTGAACGTCCACCTTCAATAAAGTATTCAAGAGGGGTGTTGCGTGACAAAATACTATATAAATATTCTTTAAATACCGTTGTATAAAGGCCATTTCCACGGAAAGAGCGACGAATAAAGAATGCGCCACCTCCACGTAAAAGTTGCCCTACAAATGGTAGATTTAAGTTATCACCAGCAGCAATATACGGAACCATTAAGCCACGTTTATAAATCACATAGGATAATAATAAATAGTCAATGTGACTGCGGTGGCAAGGTGTATAAACCACTTCATAATCTTTTGCCAGTTCACGAACAGTGCTGAAGTTATGCACTTCTACGCCGTCATAAAGCTGGGTCCATAAGCGCGTTAAGGCAAGATCGGCAAAGCGTACAGCTGAGTGAGAATAATCAGATACGACTTCATTCACATAACCAATCGCACGACGTTCAGCTTCGAGCATACTGACTTTTCCGCGAATACTTTCACGGCGGATCGCTTCTTGCACATCGCGAGATTTTACAACTGACTGCATGACATTACGGCGATCCGATAAATCGGGGCCTAAGACCACTTCACGTTGACGATCTAAGTAATCATTTAACGTACTTACAATATATGTAGCTGGTGAAAGGTTTGGATAATGCTGTTGTGCATATTCAACCAGTTCACGTAGCGATTGCGGTTCATGAAATTCTAAATACGATTGGCGACCATGCAGGCCAATGTTGACCAATTGCTTAACGGTGCTCGGTGTAGCCCATGTATCTGAAAATAAAAGCTTAAACCAAGAATCTTCTTTATCTGGTGTACGGCCCCATAAAACGGTAACCGGAACAAGCTCTATATCAAGTTCAGGATTTTCTTGTAAGACTTCAATTAATTTTAGTAAGCGTGGTGGAAAAGCATGAGGAGGAGGATTCAGTAAATTATTTTCATCATTGTGCTGTAAAAATAAAACCGATGCTTTTTCCTGATGAGTACCAACGACTAATGGGTCTAACGCAGGTTTTAAATTTAAACGACGCGTTTCTCCATCAACCACCAAAGCATTGCTTCGAGAATGGTTTTGTAAGACATAGCACACCACTTTCTGGCGGTCAGTCTTTGCTTCTGTTTCTGATACTGGTTCAGTAGGAACTTCCCCAAGAACATGTGGTGTTACCACGAGGTCAAGTAGTTTACTCGAAAGCCGACGATACATTTGACCAAACCCACTCTTGGACATAAGAACTCCTACTTCTTAAAGACAAATCCCAGCACCAAATGCGGAGGGTAATTATTTTGAGGCATTTGTTGAAAAAAACAATATGCTAATAGCGTATAAATTATAATGCTTTTGGCATATTTTATCGTTAAAAATCGTATTTTTAGCTGTTATATGAGCAATGTTCGTCATAAGTTGACTGATTGTTCCATGTTCAAATAGTTTTTTATGGCACAATAGATTCTACACACCTGTCCTTTAATACGATTTTTTACCTGAAATATGAAGGTATCTCTCATGAATGCGCTAACCCAAGAACTAGTCGAGCTTCTCACTTTAGAAAAGCTAGAAGAAAATATTTACCGTGGCATGAGCCGTAATCTTGTCGGTAAACGTGTCTTTGGTGGACAGGTTTTGGGTCAGGCTTTACGTGCAGCATCTTATACAACTGATCGCCCAGCGCATTCTTTGCATGCATACTTTTTATATGGCGGCGATATTAATGCCCCTATTATCTATGAAGTAGACCGTTTACGGGATGGGAAGAGCTTTGTAAGTCGTCAAGTCCGTGCAATTCAGCATGGGCGAGTAATATTTTCAGCGATGGTTTCTTTTGCCAACCCAGAAGAAGGTTTGAACTATCAACATCAAGAACCTGAGTATCCTGCACCAGAAACGCTTAAATCTGAAAATGAACTGAAACAGGGTATTCTAAACTTTGTACCTGAAAATGTTCGTGCTAGTTTCATGCGTGAGCGTCATGTAGAAATTCGTCCAATTGATCCGGTAAATCCATTTCAGCCGCAACCAGAAGCTCCATATAATGCGCACTACATCCGCACGCATGACCGTATTCCAAAACAATTAGATGATATTGCTCTGCATCAAGCGATTGTTGCCTTTTATTCAGACTTTACTTTAATGACAACGGCTTTAAGACCGCATGGGCTGAGTTATATTTCTCCAAGTTTGCAATGTGCAAGCATTGATCATGCGATTTATTTCCATCGTCCACTGCGTGCGGATGAGTGGATGTTGTATGACATGGAAGCCACAGTGAGCGCGGCTTCTCGCGGTTTAAACTTCGGTCGTATGTGGCAAAATGGTCAGCTTGTATGCAGTACAGTACAAGAGGGTTTAATCCGTTTGCGGGAAATTGAAACGCAATAGATTCCTCGAAAAAGCCATCTAAGCAGATGGCTTTTTTCTTTTTAATGGGATCGATGTGACAAAAAATTGCTCGAATGAAAAGCAAGCTCATGTCATATTGTAAAAAGGTATGCCAACTGAAAAAAATAATGCTGATATGAACTTAAATACACAAATTCTGATTGCCGCCATTTTAGGTTTAGCCTTTGGTTTCCTACTCACAATGTATCCAGACACTGCTTTTGTAAAGCATAGTTTATATGGGCTTGGAATACTAAGTAGTGTTTTTATTGGGCTCCTTAAAATGCTTTTGGTACCTTTAATTTTTAGTTCGATTGTTGTAGGTGTATCCAATCTACAGGCAGGCGGACAGTTAGGGCCAGTCTGGAAAATCACATTTTTATGCTGTTTAACTACAACCACTTTAGCCTTAATTTTAGGCATCAGTTGTGCTCATTTATTTGAAGTTGGACGTGGCATAGATATTTCTATTTTCCAGACATCTATGCAAAATTATCAAGCACCAGATAGTTTAAACCCTGCAAGTTTTTTCACTAATTTTATTCAAAATACTTTAATTAACCCATTTAAAGCGTTTAGTGATGGTAACGTTTTAGCTGTCGTAGTCTTTGCTTTATTCGTCGGTGTCGCTTTGGTGCAGGGTGGGGAACGTTTCAAAAGTATTCGTTTATTGAGTCACCAGTTCTTTGAAATGATGATGCTGCTGGTTGGCTGGGTGATGAAATTAGCGCCGTTGGGTATTTTTGCTTTGTTAGCAAAGTTAATGGCAACAGAAGATATTTCAGTATTAAGTCGTTTGGCTGAGTTCGCGGTCGTTGTAACGGGTACAACTATTTTTCATGGTGCTGTTGTTTTACCACTACTGCTTTGGATTTTTGGTCGTATGAGTCCGTGGACCTTTTTTAAAGGGACTCGTACAGCACTGATTACAGCCTTTGCAACCAGTTCTAGCTCTGCCACTATGCCGCTTAGTATGAAGTGTGCGCAAGAAAACTTAGGCGTGCGCCCGCAAACAGCAGGATTTGTTATTCCATTAGGCACACAGTTAAACATGGATGGTACTGCACTATATGAAGCGGCAGCTGCATTGTTTGTGGCAAATTTGGTGGGTCTAGATTTAAACCTGACACAACAAATTATTGTGTGCTTAACAGCAATGATTGCATCACTCGGTGCGCCAGGAATACCTAGCGCGGGCATGGTCACTATGATTATGGTTTTACAGTCTGTGGGTTTGCCCGCTGAGGCAATTGCAATTTTACTTCCGATTGACCGTTTGTTAGATACAGTCAGAACAGTGGTAAATGTGCAGGGCGATATGATGATTAGTGTGGTTGTAGACCGTTATACGAAAGATAAAGATATCAGTGTCTAACTATCCATAGATCAAAAAAAGCAGGATTTTAAATCCTGCTTTTTTATTTTAAGCAGCTTGAAGTTCTGCTCTTTTTGCTGCTGGAGATTGCGATAAATAGCTAACCGCATCTTCAGTGCTGCCTTCTTTGACTGGATCATACCAAGGCATGAGGTAATCAATTTGCTGGGCAATAAGCCAGAGTGGGTTTGGTAAAACCTGATTATCTTTTCGGCTGATTTTGTACCACTCTAAAGTAACCCACACTGGAAAAAATCTAGATTTGGCTGCATCTGCAAAACGTGGATCTTGTTTCATAATATGTGCAGCGCCATCTACCCATAATCCAAGTACAAGTGTGATAACAGCAAGACTCATATAGTAACGTGGAATATAACCGCCACCAAGATGACGATATAAATCAAAGGCAACCGTGCGGTGTTCAATCTCTTCTGAACCGTGCCATTTAACCAGATCCACCATTTCTGGATCTGCGCCTAGTTCTTCCCATCTCTCGTTATATAACGCATATTTACCCAACACGCAGGTCATATGCTCAACAGTTGCAATAACTCCTAAACGGAATAAATCCCACTGTTTTTCTAAAATTTTTGGAACTTCTCTATCAAAAGGTTTATCTGCCAAAGCGATAGTAAATAGATAATTCATGATGTCCAGATTTCTCTGGATATCAATATTACGTGCGCTTAAATATTCTTTGTTTGCAGAAGTGTGAGCATTGGCATGCATAGCTTCCTGACGGATAAATGCCTGTACATCCTGCTTGAGTTTTTCATCTGTGATTTGCGGTAAAACCTTATTATACAAACGGCAAAACCAGAACTCTCCAGCGGGTAAGATATTATTAATTTCATTAATAAAATAACTTGCGAAAGGCTGATTAGGAATCCAGTCGACAGGGGTATCTTTCCAGTCAAATTTTACTTTACGTGGAAGAATTTTATAATCAATAGAAGAGCCTAAAGCCTTGGCCTTCAAAAAAGATAACAATTTCATCATTTATTCCTGATTTTTAACTCGATGAAGTTATAACGAGTATAAAAAAAGCCCCTACATTTGTGTTTAGCAATAGGGGACAATTGAGTATAAATTTAATGAAGAAATTGTATCTGTGAGGATAATTTAGCTTTCAGCATCCTCATCTGTCGCTTCAGGGATTGAATCGACATCAAATTCTGGCTGTTGATCTAGCGTAAAATGCAGACGTCCACCCATAACACTTGCTAACTCTTCTAAGCCTATTTTGTTAAGTGAAGAGAAAAGCTGAATAGAAAAATCAAGCTTCATTTTTTTCAGCTGTTGCTTAACTTCTAGTAGAACTTTATTTGCAGGACCGCGATTAAGTTTGTCTGCTTTTGTTAATAGAATATGAACAAAGAGATGACGTGAATAAGCCCACTCTAGCATCATCATGTCGAAATGCTGTAGAGGATGGCGAATATCCATAAGTAATACTAAGCCTTGTAAGCTTTGGCGATGAATCAGATAGTTTTCTAATTCTTTTTGCCACACCCGTTTCATATCTTCGGGAACCGCTGCATAACCGTAACCTGGAAGGTCGACCAAGCGTTGATCAGGGTTACCTAGACTAAAAAAGTTAATCATCTGGGTACGGCCTGGCTTTTTAGAAGCGCGGGCAAGTTGTTTCTGATTGGTTAATGCATTAATCGCACTCGACTTACCAGCATTTGAGCGCCCTGCAAAAGCAATCTCGTAGCCGCTATCTTCAACACAAAGTGCCAATTTAGGTGCACTCATTAGAAACTCAGCTTGGCGTAACCAGTTTAGTGATTGCACAGCATAGGCTGTGATCGCCGGATCTGGTGCTTTTTCATAGCTGATCTTTTGCTTGGGTGCTAGTCTGGCTTTGGTGTCTTTCGATTTTTCACTACGACGCATAAAAAATAACTTTTTAGATGAGAGGGCTCGTGCCTAGTATAAAGGAGCTTGGTTATTCTTGCTAATTTTCAATAAATCTACT
Organism: Acinetobacter sp. Leaf130; assembly: GCF_001423205.1. Classification (NCBI taxonomy): domain Bacteria; kingdom Pseudomonadati; phylum Pseudomonadota; class Gammaproteobacteria; order Moraxellales; family Moraxellaceae; genus Acinetobacter; species Acinetobacter sp. Leaf130. The sequence continues at coordinate 442,716 of NZ_LMOE01000005.1, forward strand.
TATGAAAATCAATAGAAGTCAGATTTGTAAAAAGGCAATAGGAGAGTCAGGTGGGGCAGACTTTGACTGTTGCAAAACCTCTCCAAGCGTGTATTGGTCTAGACTTTGGTAAAAGCTTTCTAAAGCTTGGTCAAGAATACCTTTTAAACCACAGTGACTTCGCAATACACAAGGTGGCGTATTGCATTCAACGATTTGATTGTCACCCTGTAATATTCGAACAATTGAACCTAAATTTGAGTTAAGTGCATTTGGATTTAAGCGAATTCCACCGCCTTTTCCCCGAATGGTAATAATCCATTCCTGCTTACCCATAAAATGAACAACTTTAACCAGATGGTTTTGTGAAACATGCAAATCTTTCGCGATTTCTGCAATCGTGTAGGGTGCATCACTTGGGCGTGCAACATACATTAATAGTCGTAATGCATAATCGGTAAATTTATTAAGCTGCATGATCACCAAAAATGGAAGAGATTAAAAGGATGATCATCTTAGCCTGAAAGTCTAAATAAGAAAACTTTCAGGCAAGAGGTTTTTATATTAGAGCGTTAAAGGCGCTGAAACTTGAACTTGATCGCCAACTCTATAATGTTCAAGCAAGATGTTCGCTACTGAGAACTCTGTATGGTTTTCTTCAGGCTGAACTTCAAAATGATATGAGTTGTTTTCCTGAGCTTCTGTAAATTTAAAAGCTTTCGGTTGTTCAAGCTGCTCATCTGGAACTTGTACTTTAACCGAAATAAAAGCATTTGCAGGTCCGCTAAGTACATCTTCATGGTCAGTTGCTTTTAAGGTGAAACGTTTGCCAGATTCAAGAGGATCAATTTGAGTAATTTCAAATGAACGCCATCCAGCCCATCCACCATTTAAGTTTTTAAGTTGTTCATATTTTTGTTTTTCAACGCCAATTAGAATATCTGCCAATTGTAAATAAGCCTGTTTCCATGCCTCAATCAGTTCTGATTCAAATGGCACGTTGAGTACTTCACTAATTGAATGAAGTAAGTTGTCGCCAACAATTGCATATTGGTCTGGTTGAATATCTAAGCTCACATGTTTAGTCGTAATACGCTCAACTGCTTTCGCTAAAACAGTAGGGTTCTCAATATTTTCTGCATATGCAAGAACGGCAGCTGCAAGAGCACGAGGTTGACGTAAGCTAGTTTGGTCATCCAAATTGAAAACATTTTTTAATTCAGGATTGTTATTAAGCATACGCTTATAAAAGTATGTGGTCAGCGTAACGCCGTGTTCACGTAAAACAGGTACTGTAGATTTAACGAGTTCGATTTGTTGCGGAGTCATGGCTAGACCTTATTTATCTGGCTATATAAGATGTATTTAAAATACATCTTTAAAAAAACAATCGCAATAGATTTTTTATAAAAACCATAAAAAAAATAGGGAATATAAAATTCCCTATTTTAAAACTGATATATCGAAGAAAGTTATTTGCCAAATAGTGAACCAAGCAGGCCCCTTACTAATTTTTGACCTGTACTTCCTCCTAGACTGCGTGCAGCACTTTTTGCAAAAGTACCCACAATATCTTGCGTAAGCTTGGCTCGTTCACGTGCTGCTCGTTCTTCTTCTTTTTGCTGTTCACGTGCTAATCGCTCTTGTTCCTTTGCTTGCTGCTTTGCTAAAGTTTCTTGCTCTTTTTCTTGTTGTTTAGCAAGTTCGGTATTTTGTTGTTGTTGCTCACGTTCAGCGACTTTATTTTGTAGCATTTCATAAGCGCTATCACGATCTACAGCTTGTTCATAAATACCAGCAATAATACTTTTTGAGATTAGAGTTTGACGCTCTTCTGGAGTGATTGGTGTAAAAGCAGAGTAAGGAGGCATCACCCAGCCACGTTCTACAATTTGTGGCGTACCTTGTTCATCAAGACAACTAATTAGCGCCTCACCAACAGCCAGTTCGGTAATGGCTTCATCAACTTTAAAGTTTGGATTGGCACGGAAAGTATCTGCTGCGGTTTTTACTGCTTTTTGATCTTTAGGGGTAAATGCACGTAGCGCATGTTGAATGCGATTGCCAAGCTGACCGAGAACACTTTCTGGTAAATCGAGTGGATTCTGAGTAATAAAATAGATGCCAATACCTTTAGAGCGAATTAAGCGTACAACTTGCTCAATCTTTTCTTGTAATGCTTGACTGGCATTGTCAAATAATAAGTGAGCCTCATCAAAGAAAAACACGAGTTTTGGTTTGTCCATATCGCCAACTTCTGGAAGCTGTTCAAATAACTCCGAAAGCATCCATAACAAGAAGGTGGCATATAACTTAGGCGTATTCATGAGCTTGTCAGCAGCAAGAATATTGATATAACCATGTCCATTTGCATCGGTTTGTATAAAGTCCAGAATGTTTAAAGCCGGCTCACCAAAAAATTGTTCTCCACCTTGGTCGGCAAGAGCAAGCAAGTTACGCTGAATAGCACCTAAGCTAGCCGGAGATAAATTGCCATATTCTGCTTTAAACTCTGCTGCATGTTCACTAACGAAGGTGATCATGGCTTTTAGGTCTTTAAAGTCTACTAACAGTAGGCCCTGATCATCCGCAATTCGAAAAACTGCAGCTAATACACCTTCTTGAGTATCATTTAAATTGAGCATACGAGCCAATAAAATTGGCCCAATCTCAGAAATAGTAGTGCGAATAGGGTGGCCTTGTTGGCCGAACAGATCCCAGAAAACGACAGGGTTAGCAGCAAAAGGAACGCTATCAATCTGTAATAGTTTTAGACGTTCATTAAACTTATCTGAAGCCTCACCTGATTTTGCGAGACTCGAAACATCGCCTTTAGCATCGGCAAGAAATACAGGAACGCCGATTCGAGAGAAACTTTCTGCTAGAACTTTTAAAGTAACTGTTTTACCTGTACCTGTTGCACCTGCAATCAGGCCATGGCGGTTAGCAAACTGAGAAAGCAAAACAATTTCTTTTGATGTGTCATTAAGATTTTTAGCAATAACAATCGGTGTACCCATATATTTTTATCCTTTAGTTCGAGCCACTATAATGTTGTCGTTTTTACAGTTGTTTCAGTGCATTTTCGATATCTTGAATTAAATCTTGCGGATCTTCCAGTCCTATACAGAAGCGAACTAATAAACCTTGTTGTAAATGTGTATTCTCAAGTTTTCTCATCATTTTTAAATCATAAAGCATGATCAGACTAATTGGTCCTCCCCAGCTAAAACCGAGCTTAAATAACTCTAATGCATCACAGAAGCGACGTACTGCGGTAATATCATAATCTGGTTTGAAAATAACACTGACTAAGCCAGCACTTTGACCATTTGTGCAGATTTCTTGCCAATATTGATTGCCTGGGGCGGTCTCATCACTTGGATGTAGAACTTGTGCAAAGTGAGGTTGGTCTTTTAGCCATTTAAGTAAAGTTTGAGCATTGGCTGATTGTTGTTCATAGCGTAAAGACATATGAGCAAGACTGCGTTGGACTTGAGCTGCATCATCTCCTGAAACTGCAATACCTAAAATGGCATGTGTACGGAACAGACGATGATGGAGTTTATCATCACGAGTTACAATGCTACCCATTAAGATGTCACCGCCACCGCTCGGATATTTCGTTAGAGCATGGACGGTTAAGTCAACTGATAAGTGCTCATCTGAAAAATTAAAAGCATTAAACGCAAGCCCAGCTCCCCAAGTGTTATCTAAAGCTGTTAATACACCATGTTTTTTAGCTTTTTTGACTAGATTTTTAAGATCAGGGAATTCTAAAGTAACCGAACCCGCAGCCTCCAACCATAATAGTTTGCTTTTTTCAGTCGGTTGAAAACTTGAAGCGTCAATAGGGTTATATACTTTAACAATAACGCCATATTGATTTTGTAGATGATTTAAATGTTCTAGATTAGGTCCATAAATGTTGTCTGGGACCCATACTTCATCATTAGTGCTTAAAAATGCTGAGTTCACCACATTAATTGCTGATAGGCCACTCGGTGCAAGCAAACAATGCAGCCCACCTTCAATTTGTGCAATATTGTCGCCTAAGGTGAAGGTGGTGGGGGTGCCATGCGTGCCATAGCTATAGTCGTAATCATCAGTCCAATGGCGATCAAAAAGGTGCGAGGTTGACTTAAAAATAATAGTGGATGCACGAAATAAGGGTGGTTGCACTGTTTCGATAAATTGCGGAGCCTTTCTTGGTGCGTGAATGAGGCGAGTCTGGAAGTCGTTATGCTTTTTCATAGTGCGTTGCATTTTTGATAATAAAGTTAGATTAAGAGAAATTTAAGTTCTTCGCTAGATTTACGAAGTTTTATAAGACGTTTCGTTACAGTAGAGCCATAAAATAAAAACTTGGCTTTATTTTTGCAAAGACCACTACAACATTCTAACAACAATAGGTTTAAGCGCATGAAGTCGCATTTACGAGTTCACTATTTTCAACATATTGCAGGTGAGGGATTTGGAAGTTGTTACTCATTTTTAAAAGCTCATCACGCGACCATTAGTTCTACGGAGTTTTTTGCACTTCCGGTTGATCGATCACTTGAAATAGAGGCTTTGCCTAGAATCGAAGAAGTTGATTTGTTACTGGTTATGGGTGGAACGATGAGTGTAAATGATGAGGCAAATTTTCCATGGCTAAAGATAGAGAAAAGATGGTTGCGCCGTTATTTGGCAGCAGGAAAGCCTGCTATTGGTCTTTGTTTAGGGGGGCAACTGATTGCTAATGCATTGGGTGCAGCGGTGAGCCGTAATCGCTATCAGGAGCTTGGCTGGTCAACGGTCCAGAGAGTTGCAAATTTACCTCAAGAAAGCTTTCCGTTACCTGAAAAGATAAATGTTATGCAGTGGCATAGTGAGACATTTGAAATACCTAAAGGCGCTATACACTTGGCGGAGAATAGAGCTTGTCGCAATCAGATGTATCAGATTGGAAAAAATGTGCTTGGTTTTCAGTTTCATCCAGAGATGACACCAGCAGCTTTAGCGTTGTTACTTGAAGATGAAGAGGAGTTATCTATTTTTGACGGAGAATATGTCCAATCTACACGTGAACTACAGTATTCAGAAGCACAAAAATTTGAGCAAGGTAATCAACTCCTAAATAAAGCTATTGAGTTTGTAATAAATGCCTAGATGAACTCTGAATGCTCGATCAAAGCAGGTTTTGTGGAGAAAATAGAAAAAGAGAATTGCATAAGACTTAAACAATCGTTATAATGAGCGACCCTCAATAGGAGGGGCATTTACTGCGAAGAAAGTGGTAAATGTGCATTACAGTCGTGGCATCGATCATGACCTTAGTGATTTTCACTGCCTTTGACACTTACCAATGGGTGAGATGCGTCAAGGGTGATTCTTTATATGTTTGGCTTGGAGTTTACTGGTATGTCTAACCAGAGAATTCGTATCCGTTTGAAGTCTTTTGATCATCGTCTGATTGATCAATCTGCTCAAGAGATCGTAGAAACCGCTAAGCGTACTGGCGCACAAGTTTGTGGTCCAATTCCGATGCCTACTCGCATCGAACGCTTCAACGTTCTTACTTCACCGCACGTTAACAAAGATGCGCGTGACCAGTACGAAATCCGCACCTACAAACGTTTGATCGACATCGTTCAACCTACAGATAAAACTGTTGATGCATTGATGAAATTAGATCTTGCGGCTGGTGTTGATGTTCAGATCGCTTTGGGTTAAGGCTTTCGGTTGATTAACTTTTAAGTTAATTAGGCCGCTTTTTTAGAGGTTTATGCACATGGCTATTGGTTTAGTCGGTCGCAAATGTGGTATGACTCGCATCTTTACAGATGCAGGTGTTTCTGTACCTGTTACAGTCATCGAAGTCGATCCAAACCGCATTACGCAAATCAAAACACTTGAAACTGATGGTTATCAAGCTGTTCAAGTAACTACTGGTGAACGTCGCGAATCTCGCGTAACTAACGCTCAGAAAGGTCACTTTGCGAAAGCTGGTGTTGCTGCTGGTCGTTTGGTTAAAGAGTTCCGTGTTACTGAAGCTGAGCTTGAAGGTCGTGAAGTTGGCGGTACTATTGGTGTTGATTTGTTCACAGTTGGTCAAGTTGTTGACGTAACTGGTCAATCAAAAGGTAAAGGTTTCCAAGGCGGTGTTAAGCGTTGGAACTTCCGTACCCAAGACGCTACTCACGGTAACTCAGTTTCTCACCGTGTATTAGGTTCTACAGGTCAAAACCAAACTCCTGGTCGCGTGTTCAAAGGCAAAAAAATGGCTGGTCACTTAGGTGATGAACGCGTAACAGTACAAGGTCTTGAAATCGTATCTATTGACGCTGAACGTTCTGTTTTAGTTGTTAAAGGTGCAATTCCTGGTTCAACTGGCGGTGACGTGATTGTACGTCCTACCATCAAGGCCTGAGGGGAAATACCGTGAATTTGAAAACTGTTTCCGGCTCTGCTGTTGAATTGTCTGAAGTTGCTTTCGGACGTGAATTTAACGAAGCTCTTGTACACCAAGTTGTTACTGCTTATTTAGCAGGTGGTCGTCAAGGTACTCGTGCTCAGAAGTCACGTGCAGACGTTTCTGGCGGTGGTAAAAAACCATTCCGTCAAAAAGGTACTGGTCGTGCTCGTGCGGGTTCTACTCGTAGCCCTATCTGGGTTGGTGGCGGTAAAACTTTTGCTGCTCGTCCACAAGATTGGTCTCAAAAAGTAAACCGCAAAATGTACCGCGGTGCAATGCAATGTATCTTAGCTGAACTTGTTCGCCAAGATCGTCTTGTATTGGTTGAAGAGTTTGCTATTGCAGCTCCAAAAACTAAAGAATTGCTTGCTAAGCTTGGCGATTTAAATGCCGCTCGTGCATTGATCGTTACTGAAGCTGTAGATGAGAACTTATATCTTGCAGCACGCAACCTTCCGCATGTAGATGTGGTGGATGCAACTGCAATCGATCCTGTAAGCTTGATCGCGTTTGATAAAGTTGTTATGTCTGTAGCTGCTGCTAAGAAAATTGAGGTAGAACTCGGATGAACAACGAACGTATCTATCAAGTCCTTAAAGGACCAGTCTTCTCAGAAAAGGCACAAGTTTTAGGTGATACTGTTGGCGTTCAAGTATTTAAAGTGGATATTAATGCTACTAAACTTGAAGTTAAAAAAGCAGTTGAAAAACTTTTTGGCGTAGAAGTTGTTAAAGTTAACACTACTATTACTAAAGGTAAAACTAAGCGCTTTGGTAAAACATTGGGACGTCGTTCTGATGTTAAAAAAGCATACGTCACCCTGAAAGCCGGCCAAGATGTTGAAATGGCTGACTTGGGCGATACCGCTGAAAGCGCAGCGGAATAAGGACGAAAATTATGCCGATTCAAAAATGTAAGCCAACGTCTCCAGGACGTCGCTTTGTAGAGAAAGTGGTTCATGATCACCTTCACAAAGGCGCGCCTTACTCACCGTTGGTTGAAGCAAAAAAACGTACTGGTGGTCGTAATAATAACGGTCACATTACAACTCGTCACGTTGGTGGTGGTCATAAGCAACACTATCGTATCGTTGACTTTAAGCGTAATAAAGACAGCATCCCAGCTGTTGTAGAGCGCATTGAATACGATCCTAACCGTACAGCACATATTGCTTTGTTGAAATATGCTGATGGTGAGCGTCGTTATATCATTGCACCTAAAGGCTTACGTGCTGGCGATAAAGTACAATCTGGTAACGATGCTCCAATTCGTCCAGGTAACTGCTTGCCACTTCGTAACATGCCGATCGGTTCTACACTTCATAACGTTGAACTTAAAATCGGTAAGGGTGCGCAATTAGCGCGTTCTGCTGGTGCTTCTGTTCAGTTGTTGGGTCGTGATGGTTCTTACGCAATTGTTCGTCTTCGTTCAGGCGAAATGCGTAAAATTCATGTTGAATGCCGCGCTGTAATTGGTGAAGTTTCTAACCAAGAAAACAACCTTCGTTCATTGGGTAAAGCTGGTGCTGCGCGCTGGCGTGGTGTTCGTCCTACCGTACGTGGTATGGCGATGAACCCAGTTGATCACCCGCACGGTGGTGGTGAAGGGCGTAATAAAGGTATTCAACCTGTAAGCCCATGGGGTCAAAAAGCTAAAGGGTACAAGACACGTACCAATAAGCGTACGACTAAGATGATTATTCGCGACCGTCGCGTCAAGTAAAGGAATCTGACTAATGCCTCGTTCTCTGAAAAAAGGCCCATTCGTCGATGCGCACTTGTTCGCTAAGGTTGAAGCGGCTGTTGCTAGTAACTCTCGCAAGCCGATTAAAACTTGGTCTCGTCGTTCGATGATCCTTCCAGATTTTGTTGGTTTAACAATTTCTGTTCATAATGGTCGTAATCACGTTCCAGTAATTGTTACTGAGCATATGGTTGGTCATAAACTCGGTGAATTCGCGCCAACTCGTACCTATCGTGGTCACGGTGTTGACAAGAAGTCTAAACGTTAATAGGTGTCATGATGGAAGTAACTGCTAAATTACGCGGTGCCGCTATCTCGGCACAAAAGGCACGTTTGGTTGCAGATCTTATTCGCGGCAAATCTGTTGCGCATGCTTTAAATATTTTAAACTTCAGCAATAAAAAAGCTGCTGTTTTAGTAAAAAAAGCATTGGAATCTGCGATTGCAAACGCTGAACACAATAACAGTTTAGATGTTGATGATCTTAAAGTTTCTACGATTTACGTTGATGAAGGCGTTAGCCTTAAACGTATTATGCCACGTGCTAAAGGCCGTGCAGATCGTATTACTAAGCGTACTTGTCACATCACCGTTAAGGTAGGGGTTTGATATGGGTCAGAAGGTTCATCCAATCGGTATCCGCCTAGGTGTTGTGAAACGTCATAACGCTAACTGGTATGCGAGTCCGAAACAATACGCTGAATACTTGCTTAAAGATCTTCAAGTTCGTGAGTTTTTAAATAAAAAACTTAAGAATGCGATGATCAGCAACATTCTTATCGAACGTCCATCAGGTGCTGCTAAAGTAACAATTAGCACAGCTCGTCCTGGTATCGTAATCGGTAAAAAAGGCGAAGATATTGAGAAATTACAGCGCGAACTTACTAGCATTATGGGTGTTCCTGCGCAAGTAAGTATCAACGAAATTGATCGCCCAGACTTAGATGCGCGTTTAGTTGCTGAAGCAATTGCTTCTCAATTAGAAAAGCGTGTAATGTTCCGTCGTGCTATGAAGCGTGCGGTTCAAAACACTATGCGTGCTGGTGCTAAAGGTATCAAAGTTGAAGTGTCTGGCCGTTTAGGTGGTGCAGAGATTGCGCGTACTGAATGGTATCGTGAAGGTCGTGTACCTTTGCATACATTGCGTGCAGACATTGACTATGCAACTGTGCGTGCAGAAACAACTTACGGTACGATTGGTGTTAAAGTTTGGATTTTCCGTGGCGAGATTTTAGGTGGCATGAAACAAGTCATGAACCCTGCTCCTGCTGAAGATCGTCCAGCTAAACGTGGTCGTGGTCGTGGTGAAGGTCAAGAGCGTCGTGGTCGTCGCGGTGACCGTGCTGCTGACAAGGGAGAATAATCCATGTTGCAACCTAAACGTACCAAATTCCGTAAGGTGCACAAAGGCCGTAATACTGGTCTAGCGCATCGTGGTAGTACAGTATCATTTGGTTCGATTGCAATTAAAGCAACTGAACGTGGTCGTATGACTGCGCGTCAGATTGAAGCTGCACGTCGTACTATTAGCCGCCGTATTAAGCGTGGTGGTAAAATCTTTATTCGCGTATTCCCGGATAAGCCAATTACTCAAAAGCCTCTTGAAGTGCGTATGGGTAAAGGTAAGGGTAGCGTGGAATACTGGGTTTGCCAGATCCAACCAGGCAAGATCCTGTACGAAATTGAAGGTGTGAACGAAGAATTAGCGCGTGAAGCATTTGCTTTAGCTGCTGCTAAACTTCCGTTTAAAACCACTATCGTGACTCGGACGGTAATGTAATGAAAACTAAAGATTTACGTGAAAAGTCGGTAGAAGAGTTGAAAGCTTTGCTTGATGAGCAACAGCTTAACCAATTCCGTCTTCGTATGGCGAAAGCAACTGGTCAGTTGGGTAAATCGCACGAAGTGCAAGTTGCTCGTAAGACAATTGCTCGTATTAAGACACTCCTTACCGAAAAACAGGGGAACGGACAATGAGTGAAAAAACAGTCCGCACGTTAACCGGCAAAGTCGTAAGTGACAAAATGGATAAATCTATTGTTGTTCTTATTGAACGCCGCGTTCAACACCCGTTGTATGGCAAGTCAATTCGCCGTTCAACTAAGTTACACGCTCATGATGAGAATAACGTCGCTAAAATTGGTGATGTTGTAACCATTAAAGAAAGCCGCCCAATTTCTAAAACTAAAGCTTGGACTTTAGTGGAAGTAGTTGAAGCAGCTGCTGAGTAATTCGACGTTCTTGTTGCATCATCGGTCAATTTCGAGTACTCTTTGAGCCTTTCGAAATTGTGACCGGTGATGCTCGGTTTTGGAGTAGGGCAATGATTCAAACCGAAACTATGCTCGACGTAGCAGACAACAGTGGTGCTCGCCGCGTACAATGTATTAAAGTACTTGGTGGTTCACATCGTCGTTATGCTTCTGTTGGCGACATTATTAAAGTTACTGTAAAAGAAGCAATCCCACGCGCACGTGTTAAAAAAGGTGACGTGATGAATGCGGTTGTAGTTCGTACTAAATTCGGCATTCGTCGTCCAGATGGTTCTGTGATCCGTTTTGATGATAATGCTGCAGTTATCCTGAACAACAACAAAGCTCCGATTGCTACTCGTATCTTCGGACCAGTGACTCGTGAACTTCGTACTGAACAGTTCATGAAAATCATTTCATTGGCTCCTGAAGTTCTATAAGAGGCAATCATGGCTAAGATTAAAAAAGGCGATCAAGTTATTGTGATCGCAGGTAAAGAAAAAGGCAAACAGGGTACTGTATTGTCTGTTTCTGAAGACCGCGTTAAGGTTGAAGGCCTTAACTTAGTGAAGAAGCATCAAAAGCCGAATCGTGTAACTGGCGCTGAAGGCGGTATTGTTACTCAAGAAGCTTCGCTTCATATTTCAAACGTGGCAATTTTAAATGCTACAACCCAGAAGGCTGACCGTGTTGGTTACCAAGTGATTGATGGCGTGAAAACTCGCGTTTATAAATCAAATGGTGAATCAGTGGCGGTAGCGAAGTAATAGGTTGAAAAGGCGATGGCCAGACTTAAAGCACGTTACAATGATGAACTTAAAGCCAAGTTAAAAGAAGAACTTAGCGTTAAGAACGTGATGGAAATTCCACGCATCACAAAAATCACCCTAAACATGGGTGTAGGCGCAGCTGCAACTGATAAGAAATTATTAGATGGTGCTGTAGTCGACATGCAATTAATTGCTGGTCAAAAACCAGTAATTACACTTGCTCGTAAATCTATCGCAGGTTTTAAAATCCGTGATGGGTGGCCGATTGGTTGTAAAGTTACTTTACGTGGCGACCAAATGTACGAATTCTTGGATCGTTTGATCTCAATCGCAATCCCTCGTATCCGTGACTTCCGTGGTTTCTCTTCGAAATCATTTGATGGTCGTGGTAACTATTCAATGGGTTTGAAAGAGCAAATCGTTTTCCCTGAAATCGATTTCGATAAGATTGATCGTATTCGTGGTATGGATATTACTATTACTACGACTGCTCGCACCGATGACGAAGGCCGTGCGCTTATGCGTGCATTCGGCTTCCCGTTCAAATAAGAGGTCGATATGGCTAAGAAAGGTATGATTAATCGCGAATTGAAACGCGAAAAAACAGTTGCTAAATACGCTGCAAAACGTGCTGAATTAAAAGCTACAATTGCAAATGTAAACGCAACTGAAGAAGAGCGTTTCGAAGCGACGTTAAAGTTACAAGCATTGCCACGTAATGCATCTCCGGTACGTCTTCGTAACCGTTGTGGTTTAACTGGTCGTCCTCATGGTTACTTCCGTAAGTTCGGTTTAAGCCGTAACAAATTACGTGACACAGTAATGCAGGGTGATGTACCAGGCGTTGTTAAGGCAAGCTGGTAAGGAGCGACTAAATGAGTATGCAAGATACCGTTGCCGACATGCTAACACGTGTTCGTAACGCACAAATGGCTAAGAAACAAACTGTTTCTATGCCTTCTTCTAAGTTGAAAGTTGCAATTGCAAACGTTCTTCAACAAGAAGGTTATGTTTCAAATGTAGAAGTTGCTCAAGAAGAGACAAAATCTACTTTGACAATTACTTTAAAATATTTCGAAGGCAAACCAGTTATCGAAGTGGTTAAGCGCGTAAGCCGTCCAGGTCTTCGCCAATACCGCGGTAAAGATAAACTTCCAAGCGTTAAGCAAGGTTTAGGTATTGCAATTGTTTCTACAAGCAAAGGCATCATGACTGATCGCGCTGCACGTGCTGCGGGCGTTGGTGGTGAAGTTATTGCTTTTGTTTCTTAATAGGTGATTCCTCATGTCTCGTGTGGCTAAAGCCCCAGTAACTGTACCAAATGGTGTAACAGTTACTCAGAACGGCCGGCAGGTCGAAGTGAAAGGCAGCAAAGGTACGTTGTCTTTCAACCTGCATGCGCTGGTCGAGCTAAAACAGGAAGAAGGTAAACTTCAACTTGCTCCAGTTAAAGAATCGAAAGATGCTTGGATGCAAGCTGGTACTGCTCGCGCTGTATTGAATAACCTTGTAAAAGGGGTTAGTGAAGGCTTCGAACGTAAGTTGCAGCTAGTTGGTGTTGGTTATAAAGCTGCGGTTAAGGGTACTGTTGTAAACCTTAACCTTGGTTTTTCACACCCAATTGACTACGCTTTACCTGAAAGTGTAACAGCGGAAACTCCAACTGCAACTGAAATCATTTTGAAATCAGCAAACAAGCAGTTGTTAGGTCAAGTAGCGGCAGAAATCCGTGCGTATCGTTCTCCTGAACCATATAAAGGTAAAGGTGTTCGTTATTCGGATGAAGTCATTCTTCGTAAAGAAGCTAAGAAGAAATAAGGCGCGAGGTTCTTATGAACGAAAAGAAACAAACCCGTTTGCGTCGTGCGAAAAGCACACGCTTGCACATCCGTGCATTGGGTGCGACTCGTTTGTGTGTAAACCGCACTCCGCGTCACATCTATGCTCAAGTTATTTCAGCAGATGGTGGCAAAGTTTTAGCACAAGCTTCAACTTTGGATGCATCTTTACGTAGCGGTACTACAGGTAATGTAGATGCGGCTACTAAAGTAGGTGCTTTAATCGCAGAGCGCGCGAAAGCAGCTGGTGTAACTAAAGTTGCATTTGACCGTTCTGGTTTTAAATATCATGGTCGTATCAAAGCCTTGGCTGATGCTGCTCGTGAAAACGGCTTGGAGTTCTAATCATGGCTAAAGTTGAACAAAACGAAGGTCTTGTTGAAAAGCTGGTTGCCGTTGATCGTGTAGCCAAAGTTGTTAAGGGCGGTCGTATCTTCTCTTTCACAGCATTAACTGTTGTGGGTGATGGTAATGGTCGTGTTGGTTTTGGTCGTGGTAAAGCGCGTGAAGTTCCAGCTGCTATTTCTAAAGCACTTGAAGCTGCACGTCGCAACATGATTACTGTAGACCTTGCTGGTACTACTTTACAACACCCTGTGAATGCTCGTCATGGTGCAAGCCGTGTATACATGCAACCTGCTTCTGAAGGTACTGGCGTAATCGCTGGTGGCGCAATGCGTGCCGTTCTAGAAGCTGCAGGCGTGCATAACGTACTTGCTAAATGTTATGGTTCTACTAATGCTGCTAACGTAGTAAACGCAACTTTCAAAGGTTTGCGTGATATGACTTCTCCTGAGAAAGTCGCTGCGAAACGTGGTAAATCAGTAGCAGAAATTCAAGGGTAATCAATCATGAAAACGATTAAAGTTACCCAGACTAAATCTTCTTCACATCGCTTGAAAAATCACAAGCTTTGCTTACAAGGTTTAGGTCTGCGTCGTATTGGTCATACTGTAGAAGTGCAAGATACGCCTTCTAACCGCGGTATGGTCAACAAAGTCTACTATATGGTTAGTGTAGAGGAATAAGCCATGACTCTGCGTTTAAATGAGCTTGCGCCTGCAGAAGGTGCAAAACGTGAAAACCGTCGTTTAGGCCGTGGTATCGGTTCTGGCGTTGGTAAGACCGGTGGCCGTGGTGTCAAAGGTCAAAAATCACGTAAAAGTGGTGGCGTTCGTCCAGGCTTTGAAGGCGGTCAAACAGCGATTTATCGTCGTTTACCTAAATTCGGTTTCACTAGCCAAATCGCTTTAAAAACTGCTGAAGTACGTTTATCTGAGTTAAACAAAGTTGAAGGCGACATCGTTAGCCTAGAAACTTTGAAAGCTGCGAATGTTGTTCGTCGTGACCAAATTCGTGCTCGTATCGTACTTTCTGGTGAAATCACTCGTGCATTCACTGTTCAAGGTGTTGCATTGACTAAAGGCGCTAAAGCTGCGATTGAAGCAGCTGGCGGCAAAGTCGAGGAGTAATCTCGAGTGTCTATGTCTCCTAGTTCTTCAGGTCATGTCAACATGATGAAAGGTCAGCCATTTCACGTGAAATATCGTGAAATTATTCGCCGGATGAGTTTTCTAATCGGTGCATTGCTGGTCTTTCGACTAGGAGCGCATATTCCAGTACCAGGCATTAATAATGCTGCGTTAGAAAATTTATTTCATGCGAACCAAGGAACTATTCTTGGGCTATTCAATATGTTTTCTGGCGGTGCTTTAGAGCGAATGTCTATTCTTGCTTTAGGGATTATGCCTTACATTTCTGCATCAATTATTGTGCAGTTAATGTCTACGGTAATTCCTTCACTAGAAGCCTTGAAAAAGGAAGGTGAGCAAGGTAAGCGTAAAATTAATCAATATACGCGTCAGGGTACATTATTGCTTGCAGTGGTTCAGGCAGTTGGTATGTGCGCAGGTTTGATTGGTCAGGGTATCACTCTGTCAGTTGGTCTTGAGTTTTATATACCAGCAGTTACATCACTTGTCGCTGGAACTATGTTCTTAATGTGGCTAGGTGAACAAATCACTGAAAGAGGTATTGGTAACGGTATCTCAATGATTATTTTTGCTGGTATTGTTTCTGGTTTGCCTAAATTAATTATGCAATCAGTTTCATCAGTAGATAATGGTCAGACAAGTTTAATTGGTCTTGTGATCTTTGGTCTTTTGTCTTTAGGCGTGTTGGCTGCGATTGTGTTTATTGAAAAAGCACAACGTCGTATTCCAGTAAACTATGCACAAAAGCAGCAAGGTCGTCGTATATTTACGGCACAGCAGACACATTTGCCATTGAAAATTAATATGGCTGGTGTGATTCCTGCGATTTTTGCAAGTTCTTTACTATTGTTCCCAGCGAGTCTTGGTCAATGGGTAGGAAGTGCAGATGCAAATGCTGGATTAATTAAGCGTAGCTTACAAGATTTAGCTTTAGTATTGTCGCCTGGACAGCCTTTGTATTTGGTGCTCTTTGGTGCGTTAATTATCTTTTTCTGTTACTTTTATACGGCTTTAGTATTTAGCCCTAAGGAAGTATCAGAAAATCTAAAACGCAGCGGAGCTTATGTGCCTGGTATTCGCCCAGGTGAGCAAACTGCTCGTTACTTAGATCATATTCTTAATCGTTTGACGTTTATTGGTGCGATTTATATTACGGTCATTTGTTTAATGCCAATGATTCTACAAAGTTCTTTTGGGATCCCATTCTCTTTGGGTGGTACATCATTACTAATCGTAGTTGTCGTTGTTATGGACTTTATGGCTCAGCTACAAGCGCACTTAACATCTCATCAATATGATAATCAAACATTAATGAGAAAAACGACTGCTCATCCTAAGGGATAAGCGCACTTAGAGGTTTCATCATGAAAGTACAAGCTTCTGTAAAGAAAATTTGTGGTAGCTGTAAAGTTATCCGTCGTAATGGGGTTATTCGCGTAATTTGTAGCGCAGAACCTCGTCATAAGCAGCGTCAAGGTTAATCTAATCAAGACCTGTTGATTTCAGTAGGCGAATTGGGTTAATATCCGCCCCTCAAGATTTTGTGGGGCGGTTGATTATCTCTACTGCCTTTTTGGAGAAAGTGAATGGCTCGTATTGCCGGTGTAAACATTCCGGATAACAAGCATGCTGTTATCTCCCTCACTTACATCTTTGGTGTCGGTCGCCATACTGCTAAGAATATCTTAGCTACAGTTGGTATTACTGAAACTACTAAGATCCGTGAGTTGGACGATGCTCAGCTCGATGCGATTCGTGCAGAAGTTGCTAAGGTTCCTACCGAAGGTGACTTGCGTCGCGAAATTTCCATGAACATTAAACGTTTAATGGATTTGGGTTGCTATCGCGGCCTTCGCCATCGTCGCAGCTTGCCTGTCCGTGGTCAACGCACCAAAACTAACGCACGTACCCGTAAAGGTCCGCGCAAACCGATTAAAAAGTAAGATTTCTGGAAGCTAAAAGATGGCTAAAGATACTCGCACACGCAAGAAGGTCACTCGTACCGTCTCTGAAGGTGTTGCACACATTCACGCGTCTTTTAATAACACCATTGTTACGATTACTGATCGTCAAGGTAATGCATTGGCTTGGGCCACCTCTGGTGGACAAGGCTTCCGTGGTTCACGTAAATCAACTCCGTTTGCTGCTCAGGTAGCTGCTGAAGTTGCTGGTAAAGCAGCTTTAGATTACGGTTTGAAAAATCTGGATGTCCTTGTAAAAGGTCCTGGTCCAGGTCGTGAGTCTGCGGTTCGTGCATTAGGCGCAGTGGGTTATAAAATTAACAGCATTACCGATGTGACGCCAATTCCTCACAACGGTTGCCGTCCACCTAAAAAACGTCGCGTGTAAGGAGAAACATTCATGGCTCGTTATATTGGTCCAAAATGCAAACTCTCTCGCCGCGAAGGGACAGACCTGCAACTTAAATCTGGCGTTAAACCATTTGACGTCAAAACTAAAAAAGCTAACAAAGCACCTGGTCAACATGGTCAGGCACGCGGTGGTAAGCAATCTGAGTATTCACTACAATTACGTGAAAAACAAAAAGTCCGTCGTATTTACGGTGTGTTAGAACGTCAATTTAGTAACTACTATAAAGAAGCAGCTCGTGTTAAAGGCGCAACAGGTGAGAACTTGTTGAAATTGCTTGAAAGCCGTCTTGATAACGTTGTTTATCGCATGGGTTTTGGTTCTACACGTGCAGAAGCTCGTCAGTTAGTAAGTCACCGTAGCATTACTTTGAATGGTCGTCGTGTAAACATCGCATCTATTCAAGTTAAAGCTGGTGATGTAATTGCGGTTCACGAAGGTGCTAAACAACAATTGCGTATTAAAAACGCGATTGAGTTAGCTGCACAACGTGGTATTCCGGCTTGGATGGATGTTGATCATTCTAAGCTTGAAGGTACGTTTAAAGCTGCACCAGATCGTGCTGATTTACCTGCTGAAATCAATGAAAGCTTGATTGTAGAATTGTATTCTAAATAATCCTTGAGGTAGCAATAATGACGCGTACTGCAAACGAGTTTCTAACTCCGCAAGCGATCAAGGTCGAAGCGGTTAGCGGGACCTCGGCAAAAGTGATTCTAGAACCTTTAGAGCGTGGTTTTGGTCACACTCTAGGGAATGCTTTACGTCGCATTCTATTGTCTTCTTTACCTGGCGCTGCTGTGGTTGAAGTTGAGATAGAAGGTGTCGAGCACGAGTACAGTACTTTAGAAGGCTTGCAGCAGGACATCGTCGAGCTCTTGCTGAACCTAAAAGGATTGTCTATTAAGCTGTTCGATCAAAATGAAGCATATTTAACATTAGAGAAACAAGGTCCTGGCGAAATTACTGCTGCTGACCTTCGTTTACCTCATAATGTTGAAGTGGTTAATCCAGAACATTTAATAGGTACTTTGAGTGCTTCAGGCTCATTAAAAATGCGCTTGAAGGTTGCTCAAGGTCGTGGTTATGAAACATCTGATTCTCGTTTCCCTGAAGGTGAAACACGTCCTGTTGGTCGTTTGCAATTAGATGCTTCTTATAGCCCGATTAAGCGTGTTTCTTACACCGTTGAAAATGCGCGTGTAGAACAACGTACCGATTTAGATAAACTGGTAATCGACCTCGAGACAAATGGAACGGTTGATCCTGAAGAAGCAATCCGCAAAGCGGCAACAATCTTGCAACAACAAATTGCAATTTTTGTTGATCTTCAGAAAGACCAAACTCCAGTTGCTCAAGAGCCTCGTGAAGAAGTTGACCCAATCTTGCTTCGCCCAGTAGATGATCTAGAGCTTACTGTTCGTTCTGCTAACTGTTTGAAAGCAGAAAATATTTACTACATTGGTGATCTTGTTCAACGTACTGAAGTTGAGTTGTTAAAAACTCCTAACCTTGGTAAAAAATCGTTAACAGAGATCAAAGATGTTTTGGCATCGAAAGGCTTACAACTCGGTATGCGTCTTGAAAACTGGCCACCAGCTAGTCTTCGTATGGACGACCGTTTTGCCTATCGTAGCCGTTAATTAAGTAGGACTATCACCATGCGTCATCGTAATAGTGGTGTGAAATTAGGCCGTACAAGCAGCCATCGTAAAGCGATGTTCCAAAACTTGGCTAATTCTTTATTTGAACACGAGTTGATCAAAACAACTGTGCCTAAAGCTAAAGAATTACGTCGTGTTGCTGAGCCTTTAATCACTCTAGCAAAAAACGATACTGTAGCAAATCGTCGTTTAGCATTTGCTCGTACTCGTAATGCTGCAACTGTAGGTAAATTATTTACCGTACTCGGCCCTCGTTACAAAGAACGTAACGGCGGTTATCTACGTGTTCTTAAAGCGGGCTTCCGTGCTGGTGATGCAGCGCCGATGGCTTACGTTGAGCTTGTAGATCGTGAAGTGAACACTTCAGCTGAATAATTGATTTTATTCAAAAAAGACCGGTTTTATACCGGTCTTTTTTATTTCTGTTAATTAATAAAATTATAAAAATGTCCCCAAGTGACATAAAAAAACGGATAAACGGTCAAACTTGACATTGTGTATTGTCAAAATTGTGCTTTAATAAACTTATATTCTCAACAATGGGTATAAAAATAAAATGGAAAAGCAAGTTGATATTTTAATCATTGGCGCAGGTATCTCAGGAATTGGAATTGCTGCCCATTTATCAAAAAATTCTCCACAACGCCAATTTGAAATTTTAGAGCGTCGTGAATCTTTTGGTGGAACATGGGATCTTTTCCGTTATCCAGGCATTCGCTCAGACTCAGATATGTCCACATTTGGTTTTAATTTTAAACCATGGTGTAAAGCGAATGTATTAGCTGATGGTGCTTCTATTAAAGGGTATTTAGGCGAAGTAATTGATGAATATAAATTAAAAGAAAAAATTCACTTTGGTCATCGTGTACTTTCTGCTAATTATGATTCTGAATCAAAAAAATGGCAGGTTGTAATTGAAGATAGCAAGAAAAAACAACAGACTTGGATTGCTAATTTTGTTGTAGGGTGTACTGGTTATTATAATTATGATCAAGGATATGCGCCTTCTTTCCCAAATCAAGATGCATTTAAAGGGCAACTCATTCACCCACAGCATTGGCCTGAAAACTTAGATTACACAGGTAAAAAAGTCGTTATTATTGGTAGTGGCGCAACTGCAATTACTTTAGTACCGGCAATGGCTAAAGGTGGCGCTGGTCATGTCACTATGTTGCAGCGTTCACCAACGTATATTGCTAGTGTGCCGTCTATCGACTTCGTTTATGAAAAAACGCGTAAATTTATGTCTGAGGAAACAGCGTATAAATTTACCCGCGCACGTAATATTGGTATGCAGCGCGCTATTTATGCATTATCGCAGAAACATCCAAAGACTGTTCGTCGTTTACTCTTAAAAGCAATTGAAGTGCAGTTGAAGGGTAAGGTAGATATGAAGCATTTTACACCTTCGTATAACCCTTGGGATCAACGTTTGTGTGTGGTACCTGATGGCGATTTGTTTAAAATTTTGCGTGAAGGTAAAGCAAGCGTAGAAACTGATCAGATTGAGAAATTTACCGAAAAAGGTATTCTACTTAAATCTGGTAAACACCTTGATGCTGATATTGTTGTTTCTGCAACAGGCTTACAAGTTCAGATTATGGGTGGTGTTCAGGCGACTATTGATGGGAAAGCAATTAATTCATCTGAGCATATGCTTTATAACGGTGTGATGTTAAGTGATGTACCAAACATGGCTATGATTATTGGTTATGTAAATGCATCGTGGACCCTTAAAGTTGATATCGCTGCGGAATATATTTGTCGCTTGTTAAATTATATGGATAAAAATCACTATGATGAAGTGATTCCATCTGGTGATAAAACTGAAATGGAAGAAGATACTGTAATGGGTAAATTGTCTTCAGGTTATATTAGCCGTGCGGCCCATGAACTTCCAAAACAGGGTAAGCATGCTCCATGGCAAGTGACTAATAACTATTTAGAAGATAGAAAGTCGCTGAAAAATTCAAAATTTGAAGATGGTGTTCTACATTTTCATAAACGTTCAGAAGCTAATGAGCGCAAGCCAAAATTAGTATCTTAATAGATATTAGATAAAGAAAAGGGGCTTAATGCCCCTTTTCTTATGAAGGTATTAAAGTGTTCTTGAAATTAACTCTTTCATGATTTCATTGGTACCTGCATAAATTCGATTTGCTCGATGATCTATGTAGGCACGCGCTATTGGATATTCAAGCATGTAACCATAGCCACCATGCAATTGAAGACACTCATCTACAACTTTTGAGAACATGTCTGAAATTTTATATTTAGCAGCTGCGGCAGCTTCCACACTCAATTTTTCTTCAAGTTGTAATTCCATACAACGATCTAGATAGGTACGGCAGAAATCTATTTCTGTTCTAAGTTCAGCAAGTTTAAAACGCGTATTTTGAAATGCACTAACAGGTTTGCCAAATGCTTTACGGTCTTTTGCATATTGGACAGTATGCGCAAATGCCGCTTCAGCTCCTGCCTGACAAATAATAGCAACTAGCATTCGTTCCCAAGCTAACTCTTTCATGAGCATAATAAAGCCCATGCCTTCCATACCTAAAAGATTTTCTTTAGGAACACGAACGTTATCAAAAAACAATTCGCACGTATCTTGACCTTTCATTCCAATTTTATTCAGAGGCTTACCTTTACTAAAGCCCGCTCGGTCTGCTTCAACAATAATGAGTGATAAGTTTGCTGAACCTTTGTCGTTATTACCCGTTTTACAAACCACTACGACCATGTCACATAAGTAGCCATTGGTAATGAAAATTTTAGAACCATTAATGACGTAATCATCACCATCAAGTACAGCTGTGGTTCTTACTGCTTGTAAATCAGAACCAGTACCAGGCTCAGTCATGGCAATAGCCGTGACCACTTCTCCTGTTGCCATTTCTGGTAACCACTTTTGTTTTTGTTCTTCATTACCAAAGTTGTTCACATAATTGGCAACAATATCTGAATGCAAAGAAAAGCCCGTACTCGAATCCATAGCATAAGCTTGCTCTTCAATTAAGATCATACTGTACAAGCGGTCTACTCCAGACCCACCATATTGCTCTGGCATTGTGGTACACAAGAGGCCTAATTCTCCGGCCTTATTCCAAAGGTCTCGATCAACATGTTGCTGTTTTTCATATTTTTCAATATTGGGAACAACTTCTTTTTCATAAAATTTACGAACTGTTTCGCGGAATGCCTCATGTTCTTCGTTAAATAGTTGTCTCGGTAACATATTTGGAATGGGACGGATAGCACCAGATTGCATTTGTATTTCTTCCTTGGTTCAGGTGTGATGTTATGAACTTAAACATACGGAAGCCTTGCTTATGTAACAATGTGATGAATGCTCAATTATGAATACAAGATGATAAATTTGGTCAATTTGATATTTTTAGCGATCTTTGGAATGTGATCAGGTAAACTAAGCGCACTATCAACGCAGATGGGGAAATAAATGTCTGACGAAATGACCTTGGAAGAACGTAAAGTAATTTATCGAGCACGCCGCGGCTTAAAAGAAATTGACGTCTATTTTGACCCTTATGTAAAAAACTATTATCTAAAAGCGGATTCGGCAGAGAAGGCCTTATTTGCAGAGTTAGTTGAACAAGAAGATCCTGATTTACTCGATTGGTTCATGGAAGTTTCTGAACCTCCACGTACAGAGTTACGTGAATTTATTTATAAATTAAAACAGTACGTACATGGCTAAACTGTTTTGATAAAAGAATTGAATTTTGAGCTGAAATATAGTCGTTTCTCGATAATATTTCAGCTTTTTATTGGCTTGAGTTTAGCTATCCTACTTTATCAATTGTTATCACCCATTTGGTGGTTGATTACTTTCATCCTTTTATCTATAAGTTTTCTATTTTTTTTAAGACAATCACAAATTTCTCAAATTGCATATTTAGACCAAAAATCGTGGTCAATTGCATACTCCTCACAAAAGATAATTTCTCGTGTGGAAATTTCTAAAATAATTGATTATCAGCTGTTTATGGTTATTTATTTTGAGGAGGCACCTATAAAGGTAGCCATAATTTGGTTTGATCAACTTCCTTCGGTGCATTGGAAAAAGCTAAAAGTCTTACAGAAACTTCATTAATTGTTAGACAATTCTACATTTGTATATTTATTTAAAAACTATAAAAAACAATAATTTAATCTTTATTTTTTTGCTTGAGTTTAGGATTGTCTAATTAAAAATTAGAAAAAAGCTAAGGAAATACAATTGTCTGACAATTTCACCTATGGGTATCTAGTTGATCGGTTAAAGTACAAACACCAACGTAAAGTGTGTCGGAGGTCTCAAAATGGAGATGCCAACATGGTCGTTCTTGGTCATTGCCATCATTTTGGCAGTGGTGATCGGAAGAGCAGGAACTTTACTCAGGGAACATCTTAACAAAGTTAATTTTAACAAAGTTAAGAGACAGAGGATGCAAGGTCGTCGATCAGTCAATTATTAAATTGGTTAGTCGATTAATTTCATCAAGTGTCCAGTTTATAACTGGGTGCGATTGTAGTAAGGAGGTCTCTCATGGAGATTTCAATGTGGATGTTTCTGTTAATTGCAGTGCTTATGGCTGTGGTAGTAGGAAGAGCAGGAACTTTACTTAAGGATTATATAGAACAAAAATAATATAAGCCGTTAAAAGCTTATCTCAGTTAATAAGTAGCATGTGCTGAACCGTCGCAATGCTACTTTTTTTTGCCTAAAATTTCTTTTTTCTGAAAAAACTGTCAATTTTATCTACTGTGAAGTATGTCAAAGTATAAGCGCTACAATTAGAGTAATTACTCTTTTATTCAAGATATGCATCTGCTAATGTACATCTGAAAAGGAAAAAACAAATTACATAGAGGACAGGAAGATGTCTAAAGTCCAAAAAATAAGCCAAGGTTTGGCGGTAAGTTTGCTTGCAGCTTCAGTTTTATCAGGTTGTTCATACGTCGTGAAAACCGGAGCAAATGTTGCTTTAGGTTTTACGGAAAAGCACGTCGTTCCACCTATTTTAGCAATGCAAGATGCTGAAATGGTTTGTAATACGGGTAGTGCATTAACACCTGCAATTATGTCTACCAAAGGTATGGGTGCAGATCCAACTCGTGTTGCTGTATTAATGTATGCCGCATCAGGTGTATGTGCGGAAAACCAAGCGTTAGAACAGGAATTACGTTATTTACGTGCATCAAAAGCGGGTCAAGTAACCGAAGCTCAAGATGCTCGTATTGCACAGAAACGTTGGGCAGCCATTGCTGCTGAGCGTCAATATACGGGCTATAAGTTGTTCGCTGACCGTTGGGAATCTAAATATAAATATCATTTAGGTGATTCTTGTCCAACGATGCGTAGTGATACTGATCAAACTGTATATTTACTTGGAATGATTAGTGGTCTTCAGGCTGTAACCAATGATATTAACTCTGGTGGTGCAGTCAATGTTCCAAAAGATATTGCGGCTATTGTAGAGCGCGGCATGGTTTGTCTAGATAATGAAAAATTCTGGGGCGCACCTAATGCAACACGTGCTGTTATTTGGACCTTACTGCCTGGGGCTGATGAAGGGAAACCTGACCCATATCAAACGTTAAAGCAATCAGTTCAAATTGGTGAACAAAAGGGTGTTCGCCTGTCCCATGCTTTGTATGCGGTAGCTGCCCAAGCAAGTGGTGATGATGCAAAAATCCGTGATGCATTAAGATCATATGCCGCATCTCAAGCTGATGATAAGCCTGTCAATCCGAACTTTAAGTTAATCGATAGTATGGCTGGTCTGATTGTACGCGGTATTTCTGACCGTTACTGGACTGAGCATACAGGTGTGCGTACCGGAGATGATGGTATGTCACATTTCTGGGATGATAAGAATGAAGGTGCGGCAGAGTTAGATGAATTGTTTGATGGAGGGGCCGCATCTGAAGCTCCTGCAGATTCATCTGCTCCACCAGCAGCGCAGTAAAATATTTGAAAGGTTAACTTCTTGCGAGACTGTTGTTAAGTTTTACAATGGTAGCAAGAAGTTTAATTTCAAGGAGTGTGCCATGAAGGATCATGTACTGAATCATAAAGTGCTTTTGGTCGCAGTGTGCATTTCTGTGTCTGCCTGTCTACAGGTGTTTCCTGATACATTTATTTATTGGCGTGAAAGCCTACTTGGCGAATTCTGGCGTTTGTGGACAGCACACTGGGTACACGTTGGGTGGATTCATTTCCTTTTAAATATGATGGCATTCGCCTGTTTACCGTTTATCTTCCCGCATACCAAAGCGTGGCATCTTTTAAGTCTGCTTCTGCTTTTACCACCGTTCATTAGTCTGGTGTTCTATTTCTATTTGCCTTATATCGAAGCGTATGCAGGGCTGTCTGGTGTGTTACATGGGCTCTATACAGCAGTTGCTTTAGTTTATTTGCAATATCGTAAAGAACGGAATTTTGCTTTTCTGGTTTTAGGATTAATTATTGCAAAACTGATATGGGAAAATACCTTTGGGCAAACAGGAACGGCTCAGTTAATAGGAAGCCCAGTTTTAACTGAAGCTCATCTCTATGGCGCGATTGGTGGCGCAATCTTTGGTGGGTGCTATTGGCTGGTACAGAGATTAAAAAAGAAATATTGACAATACGAACTGTTAAAAAAGTGATTTTAGTCATTCTTTATTAATAAAGTTTGATGCAAATTTGATCGTTGAATAAAGGGATTGGTAGAAGGGGTATGGATTTAACCCCTGACCAAGAAAATTGCATGACTCAAGTCTTTATTTTTTAGGGACTTGAGAGAACAAAATTGGAATATTTATGCAAGAATATCAAGAAAAAAGATCTGGATTAGGTCTGCTGGGTTATATCTGGAACGAATGGATCTCAACATTCGTCATCCTCACTCTGCTATTAATGACTTTAATAATTGGTACCGGGGAAATGATCCACGGACAATTATTACGTATCGGGGAGCGTCTTTATGGTGACCCTGCTATAGGCATGCAATATTCATTTTTGCGTGCTGAACCTGAAAAGCCGACTTGTGATCGACATCCAAATATCGATGCCCAAGTAAAAGAACAAATGAAAGCGAATGCATCTGATGATTTCTCGAGTTTCTTTGGTGCAGCATCGGAAAGTGATGTCCGTGCATCGCTACTCGCTGCGCAGCAACAATGTGACGAGAAATATCAGGCATATGACAAGACAATTAAATATATCGAAGCTAACCCAGGGGTGCGTACTTACCGTGCTGTCGAAACAGGTTTCTTTGGTATTTTTAAATTTGGTACAGAGAATCGTGCCATTTTACTCATCTTTATGGTTCTGATTTCTGCGATTACGGCATCGTTAAAATTTCATCATATTGGCTTACGTAATCCGGCAACAAAAATAGATTACAAAGTCTATTCCATCTTTATGGTGATTGGTAATGCCTTACTCAGTACCTCTGTAATCAGCCAGTATCGTTCAGTTATTAATTCTGGGGTAATACCTACCTATGAAACGGTAACTATTTACTGGATATGGATGATTCTATTTGTTGTTCTGACCTTAATTAGTCTTTATCAATTATTTGTTTCACCTCCACCAAAACGCGAAGGCGGTAATATTGGTTTAGCCCTTTTAAGTGTGCCTTTATATGCTTACATGGCTTTGATTACGGGTATCGTATTTACATTCTTTATGGATTATCCAATGGGGCAAGGGATTTACCTTGGTTTATTGGTTGAGTTTTCAGGTATTTTCTTAAACCTTGCCTTGTTTATTTGGGCAGGTATGCTCCTAACCCAAACACGTGTTATGGATTTATTCCTTAACGTGCTTCGTCCATGGAATTTGGCACCAGAAACCCTAACATGGTTAATTCTAATTGCAGCTGCGGTACCAACGGCTTATACAGGTGCATCAGGTATCTTCGTTATTGCGGCAGGTGCAATTATTTATAAAGAAGTTTGGAATGCAGGTGCTCGCCGTCAATATGCTTTGGCTGTTTCTGCAATGTCAGGTTCTTTAGGGGTAGTTGTACGTCCATGTCTATTGGTCGTTTTAATTGCCATGCTTGATAGCCGTCATGTAACGTCCGATGAATTGTTTGGCCATGGTATTTATGTATTTTGGCTAACCGCATTTATTTTCTTGGGTGTGTCATTACTATTGGCTGAAGAAAAATTCCGCGTGAATTCACCAAAAGTAGCGATTCCGGGTATGTTACGTGCCTTTGTACCTGTGATCCCATACATTCTGATTACTGTTGTTGTTCTTGCGATCTATAAATATGCGCTAGACACAGGAATGAATGAATTTACTGCACCAGTAATTTTGCCATTAGTCCTGATCGCAATGATCTTGTATGACAAATTGGTGTCTACAAAAGAAGCTCCTGCAATCAATATTCATGAAGCAATTGTTCGTGAACATGAACAAAAATCACCATTCTTGCAGTCACATGATCCGCATAGTTCTCAATACCGTCTTGGTTTTGGTGGAGCACTTCGTTTTGCGACCTCAGAAACTGTCGGCCATATTGGTGCACTAATTATCTTGATGGCATTGTCTGCAAGTGTAGGTGGTTTAATTGAACGCTCTGAAGTGGTTGAATTGTTACCGACTCATTTAGGCAGTATTTATATATCACTGGCATGTATTGCACTATTGCTTGCCATTATTGGTATGTGTACAGATCCATTTGGTGCTGTAATTTTAGTTGCTGCAACCATTGCGCCTGTGGCATACGAAAATGGTATTCATCCAATTCACTTCTGGATGATTGTATTAGTTGCATTCGAGTTTGGTTATGTAACGCCACCAGTAGCCTTGAACCATCTACTCACGCGGTTGTCCGTCGGAGATGATGAAGTTAATGCGGCGGATGCTGAAGCGAAAGAGAAATATACAAGTTTCTACTTCCGTTATGAGCGCTGGTTACTACCAATTATTGTCTTGTTCTCATCATTGGTATTGGTTACTTATGTACCGTATGTGTTCAAGTTATTCGATTGGTATAAATAACTTAAATTAAAGTATCTGTTATACAAAAAGCCCTCCTAAAAGGAGGGCTTTTTTAGTAGTAGAATTCAGTAAATTTTGGAAAAAAGATGACTAGAATTATTTTAATTAAAATAAAAAAGCTAAAGATGAATAACTTTAGCTTTTTAAGTTCCCATTGAAAAACTATTGCTGTTTGAGCTGAGCTTCAAGCAATTTAACTTGTTCTTCTTTGAGTTTCGTTAATTGATCTGCATCTGCATGCTGAGCTTTTAATGAACTTTCTTGATCTTGCAACTGACGGTGGATGTCATCGAGTTTAGACACTTCTTCTTTAGCTAAAGATTCTTGAGCAGGTACAGGCTGTTTAAGTACATCTTCATTCACCAGTTGTTGTGAACTCGCAGCCTCTGCTATCGGTTCAGAACCTGATGATGGATCATTGGTTTTAACAGGCGCAGGTGTCGAAACAGGATGAGGATCAACCATTGGTGCGGCTGACTCGGTTTTTTTGAAAAACCATTGTGCAGCGAAAAAAAGCACTACGAGAATGCTTAAGCCCCCAATTAAAATCCACAATAGTTTTGAGTTTTGTTTTCTTTGTAGTGGCATCTCTAAGACCTTTAGTCAGGACGACGAGGCTTGAACTGTATTACTCCAACTTCATCAGGTACAGCAGGTGTTTCAGGCTCATCAATATGAGTCGGACGATTTTCGCTATAACCGCATTCGATACATTCAATCCATTCGTCTTCAGCGGTGGTTAGCATGACAATCCGATCTGTTGCTTCACATTTTGGACATTTAGCCCCAGCAATGAAACGTTTTTTCATCTTTATCACCCTAACCACACGATCAATTTAGGCCCATAGTTTAAGCGGTTTTGCTGTCATTCGTCCAACCTTGATGACGTAACAATGCATCAATTTTAGGTTCACGGCCACGGAAATTAACAAATGCTTCAAGAGCAGTGTCTTTTCCACCTACAGCTAAAATCGCCTGACGGAATTCTTTACCCGTTTGAGTATTGAAAATGCCTTCATGTTCAAAACGGTCAAATGCATCGCTAGCTAACACTTCTGCCCATTTGTATGAGTAATAACCAGCCGCATAACCACCAGCAAAAATATGGCTGAAGCTATGTTGGAAACGGTTGTATCCGACAGTAGGAACGACAGCATATTGGCTACGTATTTCATTTAAAGTCTGCTGAATTTGCTCACTGTTCAGTGCTGGTGTTTTGGTGTGAATTGTTAAATCAAACAAGGCAAATTCAAGTTGACGTAAAGTCTGCATGCCAGATTGGAAGAAGCGGGCATTTAATAAAGCATCGAGCAATTCTTGCGGTAAGGTCTGTTTACTCTCAATGTGCTCACTTAATACATCTAGACTTTCTTTATCCCAAGACCAGAATTCCATGAACTGACTTGGTAGTTCTACCGCATCCCAAGCAACACCATGAGTACCTGCAACCGAAATGTTATCTACTTCGGTTAGCATATGATGTAAACCATGTCCAAACTCATGGAATAAGGTGATGACTTCATCATGAGTCAGTAAAGCAGGCTGATCACCTACTGGAGGTGTAAAGTTACATACCATGTAGCAAATTGGTTTTTGCAGACCGTGAAGAGTCTGCATGCGTGAGCGGAAACCATTCATCCATGCACCACCACGTTTGCCCGTACGTGCATAGATGTCAAAGAAGAATCCACCAATTACTTGGCCTTGGTCTTCTAACTCGAAATAACGTGCATCTGGATGCCAGACGGGTGCTTGTCGCTCAATGATGTTAATGCCATATAAGCGCTGCACGATCTGGAATAATCCTTGAATGACTTTAGGTGCAGGGAAGTAAGGTTTTAACGCTTCTTGAGATAAGTTGAACTGTTGTTGTTTAAGCTTTTCAGAATAATAAGTGGTATCCCAAGGTTGAAGTTCATCTAACCCATCTTGTTTAGCAATATCTCGAAGTTCAGCAACTTCTTGGAGAGCAGGGGCACGTGCATGTTCGGCTAGATCAACCAAAAACTCATGTACTGTTTTTACATCTGGCGCCATCTTGCTTGCAAGAGAATATTCAGCATAATTATTGAAACCGAGTAGTTTCGCCATTTCTTGACGAAGACTCAAAATTTCTTCCATAATTTTACTGTTATCAAATTCAGCTTGCTCAGATTGATCAGAAGCACGAGTCACATAAGCTCTGTAAAGCTCTTCACGTAATGCTCGATCATCTGCATAAGTCATAATGGCAAAGTAAGCGGGGAAGTCCAGCGTTGCAACAGCTTGGTCGAGTTCACGTTGTTTACCGTACTGTTTTAATAGCTCAATATTACTTTCTGGAAGACCTTTTAACTCAGCTTCTGTAAGGGGTTTAAAGTAAGCTTGTGTTGCATCAAGTACATGATTAGAAAAATCAGAAGAAATTTGTGACAAACGTGCAGAAATCTCTGCATAACGTTTTTTCTCTTCGCCCTCTAAAGCCACACCTGAAAGTTTAAAATCACGTAAAGCAAGGCGAATAGCACTTTGTTGGGCTGGACTAAGAGACGTATAGCCCTGACCATCATGGATATGTTGATACGTTTGATAGAGCGCCGTGTGTTGACCAAGCTGAGTATAGTATTCGCTCAAAGCTGGTAATAACGATTGATAGACTTCTCTGGTTTCAGCATTGTTCATCACCGCGTTTAAATGCGATAAAACACCCCATGATTCACTGAGGTTGTTTTCAAGTGTATCGACTTGTTCAAGTACGGCAAGTTGTTGAGCGGTATCGCTAGGTACAACTGTAAGCGTATTTAAAAATTCTTGACCTGCTTGAATCGCTTGTTGGATGTCTTCTTTTAAATTTTCTAATTCAATTTGATCAAAACGTGGAGTTGGTAAGGTCGCTTGTTGAAAAGTCATTGCTGTTAGCCACATTATTTTTTAAACATGGTATTAGATGTAGGTCCTGTCAGGTAGGAAATCAAGTTTAATTTGCAAAATAAGCTTTTTAAAAAGAAATAAGCTCCAAATCGGAGCTTATTTCTAGGCTGGCAACATCTATTGTTTAATTATTCAGCCTTTGATTTTGCATTCGCTTTTTTCTTTTTAGGCTTAGACTTTTTCTTTACTTTTTCTGGTTTACTTTCAGCTTTTGCAGAAGTTTTTTTACCAGGCTTTTTAGTATAAGAACTAGGCTTCCCTTTTTCTTTCTTTTTGTGAACAGGTCTTTCTCCATCAGTACTGACAGTCGGTTTGCTGAAAACTTCTTCAGTTGCTTGTGAAGATGTTTTGGTTGTGCGTGGAGCTCGGCTACGAACTACTCGTCCTGCATGTGTGACTTGTTGAAGAAGCTGGAAGTCAATTTTACGTTCTTCAAGATTTACGCCAGCAACCTGAATTTTAACTTCATCGCCTAAACCAAAAACTTGACCTCTATTTTGGCCTACAAGATTTTGACTCGCTTGGTCATAAATAAAGAAGTCATCACCGAGTTGGCTAATATGAATCATGCCATCGACATATAAGTCTTTCAGTGTCACGAACAAACCAAATTCAGTTACGGCACTTACGATACCAATGAATTCCTCGCCTAAATGCTGTTGCATATAGTGACATTTCAACCAAGTCGTTACACTACGAGATGCTTCATCTGCACGGCGTTCAGTTTTAGAGAAATGTTCACCAGCGTCATCTAGCGCAGCGCCAGAAAGTGGAGAAGGTTTTTGTTTTAGATGAGCTTTAATGGCACGGTGTAACAATAGATCTGGGTAACGACGGATTGGCGAAGTGAAATGCGTATAGGCTTCATAAGCCAAACCGTAGTGCCCCGCATTTTTTGCGCCATAATAAGCTTGCATCATTGAGCGTAATAGCACGGCATGAATGCTTGGTGCATCAATACGGTCTTTTGTTGCCTCAATTACTCGTTGATAATCTGCTTGAGTTGGCTGGTCAGGGAAGGGTAGACCAAGTAATTTCACAAAGTCTTTTACTTTCTGAATACGTGAAAACTCAGGAGCTTCATGTACGCGATACAACATTGGGATATCATTTTCTAACGCATATTCAGCTGCAGCTACGTTAGCAAGCAACATACATTCTTCAATCAGCTTATGAGCTTCATTACGTGTACGTGGCAAAATTTCTTTAATCCCGCCTAGCTCATCAAAAGTCATGTACGTTTCAATGGTTTCAAATTCCATTGCATGACGGTCAGCACGTAAGTTTTTCAAAATTTGATAAAGCTGGAAAAGCGTATTTAAGGATTTATGAACATCGCGATCTTTTGGAATCGCATCTGTTGCGCCTTCAAAATATTGTGCTACTTGGGTATAGGTCAAACGCGCTTTTGAGTGCATGACTGATGGATAAAACTCAAATCCAGTCACACGGCCTGTACGAGAGAGTTTAAGGTCACAGACCATACATAAACGGTCTACATGCGGATTCAGAGAGCACAGACCATTTGACAATGCCTCTGGTAGCATTGGTAATACAAAGTGAGGGAAGTATACAGAAGTACCTCGTTCCTCAGCTTCTTCATTGAGGGCTGAGTCTAAGCGTACATAATGACTTACGTCTGCAATTGCCACCACAACACGGTAACCACCACCCGGACGTTTTTCTGCATAAACTGCATCGTCAAAATCTCGAGCGTCTTCACCATCAATTGTAACGAGTGCCAAATCTCTTAAATCAATACGACCTTCACGGTCTTGAGCAGATGGTTCTTTAAAGCTTTCAGCTTCTTTTAATACCTGATCTGGAAACTCATATGGCAAACCAAATTCAAGAATAGTTTGTGGAATGATAATTTCTGTATCAGCTTTATCGGCCATAGACTGAATAATATGCGCCGTTGAAAACTCTTCGCGGGTCGGATAGCTATCAATTGCAACACGTAGCATATCGCCAACATTTGCTTCAGCGTGTTTTACGAGTTCTTTTTCTAAAGGAATAGGTTGGTGCTGATTAGGGCTGTTGGGTTGAATAAAATATTCGCCCTCATGAACTGACAATTTACCGATCAATTGTTTGACGCGATGTTGTAAAACTTCTGTAATAAACCCCCAAGGTTTACCTTTACGGTCTACCGAAGTCTGGCGCACTCTAACTCGGTCGCCATTAAATACTAAACGTAATTCACGTTCAGGAAGTAAGAGGTCAGTTTGACCATCAATATGTGCTGTACCTAAACCTTTACTATTAATATAAACAGTTGCTTCATATGTTGGTTGATCTGCCACCAACTGAAATTTAAAACCGTCTTTCATGATTTGACCATCACGAACCATAGCACTTAAACGATGACTTAACGCTTCGATACTTTTTTGGTCATGAATATTAAAATGATCGACAAGCTCTGCATGAGATTGTGGTGTTTGCACCTGCTCCAATGTATCTAAAATAAGAGTACGGCTTGGAATAGGATTGTCATAACGTTCAGCTTCAGCTTTCGCTTCAGGGTCAGCCCAGTTTTTTGTCATGTCGTTTGGTTTCACGCTTGGCAGATAAGTTTAGCATAAGCCATGCAGACCCGAACTGCACGTTTAGGTTTGCAATAATGTGTTATGCACTACAGTATTTTGATGAAGAAATAATATCTATCTTAACAAGCGTTTGATCGAAAAAGACGAAAATAATGAGTAAATTGCTTAAAAAGTAATTCATTGAACTAAAAAACAAGAAAATTTCAGTATGATGACTTGATCAATGTGGTTTTAGTTTGTATTATGGCGGCTCGTTCCGGTGAGGTGGATGAGTGGCTGAAATCACTTCCCTGCTAAGGAAGCATACCTATTACTGGTATCGAGGGTTCGAATCCCTCTCTCACCGCCATTACTTAATGCGCTCATAGCTCAGCTGGATAGAGCACTTGGCTACGAACTAAGGGGTCGGGAGTTCGAATCTCTCTGAGCGCACCAAGTAAAATAGAACGAATCGCTGAAAGGCACATAAGTTACGCGCTCATAGCTCAGCTGGATAGAGCACTTGGCTACGAACTAAGGGGTCGGGAGTTCGAATCTCTCTGAGCGCACCAACTTGAAGAATTAACCGCTTTTATAGCGGTTTTTTTGTGCTTGTTTTTTAGTAATTTTAAAAAAATCTAAATTTATAACTTTTTAATTATATTAGAGATAATCATAAATGAATCTAGCTTTATTTGATTTTGATGGCACGATCACTCACAACGACACATTTAGCTTATTTCTTAAGTTTTCGTTGAATAGAAAAACTCAAATAGTCGGCGGTATCCGACTTGCGCCATATATAGCAGGTTATAAACTTGGTTGGGTAACGGATAAAACTATTCGGACTAAGCTCTGTCAGGTAGGGTATGTAGGCTATGATGCGAATTCCCTAAAATATATGGGCCAAGAGTTTGCAAAAAAAGTACTTCCTAAATGTGTTCGTGAAAATGCTTTGGAGCGTATTCTCTGGCATAAACAGCAAGGTGATCAAATTGTTGTTGTATCTGCATCATTAGGCGTTTATTTAGAAAGTTGGTGCCACTCTTTAGGTTTAGATGTTATATGCAATCAACTTGAAATACATAATGGTATTTTAACAGGTCATTTTATTGATGGTGATTGTGGTTATTTAGAAAAAGTAAATAGAATAAAAAATAAATATGATTTAAGCCAATATCCTACAATTTATGCTTATGGTGATACGCCTAATGATTATGCAATGTTAGAGTTGGCGCATAAGAAATATTATAGATGGCAAGAAATGAATTAATATTTAAAAATATATTAATAAAGAAAGCCACTTACTATAAGTGGCTTTCTTTTGTTTAATTATATTAAACAGTATTGAAAGAGTTTTCTAGGAAGTGATCAGTAAGTAATGATGAAGGTACGATAGTGTGCGTTGTATTTGTTACGCTAGATACTGTAGAAGTTACTCCACCGAGTAAGCTGCCTCCAGTTAATCCGCCAAGTAAATTAGAAATAACATCTAAACCACTTCCACCCGTAACACCGCCGGTTAAGCTGCCCACGATATCTGTTACGATACCAATTGGATTGTCACCACCCACACCGCCAGTAACCCCACCAGTTAAGCCACCCAGAAGGTCAGTTACTACACCAAGAGGACTGTCACCGCCAGTAACTCCACCAGTTAAACCACCGAGAAGATCAGTTACTACGCCAAGAGGGCTATCACCACCAACGCTACCAGTTGCGCCACCAATAGTTCCTGTCACTCCGCCAAGGATTTCTGTTAATAAGCCCGTTGCAGTCGTACCATTTGTAATAAGCGTATCAAGAATACCAGTCGCTGATTCAGTTGCGCCTTGAATATCACCACCGACTAAATCAGAAACCACTTCAAGAGCACCATTTACTGTGTCGCGTGAAGTCTCGAAAGTTAACGTACCGAGGTCTGCAATTTCAGAAACAGGATGTTCTGCTTGTGGAAGGATACCGATAATTGTGTCAGCAACTGTGTCAATACCAGTGTTAATAATTTCAGTTTTTAAGCTTTCGACACCTTGAAGAATATCAATACCGCCTTGAACTACGTCAATCACCGGAGAGATTGGAGACGTTCCACCACCGATACCGCCAGTTACGCCACCGATGATGTCAGTAATCACTTCAAGTGGATTACCGTCAACACCGCCAGTTACGCCGCCGATAATGTCAGTAATCACTTCAAGTGGGTTACCGTCAACACCGCCAGTTACGCCACCGATGATGTCAGTGATCACTTCAAGTGGATTACCGTCCACACCGCCAGTTACGCCACCAATGATGTCAGTAATCACTTCAAGTGGATTACCGTCCACACCGCCAGTTACGCCACCAATAATATCAGTGATCACTTCAAGCGGATTACCACCAACGCCACCAGTTACCCCACCAATAATATCGGTTACTACGCCAAGAGGGCTATCACCACTGGTTACACCGCCGATAATATTATTGACAATTCCTGTTGCAGTTGTACCGTTGGTGATAAGTGTATCGAGAATGCCTGTAGCAGATTCAGTTGCGCCTTGAATATCGCCACCGACTAAATCAGAAACAGTTTCAAGTGCGCCGTTTACTGTGTCGCGAGAAGTTTCGAAAGTTAATGTACCAAGATCTGCTAGGTCTGAAACAGGATGTTCAGTTTGTGGAAGGATGCTAATGATTGTGTCGGCAACAGTGTCGATACCTGTATTAATAATTTCAGTTTTTAAGCTTTCTACGCCCTGAAGAATATCGATACCACCTTGAACAACATCAATAACTGGAGAGATTGGGGATGTGCCACCACCGATACCACCAGTTACCCCACCGATAATGTCAGTAATTACTTCAAGTGGGTTGCCGTCAACACCGCCGGTTACGCCGCCGATAATGTCGGTAATCACTTCAAGCGGGTTACCATCAACACCGCCAGTTACGCCACCAACAACATCTGTAACACTTCCAACAACACCAGTCACAATACCTGTAGCAGTCGTACCGTTGGTGATAAGCGTATCAAGAATACCAGTAGCAGATTCAGTTGCACCTTGGATGTCGCCACCAACCAAATCAGAAACAACTTCAAGAGCGCCATTTACTGTGTCGCGAGAAGTTTCAAAAGTTAATGTACCCAAGTCAGCAATTTCAGAAACTGGGTGCTCAGTTTGAGGAAGGACGCCGATAATAGCGTCGGCTACAGTTTCAATACCTGTGTTAATAATTTCAGTTTTGAGGCTTTCTACACCTTGAAGAATATCGATACCACCTTGAACAACATTAATAACAGGAGCGATTGGTGAGGTTCCAAGATCAATGCCACCTGTTACGCCACCAATGATATTGGTTACGGTTTCAAGAGGATTACCACCATTAATACCACCAGTTACTCCGCCAATAATATTAGTGACAGTATCTACAGGGTTTGTAGAACCAATACTACCTGTAACAGTACCAACAGCATCGGAAACAAGGCCAGTTGTGGTTGTTGTAAGCGTATTTGTTGCTGTAGATAGAGTGTCTGAAAGTAGGCCAGAGGTTGATATGTGACCATCAACTGAAGAGCCACCAGTTACGTTAGTATTCACCGATATAATATTACCTAAGTCTTGAGTAACTTTTGATATCGAAGAAACAAGAGTTTTTAGTAAGAACATGTTGGTCTATTTCCTATATAATTATGTATTTTTAAGTAAGTATTATTTATTGCGCTACATAATTAATGAGATTTGTATCTCAATAATTGGAATTTAGTATTAGTTAGATCTCAAAAGCTGTCAATGTGTATTTCTAGTCACATTTTTTGATATTAAATAATATTTAAAGAAATAATAATTCATTTAATTTAGACGTAAAAATAATAATGGTTTTTATATAATATTTTTTTAATTAATTATATTTTTACTTATATTTTCATTTATTTGAATCATTATATTAGATAAATTTTACTTAGGCCTATATTGTTAGAGCTTAACTAGAAATATTTTATTTCTATAATGTTGACTAAAATAGTCGCCTTTAACTTCTAGGTATATGACCAAATACTTCAAAAAGCCTATAAAACTTATTTGAAAAAAAATATTTCAAATACATCTTAGGTGAGAAAAACACCAATAATTTTAGCTACTATTTTATGTAAAATAGGGTGCTGGCTAAGAACTAGACGGTTAATGACAGAAAGATGAAAAAAGGCTTCCTAAGCTTTGAAAAATGCGTATAATGCGCAACATCAAGTACGCGCTCATAGCTCAGCTGGATAGAGCACTTGGCTACGAACTAAGGGGTCGGGAGTTCGAATCTCTCTGAGCGCACCACTTGAAGAATTAACCGCTATAATATAGCGGTTTTTTTGTGTCTGATTTTTATCATCTTTATTAAAAGCTAGTGTTCATGGCAACCAGCTTTGAAAAAAATTAAAGGTGGAAAAGATTAGCCAAATGTTTTAAAACGGCTTTCATCTTCAATAAAAGCTTTTTCACCTGCTTCGCCTTCGATTGAACCAAATACTAATTGAGCTCTTAATTTCCAATGAGTAGGAATATTAAAAGCTGCATTAATTTTCTCATCAATGATTGGATTATAGTGTTGCAATGAAGCGCCAATTCCTTGTTCAGCTAGGACGTTCCATACTGCAAATTGTGCAATTGCTGTTGAATGCTCAGACCAGATTGGAAAGTTATCGGCATATAGCTCGAATTGCTCTTGTAGACCTTTAATCACATCTTGGTCTTCAAAAAATAAAACTGTACCTGCGCCTGATGCAAAACTTTGAATTTTCTGTTCAGTTCCAGTTAGGGCTTCTGCCGGAATAATCGTTTTTAATACATCTAGAACTATATTCCAGAAATTTTGGTGTGATTGGTCAAATAAAACCACAACGCGAGAAGATTGGGAGTTAAAGGCAGATGGGCTATGTTTTACAGCCTCTTGAATTAGTTTTTCAATTTCAGTAGGAGAGTGTTTTAAGTTTTTTCCTATTGAATAAATAGAACGGCGTTTTTTAATTAATTCTAAAAAGCTTGTTTCATTGGGAAGATTCGTCTCTTGAGTGGTTTGGATAACCACATCTTTTGAGACAGTTGCTTTTTGATTTAAGCCAAATAATTTTGCAAAAAAAGACATGAGACATTCCACTAAGAAGGTGATGCTCTTATTGTAGAAATTTTAAAAAGTGAAATAAGCCCAATAAATATGAATCTACGTTCCATATATGCAACGAAAAATATTTTTAATCTCGCTACTAAGGCTACTTTTGAGCAAAACAAAAAATAGCCTTTGATTCATTTTAAAGCTGAAATGAATATGCTCTAATAGTTCCGATTTATTGAGTATCGATGCAGTGCAATGACTGAGCAAAAAACAGCTTTATCTTTACGTTACTATTTGAATTTAGAAGAGTCACAAGATGGATTTTCATTAGTGACATTTGGGAAAAAACAATTTACCCGTTTTCTAACACCTGCGATTAGTATCGCAATTATTATTTGGGGACTTTATTTAGGTTTCTCTGGGGTTGGTCGATATTATGTTGGGCTAGGTATTTTTTTTCTGGTGATGCAAGGGCTGATGCGTTATTGGCTTTTACCGATGTTATTTAAACGTCAATTTGTTCGTTACCAGTTTGGAAAGAGTGAGCAGGGAATCGACCTCTATCAAGATTATTTTGAGCTTTATGCCAGCGGTCGTAAACAAGTGATGCAATATTCAGATGTGCAAACCTTTGCTAAAGGCAAGCTGACTTACATGCTTGAGCTAAAAAATAAAACTGTAATTATTGTGCCAAAGCGAGCATTTGCACAGGTTTCAGATCAAACTATATTTGAAAATACATTTAAGAAATAAATTATTGGACTTATCAGCCGCAACAACAAAGGAAGCCTCATGAATACACGTCCTTCAAAAATCGTTTGCGTAGGCAGAAGTTATGCCGATCATGTCAAAGAATTAAATAATGCTATGCCTGACAGACCTATATTATTTATTAAACCACCTAGTAGCTTGATTGGTTTAAATGACGGTATTTCATGGAATTCAGCTTGGGGCAGTTGTCATTTTGAGTGTGAATTAGTTTTACGTATTGATCAGCCTTTAAAAGGTGAAACTGACCCTGAGAAAGCATTAAAAGCGATTGGGGCAGTGACTTTAGGTCTTGACTTAACAATGCGTGATTTACAGAATGACCTGAAAACTAAAGGTCACCCATGGGAGCGTGCAAAAGCTTTTGATGGTGCTTGTGTTTTGGCAGACTGGGTCGATTTGAGCGAAATTACAGATTGGCAAGAAACTAAATTCACGTTCCATATTAATGATGAGTTACGTCAAGATGGGAATACTGAACTATTAATGTTTACTATTGGCGATCTATTGGTTGATATTAATCAGGTCTTTTCACTAGAACCAGGTGATGTGATTATGACAGGCTCACCTGCGGGTGTTGGACCATTACACTCGGGTGATCAGTTGAAGATGACATTAAAGGGTGCAACACAAGATTTTACGTGGGAAACTTTTGTAAAAGCGTAATCCCATTTACGCTCCTACATATTTTTAACCCTATTATTTTTCAATAATAGGGTTTTTTATGAGCTAAGAATTAGAGTACAACTAATTAAATGAGAAGCTGCTACCTACTTATTTCTCTTCAAGAATTGTGGAGAGGGGAATAGAAAGTTTTGCAGCTAGATAGTCATTAGACTCAACTAAAGCTGGACCAATTTTTTCCATCCATTCATCGTCATCATGCACATTTTGGACATCTTGGCGTAAAGGGAGTGGATATGGAAGAGCCGTAAAAAAGCTCCAGAAGTCGACTTGAGACAAATTACGAACTAAAACATATTCATCTTTATCTGTACGCTTAATCAAATTTTGCTCTTCAAGTAGAAGTACATAAGAGGGCCAGCGTCCAACTTCTCCTCGGCCTAAAATTTCTAGGGCTTCTTTATCACTTACACTTTCACCCAGTTTTTGCTTTTTATAAAACAACTCAAGAATATCTAGTAACATGAGAACAGGGTGTCGTTTTTGCTCTTTACCTGAGTGAAAAGCAGTTAAAGCAAAACTTACCTCTACCCCCAGTAAAATAATATTCCATGAGAGAAAGATCCATAGTAGGAAAATTGGTACTGCTGCAAATGCACCATAGATAAGTTCATAACTGGTGAAATTTGACATCACAAAGCTAAATAAGTTTTTGAGTATTTCAAAAAGTGCAGCACTTAAGCAGGCCGCTATACCGGCTGCATAAACTGGAACTGTTCGATTCGGAATAGTCCAGTACAAAATAAAAAAGCCAACAATGGTTAATAGAAAAGAAATAAGCCAGAGTATGAAAGCTCCATCAAGTTGATATCCTGCAAAATTATTGCTGAGAATGTTCATGGAAGCGACCGTCGAGGAAATGACGAATGCACTTCCTAAGATAATCGGGCCTAAAGAGATGATCGTCCAGTAACGCATAAAACCCATAATGCCACTACGAGTTTCTTTTACACGCCAAATGCGATTAAAGACTGTTTCAATCGACGTGAGCATTAAGACGGTTGTGATGAATAAAAACAGCACACCAATAACAGTTAAGTTGCTCGATTTTTCTGTAAAAGCATTTAGCGCTTTATCAAATGCGATAGTACTCTTGGGTAAAAAATTACTATAGATCAAATGTTGGAGCTGTTGTCTTGCAGGTTCTAACGCTTTAATTGAAGAAATAATTACTAAAAAAACCGTTAACATCGGCACAACTGCGAATAGAGTTGTGTAAGTGAGAGAGCCGGCTTGTTCGCGGCACCGATCAGCTTCAAAACGTTTAAATACATATAAAACGAACTGAAACCAGGTTTTATTATAAAAAGGAAGCTTACTTAAAAAACGTTGTAACATGCGTCGTCTATCCCGATTTTTTTAATCATCATGTTGGGCGATTAATAGCTTATCAAAGTATGAGCTTAAGAACTCAAATCATAGATTAAAGCAAAATAATAACTTATCGAATTAAGGTCGTTCTGTAAGTTTACTATGCGCTATAGAAAAAATTGTAGACCTAATCTTTTTCAAGAAAGTTGGCTTTCTGTTGTCTGGGCATAGAATTCATCAAAAGTCGATAAACCTTTTACCCAACGAATTTGAGAAAATTTACTCGTGTTACCTTTCATGCTACACAATCAATCACCTCTAGAATTTCATAAGATTGGTTTCGCCAAAAAAATAAAAAATACCGTATAGTGTTCTTTTTAACAAAATTTATGAAACCGATGCAACCTTACATTCTTGTACTCTATTACAGTAAATATGGCTCTACAAAAGAAATGGCACATTTAATTGCCAATGGTGTTGAGTCTGCGGGTATGTCAGTGAAAATTCGGACAGTGCCAAATATTGCTCCAGTGGTCACGATAGCTGAGCCAAGCATCCCGGCAGAAGGTGATATCTACTGTACGTTAGATGATTTAGCGAATTGTGCAGGTCTGGCATTAGGCTCCCCAACTCGCTTCGGCAATATGGCAAGTGAAATGAAATATTTTTGGGACCAAACGACTAGTCTTTGGCTCAATGGAGCATTACATAATAAACCTGCTTGTGTTTTTACTTCTTCTGGATCGATGCATGGTGGGCAGGAGAGCACGTTACTCACGATGCTGCCGCCGTTATTTCATCACGGGATGATGATTTTGGGATTACCAAATGCAATTCCGGCTTTATCTAATACTAAAACAGGTGGAACACCGTATGGGGCAACTCATGTAAGCGGACCCCGCCATGACCAGAACTTAAGTCAGGATGAAAAGATTTTGTGTGAAGCACAAGGTAAGCGTCTAGGTGAGGTTGTTAAGAAGCTTTCAGGGGTCCTTTAAAAACAAATAAAAAAAGAGCGGATATCCGCTCTTTTTCATTTGCACAATTTATTCTTTTACAAAGGTAACTTTGCCATCTGTAAGAGAAAGAACACGTGCTAATGACTCAACTCGGTAGCCTTTTTCAAGCAATAAATCACGACCTGATTGGAATGATTTTTCAATCACAATACCTACGCCAATAACTTCTGCATTGGCTTGGTGAATTAAATCAATTAGTCCTAATGCTGCTTGACCATTCGCCAAGAAGTCATCAATAACTAATGCTTTATCAGTTGAATGAAGGTGTTTGTTTGAAATCGCAATTGTGCTTTCAGTTTGTTTAGTAAAACTAAATACTTTAGAGCGATATAAGTCATCTTTTAACGTCAATGACTGATATTTACGAGCGAAAATTACAGGTACACCAAGTTCCAAACCTGCCATGATTGCAGGTGCAATACCTGATGCTTCAATGGTAATAATCTTGGTAATCCCTGCATCTTTAAAGCGAGCGGCAAATTCTTTACCAATCTGCTGCATGAGTACAGGATCAATTTGGTGGTTTAAGAAAGCGTCGACTTTCAAGACTTGATCAGATAGAACGATACCTTCTGTTAAGATTTTCTGTTCTAGTGCGTGCACGGGAGAATCCTCTAGACGGATGCTTTTAAAGCAAATGCGTATTTTAAAAAGCATCCGAAAAAATGCAAGCTTTAATTCGTCTTACCTGTATAACTTGTTAATAACAGGCCATAAGAAGTTTTACCATCAATATGGCTGACTTTAACTGGTAAATAATCTAGTTTTGGGGCTAACCAAAAGACTGTACTGCGTTCAGGCTTGCTGTGTTGTAAAACGACTTTAATGGTATCGAATGTTCCATAAGATGTTTTAATTTTTTCATTGCCTTGTTTTACAAAGCGACGATTTTCAACTTCTTTTGCATCTGCAAGTGGATAAGAGGTTTTAAGTGAACCATTTTTTAGGTCTTCACGAAGTTGTAATTCTGCATTTAACTCGTCAAGTACGCCAGCCTGCCAAGCGAATGAACGAGCTTTATCATCTTTCTTGGTAGAAATAGTTTTGCTGTTTGGATTAAAGTTAATATTCATGGTGTTGTTATGAATCAAAATTTTGCTGGTACGGCTAAAACTTTGAGATCCAATTTTACCATTAGCAAAACTAAATTTACTTGTTTCACTTGCAGAAGCAATTCCACCTGCTTTTGCAGTGAAATTATAAGTCCAATTATTACCTTGTTGGCTTAAGGCACGTGTCGCCGAACCCATACCTTTATTATTATAAGTAAACTGATAATTTGCCTGAAATGGGCTCATGGCAAGTGCATGACTTGAGAAGCCTGCAAAAAGCAAAGTTGTTGAAATACCTGTTGCGATGCCAAATGATTTCAGAAATTTTGTTGCCATAAGTAAATATCCTTGTACAGACTGAAAAGTCAGTGCTGATGCATCTATAACTTAAACATATTATGCCTGTTGATCATGGAGAAAAAATCAGGATTTATGCTAAATGTGTAATCTATTTGTGTTTTTTGGCAGTTAATTCATTTTTATTCATCACAGCTTTATACATCTTTTTGCTGGATTGGCGTGATTTCAGAATCTTCTAATTCATCTTCATAATCATCATCCTGATCACGATAAAGCAGAGCGGCTAAATTAACATTTCCAAATACGACTAACTCAGCCTCACGAACTCGTGCGTAATTTACATGCACTTTACCTAGTGTCTCGATGATACTGGCTTTTTTACCAAACCAGCGGTTGAGATCAAGAAATATGAGTTCATCACGTTCTTCTGCTACATTAAAACGTTCAAGAATCATTCCTAAAGGGTCTTTTTTCAAAATTTTATGGTAGTAAAAAACTGCGGCTTTTACGGCAATCTTCTGCCAAAAGTTTTTATATTTTGCTTCAATAATTTGTGTATTACTAATTTGTTCAAAAACTAAAAGCTGTTGTTCTTTATTAAATTCCATCTGAATCAGTTTTAAATCAACAGATAATGTCGTCTCTAGGCCTTTTACATGCATGGTTGCATATAATCTTAACCAGTCATGATAAAGATCAGCATGGAGGTCATCTAAAAATTCAACATTATTGGTGACATAACGCTGTAAAGTCGCATTCAGAAAGGTTTGTGATAGCGTAAAATCTCTTTCTTCTTCAATGAATGCTTCTGCTTTTTGGTAGACTTTTTGAAGGCGTCTGACTAATGAGGAAAATAGCGTTTGCATAAAAGAACTTCCAGAAAATAATTTACTTAAGAACCAACACAATCTTTATTATGATAAAAAACGAGTTTTGATATTGCAGTGTAACAAATTTAATTGATACATTTTGACAAAATGAAAATGGATAAAACTCTATGTTTGAAGTGAATCACACTTTTATCCAGATTTGAATATCAGTTTATATTTTATTCGGTATTAAACCGTGGGGAAAAGGCATTTACATGCTTTTAAAATTATGTTGAATAAAAGAAGTCTATCCATAGAGCCTTTTTATCATTGGTGGCAAGACCGAGTCTTTATTGCTGCGACAATATTGGCAATCTTACTGCATATTTTTGTGTTGCTCATTCACTTTGCGATGCCTAGCTCATCAGAGCAATCTACTAAAGAAATTGCAATTTCAATTCGATCAAGCAATGAGCCAGTGCAGCAGGCAGACTTTTTGGCGCAAGCAGACCAGCAAGGTTCAGGCGCATTTCGTGAAGCTCACCGTACCTCTAGTGATACTCCAAATCCCATGTCTAATGATGCTTCAACTGGAGATGTACAGTTAGAAACTTTGCAAAAGGTTCAGCAACAAAGAGAGCTTAAATTTGAAGAAAAAGTCTTAATGACTGTTTTGAGTTGGCAAAAACAAGCTGACGCCAGTCAAAGGAAAAAAGAATTAGAACAATTACAAAGT
Source organism: Acinetobacter sp. Leaf130 (assembly GCF_001423205.1). Classification (NCBI taxonomy): domain Bacteria; kingdom Pseudomonadati; phylum Pseudomonadota; class Gammaproteobacteria; order Moraxellales; family Moraxellaceae; genus Acinetobacter; species Acinetobacter sp. Leaf130. The sequence continues at coordinate 487,482 of NZ_LMOE01000005.1, forward strand.
CAATTCCAGGCAAAAGCTGCGATGGTTGCGAGCCTTGAAGCACAATATTTACAACGTAGACAAGATTTCAGCCGCCAGCAAAAAATAAAAACAGTAGATGGAATTCAGGCGAAAAAAGATGCCTCGGCTGCTTATCTAGATAAGTTCCGTGAGAAAGTGGAGTTGTATGGTAATCGCTATTATCCAGAAGAAGCCAAACTGCAACAGTTGAAAGGTGAAGTTCGTTTAATGGTTATTTTAAATGCACAAGGAGGGATTCGTGCAATCCGGTTACTTGAGAGCTCAGGGCATTCGGTATTGGATGAAGCTGCAAAGTCTTCAGTACGTCGCGGCGCACCATTTGGACATTTTGATACCAATATGAAAGATATTTCTGAATTGCGTATTGTACGTACTTGGCGTTTCGATCCCGCTCAAGCAGAATTTGAAGTGCATTAATAAAAAATGTGGATAAGTTTTGGCTTATCCACATTGATTTTAGTTCATTAAACAACATCTCACCTGAAGGCAGACTATGTTTTTCATCTAATCAATAATGATTAGATCTGTTCTTGGTAGGGATTGTCTATATTCAGTTTTGCTAGAATTTCAACTTCAAGCCCTTCCATTTCTTCAGCTTCTTCGTCACTAGTTTCATGGTCATAACCCAGTAAATGTAAAACACCATGTACCAATAAATGTGCAAAGTGTTCTTGAGCTGTTTTCTTTTGTTCAACCGCTTCTTGCAATACAACTGGAATACAAATGACTAAGTCACCCAGAGGAAACGCATCGAGCATTGGTAAAACTTCTTCAGGAATATCACTTGGAAAAGATAAAACATTGGTTGGTTTATCTTTCTCTCGATATTGCAGATTAAGTTGTTGGCTTTCTGCTAAATCGACACAAGCAACGCCAATTTCACAATCTTCGTTATAACCAACGTGGCGTAAAGTTGTCTCAATAATTTTTTTGAGTTGAGCTCGTTTGAGCTCTAACTCAGGTAATTGAAGGTCTTGTTGTAAACTTAAACTGATTTTCAAAATGAATCCTTAAGCATCCTGATGTTGCAAGTCTGCTGCTGTATCGTTTTCAGTCATTAACGCTTCTTGGCGTGCTTTGCGTTCAGCACGAGCTTCAGCATTAAGACGATGTTGTTCTCCATCCCAACCTTCATACGCTTCAACAATTTTTTGAACCAGTTGATGACGTACAACATCGCGGGAATGGAAACGGGTAATATGAATTTCGGTAATATTCTCAAGTACACGAAGTGCGTGTGCCAGACCAGATTGTTGACCTTTAGGTAAATCGACTTGAGTAATGTCACCTGTAATTACTGCACGAGAGCCGAAACCTAAACGGGTCAAGAACATTTTCATTTGTTCAGGTGTTGTGTTTTGAGCTTCATCCAAAATTACAAATGAATGGTTAAGTGTGCGACCACGCATATATGCAAGAGGCGCAACTTCAATTACTTGACGCTCAATTAACTTGGCAACTTTTTCAAAGCCAAGCATTTCGTAAAGGGCATCGTAAAGAGGGCGTAGATATGGGTCAATTTTCTGGGTTAAATCACCAGGTAAGAAACCCAGCTTTTCTCCAGCTTCTACAGCAGGGCGTACAAGTAAAATCCGCTGGATTTCGTTACGTTCTAGCATATCTACGGCGGCGGCAACTGCTAAATAGGTTTTACCTGTACCAGCAGGGCCTACACCAAAAGAAATATCGCTTTGTAAAATACGTTGTACATAACGTTTTTGATTGGCACCACGTGGATTAATGCGGCCTTTTCGTGTCTGGAAATAGACATCGAGCGGCGCATCATTTTCATCCATTTCATCACCAACCAACTCGAAATTGCGTTCAGTTTGTGAAGATTGAATGAGGAGGTGTAATAGATCGGCACTGATTTGCTGGGATAGCTCAGACTCTTCGTAGAGTCGTTGCAATAATGCTTCGGCTCTCCCAACAGCATCAATTTCACCATCTATGTGAAAAACATCTCCACGATGAGTAATTTTGACATCTAAACGCTGTTCAATTTGCTTCAGGTGCCCATTATAGGCACCCAGAATGCTCTTTAAACGTTCCATTGAAATTTCAGGAAATGTTACGGTACGTCGAATCGCTGCAGTCAAGAGAAAACCTTTCAGTAGACTTTAGAATACCTCTACATTACGCCACGTCAGGTTCAAGATTCAAGAGCTCACCGTAAACAAAATTTAAAGTTTTAATTTCAGTAATCTCGATCTCTGCAAAACGACCAACCCAAGTCGCATCACCAACGAAAGTGACCAGACGTGTATTGTCAGCAGTACCAATTAAAATATTAGGGTCTTGATCAGATACTTTCTCAATAAGTACACGTTCAATTTTACCTAACATGGCATCTGTTTTTTCAATACTAGATTGCTTAATTACTTTTTGAACTTGAGCTAAACGTTCTTTTTTAACTTGCTCAGGTGTAGTGTCTGGCAAGTCTGATGCTGGCGTACCTGGGCGTTTTGAATAAACAAAACTATACGAATGATCGAAGTCTAAATCATTGATAAATTGTAATGTTTCTGCGAAATTTTCATCGGTTTCACCAGGGAAGCCAATAATAAAGTCACTTGATAAATGCATATCTGGACGAATTTTGCGTAGCTTCGCAATTTTATCGATATAAACATCAATCGTGTGATTTCGCTTCATTGCTTTTAAAACATCATTCGAACCACTTTGTACTGGCAAGTGTAAATGTGACACCATTTGAGGTAAATCTTCATAACACTGAATAAGCTCATCAGAGAACTCAAGTGGGTGCGATGTTGTATAACGTAAGCGTCCAATACCCGGAATTTCTGCAACGAGTCGTAACAATTCAGGGAAAGTACAGATGCCACCTTCAAAGGTTTCACCACGGTAACCATTTACATTTTGTCCAAGAAGTGAAATTTCACGGACACCTTTTTCAGCAAGCCCTGCAATTTCTGCAAGTACATCGTCTAATGGGCGAGAAACTTCTTCACCGCGTGTATATGGAACTACACAGAAAGAACAGTATTTAGAACAACCTTCCATAATAGAAACAAAGGCTTTAAAGCCTTCTACACGTGGTTCTGGTAAAAAGTCGAACTTTTCAATATCTGGGAAAGAAATATCAACCAGTTTGATTTTATCTTTTTTAGGTTTTTCTACTTGAGCATTATGTTGATCAAGCATTTGCGGTAAACGGTGTAATGTTTGAGGGCCAAAAATCATGTCCACATAAGGCGCACGTTTTTGAATGTTGTCACCTTCTTGAGAGGCAACACACCCACCAACACCAATCACAAGATCGGGATTTTTGTCTTTTAGTTTGCGCCAGCGCCCTAACTCACTAAATACTTTTTCCTGTGCTTTTTCACGGATAGAGCATGTATTCATGAGCAGGATGTCTGCTTCATTAGGGTTGCTCGTTAAAATGTAACCGTGAGAGTCCCCTAAAAGGTCTGCCATACGGTGACTGTCATACTCATTCATCTGACACCCTTGAGTTTCAATATAAAGTTTTTTTATTGAAACATCAGTGGTGTGCGTTGGCTGGGTAACAGTGTTTTCTGAGGCAGCTTTGGCACCATTGGGAATGAAGGTTTGAACCGTCATGCAGGCTCCTAACAGATCGATCTAAAAAAGAATAAATTTGCCCAAAGTGGGTCAAACCATTCATTATAGCAGTATTTGGACCGAACCGATAACAGTAAACCTTGATAACATGACACAGTTTTTTTGAAGTAAATTATGTAAATTTTAATGATGTTGAATCAGAGAGTTACATAACACAACAAAAGAAAGCATGAAGACTAATTAAACTATGCTCTGAAGGTGAATAGTCAGGATTTAACACATTTATGAGACCAAGTAGAAAGAGCTCATCAATCCATAGTCGTGTAATGAAAAATAAATATATGCATCGTAGCTGGTTAGGAGCTATGTGTTTACTTGGTTGTTCATTTACCTATGCTGCCGAAGAGCAGTTTAATGACGCATTAAACGCTGCAAATAGTGGCAATACAGCATTATTAGACCAATATCAGCTTGCTATGCAAAATGATGTATTGGGATACTATCCAGAATATTGGAAACTTAATACCAATCTTGGCTTTCAACCTTCAGCTTCGATTGTAAGTTTTGCTCAGCGTTATCCTCAATCAGCAATGGCTGAGAAATTAGCCGCCGATTATGTTGAAGAAAAAGTTAAACAAGCTGACTTCGCATCTGCACAACCTTTACTATCTTATGTAACTAATCCTGATCAGGCCGAAAATTGTGCATTGGCACAGGTGAGAGCGAAAACCGGTGATGCATTAGTTTTTGCTGAATACAAAGATGTATGGCTAGCCACCGAATCGCAACCTGAATCTTGTGTGGGTCTAGGACGCTTGATGTTATCTAGTCCATTAATGAGTCAGCAAGATAAACAACAGCGTCTTTGGGTGCAGTTACGTTCTGGTTTAACAGGGCAGGCCCTTGCTACCGCACAGACTTTGGGAATGAATTTGTCGTTGGCGCAGCTTAACCAAATTCAGGCTAATCCGCTCAATTATTTGTGGAGTGCGCCTAAAACAAATGATACAGATTATGCGTATTTGATTTTTGCATTAGGTCGTTTGGCTAATAATGACTTAAGCAATGCTTTTTCGAATGTTCAACGTGTCGCTCAAGGTACACCAGAGAATATACAAAAGTATTTATATCGAACCGTGGCTTATATTGGTGGCACCACGGTCATGAAAAATAATTTCAATCGTGAAGTTCTTCAATATTTTGATGCAAGTTACGGTTATCCTCTAAGTCCGGAAGAAGCTGAAATTTATGCGCGTCAGGCAATTCGATTTGGTGCGTGGGAAAGTTTAATCCGCGCCATTGATAGTATGACCGTGACACAAAAACAAGAAGACCGCTGGCAATATTGGCTTGCTCGTGCAACAGAGCAGCGCGGTGATAGTAGTTCGAAAAATACTGCACAACGTATTTATAAAAAATTAGCTGAAAGTGGTGATGACTATCACAACCTTTTAGCAAAAGATCGTTTGGGTGAACGTTATAATCATCAGCCTTACGATGATCAGCCCACTTCAAGTGATTTAAGACGTTTAGACCAGAATATTCACTTTAATCGTGCTTTTACTTTAAGACGTATTAATGCAAATCCAACCTATACCAATCGAGAATGGAACTGGGCAGTTCGACAAGCTTATCTTCAACATGATGATGGTGTGTTGTTAGCTGCGGCAAAGCGTGCTCATGATATGGGGTGGTATGACCGTGCAATTTATGCAGCAGATCGTACAACAAATAAACATAATGATACCTATCGCTATGTGACGCCTCATAAGACTAATGTTGTAAGTCATAGTTACAATGCAGGAATTGATCCAGCGTGGGCTTATGGTTTAATGCGACAAGAAAGTCGGTTTGTTACCTCCGCACGTTCTCATGTTGGAGCGGGCGGTCTTATGCAAATTATGCCTGATACGGCGAAGTTGATTGCACGTCAAATGGGCGAAACCTATAATCCAGCGGCCTTAAATGAAATGAATACCAATATTCGATATGGAACATTTTATTTGTCGATGATTCAAGGGCAGTTAAGCAATAATCCAGTTTTGGCAACGGCAGGTTATAATGCTGGGCCTAATCGGGCAAGACGTTGGCAACCGGACTTTCAAACAATTTCGGCTGACCAATATACAGAGACAATTCCATTGTTAGAAACCAGAGACTATGTCAAGCATGTCATGACTAACGCAACACATTATGGGGTGATATTGGGGCAAGGGGCTCAATCATTATCACAACGTATGAAAGTCATTCCAATGCGTACATCGCCTTAAGTTTAGGTGGTTGATGATGGATCTTCTTTTAATTGGCATATTCAAGTTTTAATTAAATGAAATATAGATATTTGGAACTTCGTTCAATTTTGCAACTTGCATGGTGGCTTATCTGTGCAGGGGTGGGATTGATGAGTTCCGTTTTACATGCCGAACCTGTTAATTTACAGGGGTATGTTATGCATGTACAAATGACACCTGCCGCATGTGCATTAGATCCCTCTAAACAAAAACAGCGTAAATGTCTTGAAGGATATTCATTGACAATTACAGGCCTCATGCCAGAAACAAATCAAACAGATTGTTCAACAGAAAGTTCGGCCGCTCTCTCTCCATTACAATCTAAAGTCGTAGCTCGGGTCATGCCTGACAACAATGCCCGTGTGCAGCTTTGGAAAAGTGTAGGGGGGTGCGTTCCTATGAATGCAAGTCAATATTTCCGGACAGTCATTAACTTTGCTGAACGTTTAAAAATTCCAGCTAGCCTTACAAGTTCGACAAATGTTGAAGTTCAACAGTCAGCCTTAAAACAGCAATTTACTCGTCTTAATCCGAGTTTGCCTCAAAATGGTATTCGTTTAAGTTGTCAGTTATCGCGTTCAGATGTTGTTTTAACTGAAGTGAAGGTGTGTTACACGGTAAAAGGCCAATATAAACAATGTGCAAATCATGTGGTATCGAATTGCCCAGGTGAAATCACGATTAAAGGTAGCTACTAAAGATGACGGTCATTTCGTAAAAAAATGCTGACCATGCATTGAATCTTTTTGTAAATATTAATTTGTATTTTCTATCAGACTTTTGGTGAAAATGAGTCGCTTTTACATGCATCTGCCACATCTTTAGAGTACAATCTTTGCCGTTTATGATGATTTAGTTAGATGGAATTCCTATTTAGCTAGATTAAGGACATTCATTGGAGACAATTACATGAAGCAACCCGTTCGTGTTGCCGTGACTGGCGCTGCAGGTCAAATTGGTTACAGCTTATTATTCCGTATCGCAAGCGGTGAAATGTTAGGTAAAGATCAACCTGTTATTTTACAATTGCTTGAAGTTCCAGTTGAAAAAGCTCAACAAGCGCTTAAAGGCGTAATGATGGAACTTGATGACTGTGCTTTCCCTTTATTGGCTGGCATGATCGGGACTGATGATCCGAAAGTTGCATTTAAAGATGCTGACTACGCTTTATTGGTAGGTTCTCGTCCACGTGGTCCTGGTATGGAACGTGCTGACTTGTTAAAAGTTAACGGTGAAATTTTCATCGGTCAAGGTCAAGCATTAAACGAAGTTGCTAGTCGTGATGTTAAAGTATTAGTTGTAGGTAACCCTGCAAACACTAACGCTTACATCGCTATGAACTCTGCTCCAGACCTTCCAGCGAAAAACTTCACTGCTATGTTGCGTCTTGACCACAACCGTGCGTTGACTCAAGTTGCTCAAAAAGCTGGTGTTGCAGTTGCTGATATCGAACACTTAACAGTTTGGGGTAACCACTCTCCAACAATGTATGCTGATTACCGTTTTGCAACTGTAAATGGCGAAAGCTTAAAAGACAAAATCAACGATGCGGCATGGAACAAAGATGTGTTCCTTCCAACTGTTGGTAAACGTGGTGCTGCGATTATCGAAGCACGTGGTTTGTCTTCTGCTGCTTCTGCTGCTAACGCTGCAATTGATCATATGCGCGACTGGGCACTTGGTACAAACGGCAAATGGGTAACTATGGGTATTCCATCTGATGGTTCTTATGGTATTCCAGAAGGCGTTATGTTCGGTTTCCCTGTAACAACTGAGAACGGTGAATACAAAATCGTTCAAGGTTTAGAAATTGATGAATTCAGCCGTGAACGTATTAACTTTACGTTAAATGAGCTTGAAGAAGAACGTGCAGCGATTGCTGACATGTTGAAATAATTTATCTTTTTGATAAGTTAAAAAAAGCACTCTTTTTAGAGTGCTTTTTTATATTCAATTATTCGCAACGAAACACAAAAAACAACAAGAAAATATAGACACTATCATGCATATAAAAAGGTTTTATTGTTAGATTAGTTAATAGATGATTTAAAACAAGTTATAGGAGAATAACAATGTTTGAGCAGCAACCTACTTTAGAACTTTTATTTGATCAGCTGGGTTTAGATTCGGATGAAGCAAGTATCGAAAACTTTATCAAAACACATCAATTGCCGGCTGATCAGAAACTACATGAAGCCTCTTTTTGGTCAAAAGGCCAAAGTGACTTCTTAAAAAGTCATTGGGAAAAAGATGATGAATGGATTGTGGTTATTGATGAGCTGAATGAACAACTACATGAAGATAGTGTAAAGAGATAAATTAAAAATAAGGCCTGTTTTACATAAGATATAGAACAGGCCGATTTAAATTAAATATTTAGTGCGTTTTTGATTTTACTAAATTTTTATACCATGGTTCTTGGCGAACTGAATTAAAGACAGGATGTGCGTGAAGCAATTCAAGATCACATTGGGTGGTTGATAAATATTTAGTTAACCAATGTCTGGTTAGCGCCGACTCTTCTCGCGCTGCTGATGCATAAGCCAAGAAGAAATATATATCTGCATGTTCATAGTGGGCTAATGGCTTTAAAATTTGTTGAGTAATCAACGCAAAACGTTTTTCTTTATTTAATTCAAAATAAAGCATATAAGCCTTAGCCAACTGCAAAGATAAATTCAGATATAAACTCAATGGCATTTCTTCATATTCCATACGAGCTTGTTCAAGTAAAACAATCGCCTCTTGTAAAAAATGAAGCTGCTCTTGGCGAACATGACTTAATATGACAAGTTGCAAGCGTAAATCGGCACGCTCCAAAGCAAGTTCAGGCGTATTTTCAGTCAAATAAAGTTGATCTGTTTCACCAATTCTGTTCACAATCGTTTTACTTTCAATAGACATACGCCCTAGCCCTTCTTGATCAATAGCATTTATATCGGGTTCATTTACTAAATTTAAAGAGTAGCTTTTAAACCCAGAGAGAATTTCCGCTACGAAGCCAAGCTGTAATCGAAAGCCTTTGTTGCTTTGAAGTTAATACTTCATGCAATAAATTGCTTTGAAATATCACCAGTCGATTGGGTTCTGGGTTAACAATATGCCATTTCTCATTTTTATCTTGCAGTCGTAATTGACCACCCCAATCTTCTTGCCATTCTGCATGTAAATAATAAACGGTTGAGATAATACGATCATTTTTTTGTTGAGGATTGTCTCGGTGTAAAGCATAAAACTCACCCAAATTATAACGGGCAAAATGAGCTTCGACTTCTTTAATTCCTAAATAGAATGCTTGATTTAGACTTTGCGAAAATGAAGTTAAGGTTTCAATATGTTGTTGAGCAATAGGGAGTTGATCATTAATCCAGAGAATATGGTCACTACGAATATTGCTCACCACACCATTTTGAATACCAGCTTCTCTAAATTCATCAATATGATGGCTACACTCTTTGGCGACTTGCGCGCGATATTGATCCGAATAGGCTTGATTAATAATAGCAAAGCCATGCGTATTTAAGTCATCCAGAATTTGATCCAGATCCCATGAGTCCGGAAGCAGGTGAGAGAGCATATAACCTCGAGTAGATCGTAAAAATATCAAGCTGCTCTATTTTAGATGATCACAACCTTACGAAAGAATATTTTTTTCATGTTAAACTATTTGTTGAATTGAGGAATTAAAGTCAACATGAATTACCGTCACCATTTCCATGCGGGCAACTTTGCAGATGTTATGAAGCATGTGCTTTTGCTACAGCTTCTCAACCGTTTAAATGCTAAAGATAAACCTTATCGTTATATCGATACGCATGGAGGTGCAGGAAAATATAATTTATCTCTGGCACCTTCACAAAAATCTGGAGAGTTTCTTACAGGCATTCATCGACTAGTTCAGATATCTGAAATGGAAAAGCGTCAGGCACCTGAAGCAATCCAGCAATATTTGAAGTTAGTAGAACAGTTACGTTCTGAAGAAGGTAAGGGTAGTTATCCGGGGTCACCATGGTTTGCTTTGCAAGGTATGCGTGAGATTGATAAAGCAACCGTGTTTGAAATGCAACGTGATGTTTTTGAGCAATTGCGACATAACATTTATGATAAACGTGCAGGTTTACATGAGCGTGATGCATACGAAGGCTTGCTCGGCGTTATTCCACCGAAAGAAAAACGTGGTTTGGTCATGATTGACCCGCCTTACGAATTAGAGCGTAAAGACTTTCCGCAATTAGTTGAACTTTTACAACAAGCTTATAAAAAATGGCCAACAGGTGTTTTTGCAGTTTGGTATCCAATTAAAGACCGAGCGATGATTGAGCGTTTTGAAAAGAAAATGTTCAAAACAGGTATTCGCCGTCAATTGGTTTGTGAAATCTGTGTATGGCCAGATGATACCCCTGTAGGCTTAAATGGTTGTGGTCTATTGGTGATTAATCCACCTTGGCAGTTCTCTGAACAAGCCGACCAAGCCCTACAGTGGTTATTCCCGCATCTACGTATGCAAGAAATTGGTGGCCATGCTGCTGTTCGCTGGTTAGTAGGTGAATAACAGTTAACTTAAATCAATGCACATGTTTGGAATAGAAAATAATGACAAATGCGCCTAAACCAGAGCAAGATTTAACTCATAATGAACATTCATTTGATGGGATTACATTCGAAGTGGTTGAAGAAGAAGATAATCCGGAAGGACAAAAAGTGAAGCGCCGAGGAATTTATCTTTGGCCTAACTTAATTACGACAGCTGCTTTGTTGTCTGGTTTCTATTCCATCATTGCGAGTATGAATGGGGATTTCACCCAAGCTATTTATGCCATCTTTATTGCAGCTTTGCTCGATGGTTTAGATGGCCGGGTTGCTCGAGCTATTGGTGCACAAAGTGCTTTTGGCGAGCAATATGACTCACTTTCAGACTTATTGGCTTTTGGTGTAGCTCCAGCAATGCTTATGTATAGCTGGAGTTTACATGATTTAGGTCGCATTGGTTTGGCATGTTGTTTTGTTTATACAGCATGTGCAGCTTTCCGTTTAGCACGTTTTAATGTGCAAATTGGTGTGGTTGATAAACGTTATTTTATCGGAATTGCTAGTCCACTGGCTGCCATAATCATTATTTCACTGGTGTGGGTTGCTCGCGACTATCCTTTCATTTTTGATTTACGTGATATTGCGATTAAAACCATTAATGCTGTTCTTATGGTTGTTGTGGGATTACTTATGATCTCCAATATCAAATATTATTCTTTCAAACAAATGGACCGTAAAAGAGTTCCTTTTGTAGTTATGTTGCCAGTAGTACTGATTTTTGCAGCAATCACTTATAATATTCCAATGGGCATTTTGACCGTTTCAATAATCTATGCTCTATCTGGTTTTGTTACGACATTATTTGCACGTAAGAGTAACGAAACAATAAAAACATAAAATAGAAGAGGTTCGGTATGCCTATGTTGATCAATCAAATTAATCAATTACAGCAGCTGGGCCTTAATGCCAAAGAGGGGGTTGTCTATCAACCTTCTCGCGGCTTCTTTAAAATTGTTTATCAAGGTTTAATCCTTCCAAATCTACCGGCTCCACTACGCTATTTTAATTACATTAGTATGGTTGGACAGCCGCGCATTCCTCTTTGCTATAACACTCACTCAATTACGACTTCGGCAATCGATACTGCAACTGTACTTGTAAGTAATAGCCAACATAGTGTGGGACATTTAAAAACTTATTCTATTCGGCGGCAATGCCAGTTTGACTCAAAACAATATCAGTTTGATAAAACAGATTTGATTGAGTGGAAAATCCCAAAGATTCATCTTCAGCGACTAGACTCGGAAATGGGGTGTGATCTTACTATTCAGATTCCAGAAAATATCTCTAATACTTCTGCATTACATTGGGGTGTCTCAGACTATTGGTCAACCTTATGTTTATGTGAGGGTGAAATTTTTTATAAAGGACAAAAGTATCAAGTTGAAGGATTAGGACGCTTTAAACATGCAAGGGCTCTACATTTACCGTTTTTATCTTTATGTTTCTATACATGCCAAATTATTAATTTAAATGAAACGACTCAGCTTACATTTACACAAATAAGAAATCAGTGGAATATCATCTTATGTTCAAGGTTAGATATTCAAGAATTTGGTAAGCCTATTGAAAGCTTTACTGAAGATGTAAATTTACATATCCATCGCGTTTATCCAAAAGTTAGAACACCCAATGATAAAGAGATGTATTTGCCAAGAGAATTTTCTTGGCAGTGTAAAAAAAATGGAAAAATTATTTTTGAACTTTATGCACAAAGCCGTGGCGACTACAAGTTTGGATTGGCTGCTGGATATGTGGGAAGCTTCCAATATCAATTAAGTTGGAATGAACAATGTCTACAAGGTGAAGGTGGATATTGTGAATATATTGATTGTCGCCCACTTAGGTGGCAGGAAAAGAACCAAGACGAAAAAATATTAGATCAATTGATGCTTTTACAACCATGTTTATATAAAAAATGACTATTTTTAGCATTTTTGATTAAAAAGCGAACTGTTGTTTCAATAATATTAAAAAAGGTATTGCAAAGGGATCTTAATCCTCTATAATGCACATCCATCGGCGGTGATGCAGATAGAAACTTGTTGAAAAACAGTTACTTGGAATTGAGTTGGTTGCTTNTTGCAAAGGGATCTTAATCCTCTATAATGCACATCCATCGGCGGTGATGCAGATAGAAACTTGTTGAAAAACAGTTACTTGGAATTGAGTTGGTTGCTTTAAGTGATAAATTTGATGAGAAGTTAGTTTTGAGAATAAGTTTTAAAAATATCGAAATTACCTGTTGACTTTTAAGAGATTAAGAGTAATATAGCCGACCTAGCTTGCTGGTGACGAACCAGTAAGAAGATCATTAAGAGATTATGAAGAACAACTTGTGTGGATTTTTACTGATTGATTGATCGAAATATTATCATTGATTGATTGGTTTAAATTACTCGAAGNATGAACCAGTAAGAAGATCATTAAGAGATTATGAAGAACAACTTGTGTGGATTTTTACTGATTGATTGATCGAAATATTATCATTGATTGATTGGTTTAAATTACTCGAAGTTTATTTGAGCGAAATTTAAGTCAGAAAATTGATGAGCCAGAATTGGCATCTTGTCTTTAATAAGGTGCAAAATGATTTTTAACTGAAGAGTTTGATCATGGCTCAGATTGAACGCTGGCGGCAGGCTTAACACATGCAAGTCGAGCGGAGTGATGGTGCTTGCACTATCACTTAGCGGCGGACGGGTGAGTAATGCTTAGGAATCTGCCTATTAGTGGGGGACAACATTTCGAAAGGAATGCTAATACCGCATACGTCCTACGGGAGAAAGCAGGGGATCTTCGGACCTTGCGCTAATAGATGAGCCTAAGTCGGATTAGCTAGTTGGTGGGGTAAAGGCCTACCAAGGCGACGATCTGTAGCGGGTCTGAGAGGATGATCCGCCACACTGGGACTGAGACACGGCCCAGACTCCTACGGGAGGCAGCAGTGGGGAATATTGGACAATGGGCGCAAGCCTGATCCAGCCATGCCGCGTGTGTGAAGAAGGCCTTATGGTTGTAAAGCACTTTAAGCGAGGAGGAGGCTACTGAAGTTAATACCTTCAGATAGTGGACGTTACTCGCAGAATAAGCACCGGCTAACTCTGTGCCAGCAGCCGCGGTAATACAGAGGGTGCAAGCGTTAATCGGATTTACTGGGCGTAAAGCGCGCGTAGGCGGCTAATTAAGTCAAATGTGAAATCCCCGAGCTTAACTTGGGAATTGCATTCGATACTGGTTAGCTAGAGTGTGGGAGAGGATGGTAGAATTCCAGGTGTAGCGGTGAAATGCGTAGAGATCTGGAGGAATACCGATGGCGAAGGCAGCCATCTGGCCTAACACTGACGCTGAGGTGCGAAAGCATGGGGAGCAAACAGGATTAGATACCCTGGTAGTCCATGCCGTAAACGATGTCTACTAGCCGTTGGGGCCTTTGAGGCTTTAGTGGCGCAGCTAACGCGATAAGTAGACCGCCTGGGGAGTACGGTCGCAAGACTAAAACTCAAATGAATTGACGGGGGCCCGCACAAGCGGTGGAGCATGTGGTTTAATTCGATGCAACGCGAAGAACCTTACCTGGCCTTGACATAGTAAGAACTTTCCAGAGATGGATTGGTGCCTTCGGGAACTTACATACAGGTGCTGCATGGCTGTCGTCAGCTCGTGTCGTGAGATGTTGGGTTAAGTCCCGCAACGAGCGCAACCCTTTTCCTTATTTGCCAGCGAGTAATGTCGGGAACTTTAAGGATACTGCCAGTGACAAACTGGAGGAAGGCGGGGACGACGTCAAGTCATCATGGCCCTTACGGCCAGGGCTACACACGTGCTACAATGGTCGGTACAAAGGGTTGCTACCTAGCGATAGGATGCTAATCTCAAAAAGCCGATCGTAGTCCGGATTGGAGTCTGCAACTCGACTCCATGAAGTCGGAATCGCTAGTAATCGCGGATCAGAATGCCGCGGTGAATACGTTCCCGGGCCTTGTACACACCGCCCGTCACACCATGGGAGTTTGTTGCACCAGAAGTAGGTAGTCTAACCGCAAGGAGGACGCTTACCACGGTGTGGCCGATGACTGGGGTGAAGTCGTAACAAGGTAGCCGTAGGGGAACCTGCGGCTGGATCACCTCCTTAACGAAAGATTGACGATTGGTAAGAATCCACAACAAGTTGTTCTTCATAGATGTATCTGAGGGTCTGTAGCTCAGTTGGTTAGAGCACACGCTTGATAAGCGTGGGGTCACAAGTTCAAGTCTTGTCAGACCCACCATGACTTTGACTGGTTGAAGTTATAGAAAAGAAGATACATAACTGATGATGTAAGCTGGGGACTTAGCTTAGTTGGTAGAGCGCCTGCTTTGCACGCAGGAGGTCAGGAGTTCGACTCTCCTAGTCTCCACCAGAACTTAAGAGAAGTTCGGATTACAGAAATTAGTAAATAAAGATTAAGATCTTGGTTTATTAACTTCTGTGATTTAAGTATCACGGTATTAAGCATGACCTGACGAAGGCATGTTTATTCATTAACAGATTGGCAAAATTGAGTCTGAAATAAATTGTTCACTCAATAATGAAAAGAGAGGAAGTAATTCTGATCTTGGAGTTAATTGAGAACTAGCAAATTAACTGAATCAAGCGTTTTGGTATATGAATTAGATTGAAGCTGTACAGTGTTTAAATACACAGTACTTCAAACTGTAAGAGATTGATGAGAAATCATTGATCATGTCTTATTACTCCTTGTAGGTAATAACGACTGTTTGGGGTTGTATAGTCAAGTAATTAAGTGCATGTGGTGGATGCCTTGGCAGTCAGAGGCGATGAAAGACGTAATAGCCTGCGATAAGCTCCGGGGAGGCGGCAAATATCCTTTGATCCGGAGATTTCTGAATGGGGGAACCCACCTACTTTAAGGTAGGTATTGCAACATGAATACATAGTGTTGCAAGGCGAACGAGGGGAAGTGAAACATCTCAGTACCCTTAGGAAAAGAAATCAATTGAGATTCCCTTAGTAGCGGCGAGCGAACGGGGATCAGCCCATTAAGTTATGTGTGTTTTAGTGGAACGCTCTGGGAAGTGCGAACGTAGAGGGTGATATTCCCGTACACGAAAGGGCACACATAATGATGACGAGTAGGGCGAGGCACGTGAAACCTTGTCTGAATATGGGGGGACCATCCTCCAAGGCTAAATACTCCTGACTGACCGATAGTGAACCAGTACCGTGAGGGAAAGGCGAAAAGAACCCCTGTGAGGGGAGTGAAATAGATCCTGAAACCGCATGCATACAAGCAGTGGGAGCCGACTTGTTCGGTGACTGCGTACCTTTTGTATAATGGGTCAGCGACTTATATTCAGTAGCGAGGTTAACCGTATAGGGGAGCCGTAGAGAAATCGAGTCTTAATAGGGCGTTTAGTTGCTGGGTATAGACCCGAAACCAGGCGATCTATCCATGAGCAGGTTGAAGGTTGGGTAACACTAACTGGAGGACCGAACCCACTGTCGTTGAAAAGCCAGGGGATGACTTGTGGATAGGGGTGAAAGGCTAATCAAGCCTGGTGATAGCTGGTTCTCCCCGAAAGCTATTTAGGTAGCGCCTCGGACGAATACCATAGGGGGTAGAGCACTGTTTCGGCTAGGGGGTCATCCCGACTTACCAAACCGATGCAAACTCCGAATACCTATGAGTACTATCCGGGAGACAGACTGCGGGTGCTAACGTCCGTAGTCAAGAGGAAAACAATCCAGACCGCCAGCTAAGGCCCCAAAATCATAGTTAAGTGGGAAACGATGTGGGAAGGCATAGACAGCTAGGAGGTTGGCTTAGAAGCAGCCACCCTTTAAAGAAAGCGTAATAGCTCACTAGTCGAGTCGGCCTGCGCGGAAGATGTAACGGGGCTAAAACTATGTGCCGAAGCTGCGGATTTGACTTTTAAGTCAAGTGGTAGGGGAGCGTTCTGTAAGCCGATGAAGGTGTATTGAGAAGTATGCTGGAGGTATCAGAAGTGCGAATGCTGACGTGAGTAACGACAAAACGGGTGAAAAACCCGTTCGCCGAAAGACCAAGGGTTCCAGTCCAACGTTAATCGGGGCTGGGTGAGTCGACCCCTAAGGCGAGGCCGAAAGGCGTAGTCGATGGGAAATTGGTTAATATTCCAATACTTCTGTGTAATGCGATGAGAGGACGGAGAAGGTTAAGTCAGCCTGGCGTTGGTTGTCCAGGTGAAAGGAAGTAGGCATGCATCTTAGGCAAATCCGGGGTGCTCTATGCTGAGATCTGATAGCAAGCTGTACTTGTACAGCGAAGTGGCTGATACCATGCTTCCAGGAAAAGTCTCTAAGCTTCAGTTACACAGGAATCGTACCCTAAACCGACACAGGTGGTCAGGTCGAGTAGACCAAGGCGCTTGAGAGAACTCTGCTGAAGGAACTAGGCAAAATGGTACCGTAACTTCGGGAGAAGGTACGCTGTTGTTGGTGATGGAACTTGCTTCCTGAGCTGATGACAGCCACAGAAACCAGGCCGCTGCAACTGTTTATTAAAAACATAGCACTCTGCAAACACGAAAGTGGACGTATAGGGTGTGATGCCTGCCCGGTGCTGGAAGGTTAATTGATGGGGTTAGCGTAAGCGAAGCTCTTGATCGAAGCCCCAGTAAACGGCGGCCGTAACTATAACGGTCCTAAGGTAGCGAAATTCCTTGTCGGGTAAGTTCCGACCTGCACGAATGGCATAATGATGGCGGCGCTGTCTCCAGCAGAGGCTCAGTGAAATCGAAATCGCTGTGAAGATGCAGTGTACCCGCGGCTAGACGGAAAGACCCCGTGAACCTTTACTGCAGCTTGACATTGAACTTTGACCTTACTTGTGTAGGATAGGTGGGAGGCTTTGAAGTTGGAACGCTAGTTCCAATGGAGCCGTCCTTGAAATACCACCCTGGTAATGTTGAGGTTCTAACTCTGCCCCGTAATCCGGGGCGAGGACCATGTCTGGTGGGTAGTTTGACTGGGGCGGTCTCCTCCTAAAGAGTAACGGAGGAGTACGAAGGTGCGCTCAGCGTGGTCGGAAATCACGCGTAGAGTATAAAGGCAAAAGCGCGCTTAACTGCGAGACCCACAAGTCGAGCAGGTACGAAAGTAGGTCTTAGTGATCCGGTGGTTCTGTATGGAAGGGCCATCGCTCAACGGATAAAAGGTACTCTGGGGATAACAGGCTGATACCGCCCAAGAGTTCATATCGACGGCGGTGTTTGGCACCTCGATGTCGGCTCATCTCATCCTGGGGCTGAAGCAGGTCCCAAGGGTATGGCTGTTCGCCATTTAAAGAGGTACGCGAGCTGGGTTTAGAACGTCGTGAGACAGTTCGGTCCCTATCTACCGTGGGCGCTGGAAATTTGAGAGGATCTGCTCCTAGTACGAGAGGACCAGAGTGGACGAACCTCTGGTGTACCGGTTGTGACGCCAGTCGCATCGCCGGGTAGCTATGTTCGGAAGGGATAACCGCTGAAAGCATCTAAGCGGGAAGCCTACCTCAAGATAAGATTTCCCTAGGACTTTATGTCCTCTAAAGAGCCGTTCGAGACTAGGACGTTGATAGGTTGGATGTGGAAGCATAGTGATATGTGAAGCTGACCAATACTAATTGCTCGTGAGGCTTGACTATACAACACCCAAGCAGTTGTATATAAAGCATCAATCGATTCATTAATATGCAAAGCAACTTGATTTAGTTATACGCTTAGCTAAAATGAACAAAATATTAAGACTCAATCAGCCCATCTGTAAAGATTTGGAAAACGCATCGGCAGCCAATAAGACCAATGCAAGTATCCATACCAGTTGTGCTGGCGACCATAGCAAGAGTGAACCACCTGATCCCTTCCCGAACTCAGAAGTGAAACCTCTTAGCGCTGATGGTAGTGTGGGGTTTCCCATGTGAGAGTAAGTCATCGCCAGCTCATTATTCTAAACACCCTCAACTTTACAGTTGAGGGTGTTTTTTTATG